>JBJMGS010000201.1:0-11621 GCA_045807785.1 Pyrinomonadaceae bacterium
GACGGCACGATCTCGCGCGAGGTGACGGCGGACATCTACACGCTGACGAAGTTCAAGCGCTCGAACCAGAACACGTGCATCAACCAGCGACCCATCGTCTCGGTCGGCGAGCGCGTCGCGAAGGCGCAGGTCATCGCGGACGGCCCCTGCACCGACCGTGGCGAGTTGGCGCTCGGTCGAAACGTTCTCGTGGCGTTCATGCCGTGGCGCGGCTACAACTTCGAGGACGCGATCTTAGTCTCCGAGCACTTGGTCAAGGACGACTTCTACACGTCGATCCATATTGAGGAGCTGGAGATCGAGGCGCGCGACACGAAGCTCGGACCCGAAGAGATCACGCGCGACATCCCGAACGTCGGCGAGAACATGCTCCGCGACCTGGACGACTCTGGGATCATCCGCATCGGCGCGCAGGTCAAGCCCGGCTCGATCCTCGTCGGCAAGGTCACGCCGAAGGGCGAGACGCAACTGACGGCGGAGGAGAAGTTGTTGCGCGCGATCTTCGGCGAGAAGGCTGGCGACGTGAAAGACGCCTCGCTTGTCTGCCCGCCGGGCATCGACGGTACGGTCGTCGAGGTGCAGGTCTTCACGCGCAAGGGCACGGAGCGCGACTCGCGCTCGCTGGCCATCGAGCAGGAGGAAGAGGAGCGTCTGCGGCGCGACCTTGAGGACGAAATCCGCATCCTGCGCGAGCAGCGCGACGCGCGCATCTACGAGTTGTTCGACGGGCGCAAGCTCGCCGCCGATCTCCTGGTCGATCGCGAAGTGCGCGTGCCGAAGAACGTCACGATCACGCGCGAGATGCTCGCCGGGATCGAGCCGAAGGCTTTACGCAAGGCGCAGCTCACGACGACGCGCATCGACGTGGCGGCGGAGGTCAAAGACTTCGAGGATCGCACCGAGCGGCAGATCAGCATTCTCACGGACATCTACGAGGAGAAGATCGCCAAGCTGCGTCAGGGCGACGAACTCGCCCCCGGCGTGATCAAGATGGTCAAGGTCTTCATCGCGATGAAGCGCAAGCTCTCGGTCGGCGACAAGATGGCTGGTCGCCACGGCAACAAGGGCGTCATCGCGCGCATCCTTCCTGAAGAGGACATGCCGTATCTGCCGGACGGGACGCCCGTTGACATCGTCCTGAACCCGCTCGGCGTGCCCTCGCGCATGAACGTCGGGCAGATTCTTGAAACCCACTTGGGCTGGGCGGCGCGCGTGCTCGGCATGCACTTCGCGACGCCGGTCTTCGACGGCGCGACCGAGCCGGAGATCAAGCAGAAGATTCGCGAGGCGGGCGCTTTCCTGCGCGCGCAGGGTCTGCCCGAGATCGTCGCCGAGACGGGCAAGACCGTCCTCTACGACGGGCTCTCGGGCGAGCCGTTCGAGCAGAAGGTGACCATCGGCTATATCTACATGCTCAAGCTCTCGCACTTGGTGGACGACAAGATTCACGCCCGCTCGATCGGGCCGTACTCGCTGATTACGCAGCAGCCCTTGGGCGGCAAGGCGCAGTTCGGCGGCCAGCGCTTCGGCGAGATGGAGGTCTGGGCGCTCGAAGCCTACGGCGCGGCGCACATCCTTCAGGAGTTGCTCACGGCGAAGTCCGACGACGTGGCGGGTCGCTCGAAAATCTACGAGGCGATCGTGAAGGGCGAGGCGGACTTCAACCCCGGCGTGCCCGAATCGTTCAACGTCCTCGTGCGCGAGCTGCAATCGCTCTGCCTCGACGTCGAGTTGATCGACAAGAACGCGCCGCAGATCGACGAGACCTCAGACGGCGCCGGCAAGCCGGTCGTCGCCGCGCTACTCGGCGGGACGGAATGAGGGAGCTGTTAGCGATTAGCTGTTAGCTTTTAGCTAAACGGTTTCGCGGACGGCTAATGAGATTGAGCGATTGGGTTTTGCTGATAGCTAAAGGCTAATAGCTAACAGCTTCTTTTCCCGGAGATAAAAACGTGTTCAGATTCCAGCAAGACAGAACGCAAATCGCGCCCAACTTCGAGGCGATCCGCATCTCTCTGGCTTCGCCCGAGAAGATTCGCCACTGGTCGCACGGCGAGGTGACGAAGCCGGAGACAATCAACTACCGCACCTTCAAGCCCGAACGCGACGGGCTCTTCTGCGCGCGCATCTTCGGCCCCGTCACCGACTGGGAGTGTCTGTGCGGCAAGTACAAGCGCATGAAGCACCGCGGCGTGATCTGCGACAAGTGCGGCGTCGAGGTCACGCAGGCGAAGGTGCGCCGCGAGCGGCTCGGCCACATTGAGCTGGCCTCTCCTTGCTCGCACGTCTGGTTCTTCAAAGGACTCCCGTCGCGCATCGGCCACCTGCTCGATATCCCCTTGAGGGAGCTTGAGAAGGTGCTCTACTTCGAGTCCTACATCGTCATCGATCCGGGCGACGCTCCCGTGAAGGAGAGGGAACTCCTGACCGACGAGCGCTACCGCGAGCTGATGCGCGACTACCCCGGACTCTTCGTCGCGAAGATGGGCGCCGAGGCGATCAAAGAATTGCTCACGATGGTCAAGATCGAGGAGCTGTCGGTCGAGCTGCGCGTCAAGATGAAGGACGAGAACTCGCAGCAGAAGAAGCTCAAGTTCTCCAAGCGGCTCAAAGTGGTCACGTCGTTTTTGAAGTCCGGCAACCAGCCGAACTGGATGATCCTCGACGTGATCCCGGTCATCCCGCCTGAGCTACGCCCGCTGGTTCCGCTCGACGGCGGTCGCTTCGCCACGTCCGACTTGAACGATCTCTACCGCCGCGTCATCAACCGCAACAACCGCCTCAAGAAATTGATGGAGCTGCGCGCGCCCGAAGTCATCGTGCGCAACGAGAAGCGGATGCTGCAGGAAGCCGTGGACGCCTTGTTCGACAACGGTCGGCGCGGGCGCGTCCTGCGCGGCGTCAACAACCGCCCGCTCAAGTCTCTGTCCGACACTTTGAAGGGCAAGCAGGGTCGCTTCCGCCAGAACCTGCTGGGTAAGCGCGTTGACTATTCGGGCCGCTCGGTCATCGTCGTCGGGCCTGAGCTGAAACTGCACCAGTGCGGCTTGCCGAAGAAGATGGCGCTTGAGCTGTTCAAGCCGTTCATCTACAACCAGCTCGAAAAGCAGGGCTACGCCGCGACAATCAAGCAGGCGCGCGAGATGGTTGACCGGCAGGAGCCGGTCGTGTGGGACATCCTCGAAGAGGTCATCCGCGAGCACCCGGTGCTTTTGAACCGCGCGCCGACGCTCCACCGCTTAGGCATTCAGGCGTTCGAGCCGGTCTTGGTCGAAGGCAAGGCGATCAAGATTCACCCGCTCGTCTGCACGGCGTTCAACGCCGACTTCGACGGCGACCAGATGGCCGTCCACATCCCGCTCTCGCCCGAAGCGCAGATCGAGGCGTCGGTCTTGATGCTGGCGTCGAACAACATCCTCTCGCCCGCTTCGGGTCAGCCCATCGCGGTGCCGTCGCAGGACATCGTGCTCGGCTGCTACTACCTGACGCGCGACCGTCCGGGGTCGAAGGGCGAGGGGCGCGTCTTCGCCTCGACCGACGAGGTCTTGCTCGCGCTCGACGCCAAAGAGGTCACCACGCAGACGCCGATTAAGCTGCGCCTGACGGGCGACTTCGTCGATCTCACGCAGGAGCACGACACGCAGGACGTGATGCGCGCAGCCGTGCAGGAGAACATCTCGCGCGTCATCAACACGACGGTGGGGCGCGTCATCTTCAACGACTCGATCCCCGAAGGGCTGCCGTACCTGAACGGCACGTTCAAGAAGAAGGGCTTGCAGTCAATCGTCAATTTCTGCCACCTCCGGCTCGGTCACGAGATGACCGTCAAGATGCTCGACGATCTCAAGACCCTCGGCTTCCTCTACGCGACGCGCGCCGGCATCAGCATCGGCATCGACGATCTCGTCACGCCCGACGCGAAGAAGGTGCTCGTTGGCAAAGCCGACCGCGACGTCATCGAGGTTGACAAGCAGTACCGAGACGGCGTGATCACGAATCTGGAGCGCTACAACAAGGTCATCGCCATCTGGTCGGAGGTGACCGACAAGGTCGCGAAGGAGATGTTCCTCGCGATGGACGCGCGCGAGAAAAGCTCCGGCGAGTTGAACCCGATCCTGATCATGTCGGATTCGGGCGCGCGCGGCACGGCGCAGCAGATTCGCCAGCTCGCCGGGATGCGCGGACTGATGGCGAAGCCTTCGGGCGAGATCATCGAGACGCCCATCCGCTCGAACTTCCGCGAGGGGCTGAACGTCTTGCAGTACTTCATCTCGACGCACGGCGCGCGAAAAGGGCTGGCCGACACGGCGCTCAAGACCGCCGACTCAGGGTATCTAACGCGTCGCCTCGTTGACGTGGCGCAGGACGTGATCATCTCGGAGCCCGACTGCGGCACATTGAAGGGCATCTCTTCGACGGCTATCGTCGAGGGCGGCGAGGAAATCGAGTCACTGCGCGACCGCATCGTCGGTCGCACGGCGCTCGAAGACGTGATCGACCCCGTCGAGGGACGCATCATCGTCGAGTCGAACGCCGAAATTAACGAAGACCTCGCCGCCGAGATTCAGCGCAGCGGCGTGCAGCGTGTTCGCATCCGTTCGGTCTTGACCTGCGAGTCGCGCCGCGGCTGTTGCATCAAGTGCTACGGGCGCAACCTCGCCACGGGCAAGCCCGTGGACATCGGCGAGGCGGTCGGCGTCATCGCCGCGCAAAGTATCGGCGAGCCCGGCACGCAGCTCACGATGCGCACGTTCCACATCGGCGGCACGGCGCGCCTGGAAGAATCCTCGAAGCACGAGGCGCGGCAGGACGGCACGATCAAGTACGTCGAGGTCAACTTCGTCAAGAACCGGCGCGGCGAGATCATCGCGATGAACCGCAACGGCGCGCTGACCATCATCGACTCGCGCGGACGCGAGGTGGCGCGCTACCAGATCGTGTACGGCGCGCACATCCTCGTCGAGGACGGCGCGAAAGTGGTCGAGGATCAACTGCTCGCCAGTTGGGACCCGTTCACCTTCGCGATTTTGACCGAGGTCGCCGGCCACGTGAAGTTCCAGGACTTGAAGGAAGGCGTGACGGTTGACGAGGAGGTTGACGAGGTGACGGGTCAGGCGCGTCTCGTCGTCAAGGACTCGCCCGACGAGAAGAAGCAGCCGCGTCTGGAAATCCGCAACGCCTCGAACAAGGTCTTGAAGACTTACCAGATGCCGGTGCGCGCCAACCTGATGGTGACGGACGGCGTGGATGTCGAGCCGGGCGACGTGATCGCGAAAATCCCGCGCGAGACGACGAAGACCAAGGACATCACGGGCGGTCTGCCGCGCGTCGTCGAGTTGTTCGAGGCGCGCAAGCCCCGCGAGACGGCGATCATGTCCGAGATCGACGGCATCATCAAGCTCGGCCCCATCGCCAAGGGCAAGCGCAAGATCATCGTCGTCGGCGACGACGGCGAGGAGCGCGAGTACGACATCCCGCGCGGCACGCACATCAACGTGCAGGAAGGCGACCGCGTGAGAGCCGGCGAGGCGTTGATGGACGGCCCCCTGAATCCGCATGACATCCTGCGCGTGCTCGGTATGAACCGCTTGCAGGAGTACCTGACGAACGAGATTCAGGAGGTCTATCGTCTGCAGGGCGTCAACATCAACGACAAGCACATCGAGGTGATCGTCCGGCAGATGCTGCGCTGGGTGAAAATCTCGGACGTCGGCGACACGGACTTCCTGCTGGACGAGCAGGTGGATCGCTTCCGCTTCACGGACGAGAACGCGCGCGTCATCGAGGCGGACGGTCAGCCCGCTTCGGCGGAGCCGCTGCTGCTCGGCATCACGAAGGCGTCGCTCTCGACCGACTCGTTCATCTCGGCGGCTTCGTTCCAGGAGACGACGAGGGTTTTGACCGAGGCGGCGATTTCGGGTCGCGTGGATCACCTGCGCGGGCTGAAGGAGAACGTCATCATGGGTCGGCTCATCCCGGCTGGCACCGGCATGGAGTTCTACCGCAACGTCAAGGTTGACCGGGACGAGACGGCGGATCAGTCCATCGGGCTCGATCAGGAGTACGCCGAGATGCAGGAGATCGTCACCCCGCCTGCGCCGGAGCCGTCTAAGGCTGCGGTCGCCGCGGGCGATGGCGACGCCGCAGCAGCCGAGGTCGGCGAGGCGTAAAGCCCCGCGTTCGACGCCCGGACAAGCAACAGGGGAAGGGGCGGCTTCATCAAAGGAGCCGCCTCTTTTCGTTGCTCTGGAAAGTCGGATGCCGACGAGAAATTTAACGGCGCGGGAGTTCGCGCACGCTCTGTCCGGCGAACCGCCTCTTCGCTAACTTGACAGGGTGGAGACTGATCCGTATAGTCTCCCGTTTGGACTCGCAGTCCATTTCCTGATAGTGCAACGCTCAGTCGGTTCTGCCGGTGCGGAGGCGTTGCCCGGCTCTCCCTGCGAGGGGCGAGTCGTTTGACAAATATTGTGGCGTAAAGGCTCGCGTGCCGTCCCGAGAGGGGCGGAAATCTCGCGCGCAGCCCGTCAAACAAGAGAGGGTCGCGGTTTGACTCTCCCCTCCGAACAAGGAGCGACGCCACAGAGAAACTTTGGCTCTTGGGGAAGCCATGATCCGCACCCGACCCCGCGGGGGTCGAAAGCTTCAGAACGTCCCCTAACAGTTAACTGAATAAATCGTGGGCAAGCCGCGTCTTGCGCTGACTCCCGGACGAGTTCCGGTGAGAGGCAGGATTCGGAGCCTTTTGCGCTTTAACGTCAGTCTGAAAGAGGCGAGAGAGAAGTGCCGACCATCAACCAACTCGTGCGCAAGGGTCGCGAAGCCGTCAAGTACAAGACGGCCAGCCCGGCGCTTCAGTCCAGCCCGCAGAAGCGCGGCGTCTGCACCCGCGTTTACACGCAGACACCGAAGAAGCCGAACTCGGCGCTGCGCAAGGTCGCCCGCGTGCGCCTGACGAACGGCATCGAGGTGACGACCTACATCCCCGGCGTCGGGCACAACCTGCAGGAGCACTCGATCGTGCTCATCCGTGGCGGGCGCGTCAAAGACCTGCCGGGCGTGCGTTACCACGTCATCCGCGGCACGCTCGACTCCGTCGGCGTCGCCGACCGCAAGCAGAGCCGCTCGAAGTACGGCGCGAAGCGTCCGAAGGGCGGCGCCGCCGCGGCGAAGGGCGGAGCCAAGGGCGGTAAGAAGTAGGGAAGCTGTTAGCCGTTAGCTGTTAGCCATTAGCTTTGGTCTGACAACGCACGGCTCGGGTTTACATTTAGGTCGGTTAGCCGGGTTAGATTTTGCTAACAGCTAATCGCTAAGAGCTAAGAGCTGATCATGCCAAGAAGAAGAGTTGCCGACAGGCGAGAGGTTCTGCCCGACCCGGTTTACAACAGCCCGCTCGTGACCAAGTTCATCAGCGGCCTGATGGAGGGCGGGAAGAAGTCCACCGCCGAGAAGATTTTCTACAACGCGCTGCTCAACCTGGGCGAGCGCGCGGGCGACGAGCCCTTGAAGGCTTTCAAGCGCGCGATTGACAACGTCCGCCCGACCGTCGAGGTCAAGACCCGACGCGTCGGCGGCGCGAACTACCAGGTGCCGATCGAAGTGGCGCAAGAGCGACGCGGCTCGCTCGCCATCCGCTGGATCGTCGCGGCGGCGCGCGCGCGCGGCGAGAAGACGATGATCGACCGTCTCGCCGGCGAGTTGCTTGAAGCCGCCAACAACCGTGGCAACGCCGTCAAGAAGCGCGAGGACACGCACCGCATGGCGGAAGCCAACAAGGCGTTCGCGCATTACAAGTGGTAAAGAAGCGATTAGCTGTTAGCTATTAGCTGTCAGCTAAAACGGATTGGCTAAAAGCTAACCGCTAATGGCTAACAGCTAGGTTCCGATCATGGCTAAGCAAGACCTCAACAAGTTCCGCAACATCGGCATCATGGCGCACATTGATGCCGGGAAGACGACCACGACCGAGCGCGTGCTCTTCTACACGGGCGTCTCGCACAAGATCGGCGAGGTGCACGAGGGCACGGCGACGATGGACTGGATGGAGCAGGAGCAGGAGCGCGGCATCACGATTACCTCCGCCGCCACCACCTGCTTCTGGAAGCGTTCGGGCGTCGAGCACCGCATCAACATCATCGACACGCCCGGCCACGTGGACTTCACGATGGAGGTCGAGCGCTCCCTTCGTGTCCTCGACGGCGCGGTCGCCGTCTTCGACGGCGTGGCAGGCGTCGAGCCGCAGTCCGAGACCGTCTGGCGTCAGGCCGACAAGTACGGCGTGCCGCGCATCTGCTTCATCAACAAGCTCGACCGCGCGGGCGCTTCGTTCGACCGCTCGTTCCAGTCGATCATTACGCGCCTGGGCGCGAACCCCGTCGCCTTGCAGATTCCCATCGGCCTCGAAGATCAGTTCAAGGGCGTCGTCGATCTGATCGCGATGAAGGCGCTTCTTTGGAACGACGAGTCGAAGGGCGCGGAGTACGTCACGACCGACGTCCCCGCCGAGTTACAGGAAGAAGCTCAGGCCGCGCGCCACAGACTGCTCGAAGCCGCCGCCGAGGCGGACGACGAACTGATGGAGACGTACCTCGAAGACGAGGGCGCGAGCTTCACCGACGAACAGATTCGCGCCGCGCTGCGCAAGGGCACGCTCGCGCTGAAACTCGTCCCCGTTGTCACCGGCTCGGCATTCAAGAACAAGGGCGTGCAGACGCTGCTCGACGCCGTGGTGGACTACCTGCCGTCGCCGCTCGACATTCCGCCGGTCGAAGCGCTCAACCCCAAGACGGGCGAGAACGAGTTGCGCCCCGCCGACGATGCTGCGCCGTTTGCCGGGCTCGTCTTCAAGATCATGGCGGACAAGCACCTCGGCCAGCTCTCGTTCGTCCGCATCTATTCGGGCACGGTCAAAAAAGGTTCTTACGTCTATAACCCGGTCAAGCAGACGAAGGAGCGCGTCGGTCGCCTGATGCGGATGCACGCCAACGACCGCGAGGACATTGATGAGGCGTCGGCGGGCGAGATCATCGCCATCGGCGGCATGAAGCAGGTCACGACCGGCGACACCGTCTGCGACGAGAACAAGCCCGTCATCCTCGAAGCGATGGAGTTCCCCGCGCCCGTCATCCGCGTCGCGGTCGAGCCGAAGACGCGTCAGGATCAGGACAAGTTGGGCACGGCACTTTCGCGGCTCGCGCAGGAAGACCCTTCGTTCAACGTCTCGACCGATCAGGAGACGGGTCAGACGATCATCGCCGGGATGGGCGAACTGCACTTAGAGATTATCGTCGACCGCATGAAGCGCGAGTTCGGCGTCGAGGCGAACGTCGGCAAGCCGCAGGTCGCCTACCGCGAGACGATCACGCAGCCGGCGCCGGGCAAGGAAGTTTACAAGCGCCAGACCGGCGGTCGCGGCCAGTTCGGTCACGTCGAGATCGAGATCGAGCCCGCGCCGGGCGAGGGCTTCGTCTTCGAGAACAAGATCACGGGCGGCGTCATCCCGCGCGAGTTCATCAAGCCCGTCGAAGAGGGCGTGCGCGACGCGATGGAGCGCGGCTTCCTCGCCGGCTACGAGTTGGTGGACGTTCGCGTCCGGCTCGTCTTCGGCTCGTACCACGAGGTCGATTCCGACGAGCGCTCGTTCCACATCGCCGGTTCGCTCGCGTTCCAGGACGCGGTGCGCAAGGCAAAGCCAGTCATCCTTGAGCCGATCATGCGCGTCGAGGTGGTGACGCCCGAAGAGTACATGGGCGCGGTCAACGGCGACCTGAATCGCCGCCGCGGGCAGATCGAGAAGATGGAGCCGCGACCGGGCGGCGCGCAGGTCGTGACGGCCTATGTGCCGCTCTCCGAGATGTTCGGCTACACGACCGACCTGCGCTCGGCGACGCAGGGTCGCGCGACCTCCACGATGCACTTCGAGCGCTACGATCAGGCGCCGCGTAACATCGCCGAAGAGGTGATCGCGAAGGTACAGGGCGTGGCGAAGTAGAGTTTTGCACCAGAGGCGGGTCGCGACTCTCGCTTGAAAGCGCGGCGACCCCGGCAACAACCGAACCGACACAAATTTTAGGAGCGAGAGAGAACAGATGGCAAAAGAGAAGTTCGACCGGTCGAAGCCGCACGTCAACATTGGCACCATCGGGCACGTCGACCACGGGAAGACGACTTTGACGGCGGCGATCACGAAGGTATTAGCCAAGCATAATCCGAAGATCACGGTGCGCGCCTTCGACTCCATCGACAACGCACCCGAGGAGAAGGCGCGCGGCATCACGATCGCGACCGCCCACGTCGAGTACGAGACCGCCAATCGCCACTACGCGCACGTCGACTGTCCCGGCCACGCCGACTACGTCAAGAACATGATCACGGGCGCGGCCCAGATGGACGGGGCGATCCTCGTCGTTGCCGCAACGGACGGCCCCATGCCGCAGACCCGTGAGCACATCCTCCTGGCGCGGCAGGTGGGCGTCCCCGCCATGGTCGTCTTCATGAACAAGGTGGACGCCGTCGATGACGCCGAGTTGTTAGACCTCGTCGAACTCGAGGTCAGGGAACTCCTTTCGCGCTTCGAGTTCCCCGGCGACGACATCCCCGTCATCCGCGGCTCGGCCTTAGGCGCTCTGAACGGTGAGGCCCAGTGGGAGAAGACCGTGGACGAGCTGATGGCGGCGGTCGACTCTTACATCCCGACGCCGCAGCGCGACGTCGAGAAGCCTTTCCTGATGCCGGTCGAAGACATCTTCACCATTCAGGGCAGAGGCACGGTCGCCACCGGTAGAGTCGAGCGCGGACGCGTCAAGGTCAATGAGACGGTCGAGATCGTCGGCATCCGTGACACTCGGCCGACCGTTGTGACGGGTGTGGAGATGTTCAAGAAGCTCTTAGACGAGGGCGTGGCGGGCGATAACGTCGGACTCTTGCTGAGAGGTGTGGAGCGTAAGGATGTGGAGCGCGGTCAGGTCATCGCCAAGCCGGGCAGTATTACGCCGCACACGCGCTTTAAGGCCGAGGCGTACATCCTGACGAAGGAAGAAGGTGGTCGACATACGCCGTTCTTCACGGGTTATCGTCCGCAGTTCTACTTCCGCACGACGGACGTGACGGGGGTGGCGACTTTGCCGGAGGGCGTGGAGATGGTCATGCCTGGGGATAACGTGGCGATGGACGTGGAGTTGATTACACCCATCGCGATGGAGAAGGGGCTGCGGTTCGCCATCCGCGAAGGTGGGAGAACGGTTGGGGCGGGGACGATTAGTGAGGTCGTTGAATAGTCGAACGCATCAGCCGAAAAGCTGAGAGCCAAGAGCTGAAAGCTGAAAGCTAACTATGCTGAACGAAAAGATCAGAATCCGACTCAAAGCCTACGATCACCGCGTGCTGGATCAGTCCACCTCGGAGATCGTGGAGACGGCGAAGCGCACGGGCGCGCGCGTGGCCGGGCCGATCCCGCTCCCCACTTCCAAGAACAAGTGGACGGTGCTCCGTTCGCCGCACGTCGATAAGAAGTCGCGCGAGCAGTTCGAGATTCGCACGCACAAGCGGCTGATGGACATTCTCGACCCGACGCCGCAGACCGTGGACGCGCTGATGAAGCTCGATCTCCCCGCGGGCGTGGA
>JBJMGS010000202.1:0-9777 GCA_045807785.1 Pyrinomonadaceae bacterium
GCAACGCGCATGAAGAAGCGGGCGAACTTAAATTAAGTTCGCCCGCTTCTTCTATTATCGGCGAGCCTGTGTGAGAAGTTGGGAACAGGGGACGCCAATGCTATGCCGGCGTCCCCGTTCGTTCGGAGCAACACCTCACTTGAACCTGAAGTCTGCGCGGTGGATGCTGCCGTCGTTGAGCTGAACTACCAACTGGCGACATGTACCAGCCCACGATGGGTCTGTCTTCCAGACGTAGTTGTACTGGCCGGCTGTCGGGTCGTAGTTGAGGCTGCTCCCGCCCGCCGTCACTGTGTCCTGCAAAGTGACAGCGAGATCGGACGAGTTGCACGCGATTGGACCCGAAGCGGGGGAGTCGGGGGCGAATATGTTCAGCCCCTTAAACCCGCTCAAGCTGAACTTCACAGGAATGGCTCTGCCGGCATTAACCACGTTGAAGACCGGCAGGTTGTTCACCGGCGGGAAGAATCCCGTGAAGTTATAGTGCACAGTCACGGTAAAGCTACAGGTTGAGGTGTTGCCGCCATCGCTCGCCGTGGCGTTGACCGTCGTCGTCCCGAGCGGGAAGACGGAGCCGGATGCCGGACTGCTGTTGACGCTCACGCTCGACGCACAGCTATCCGTGGCGGTCACGGCAGGATAGTTGATAGTCGCCGAGGTGGCTGTCGAATTCGGCGGCAGCGTGACGACGACGTTAGCCGGGCAGGTGATGGCGGGCGCGGCGGTGTCCACGATGTTGACGACCACGTCGTCGGAATCGGAGCCGCCCGCACTCGTCACGGTCAGCGTGATGGTGTGCGAGCCCGTGGGCAGAGAAGTGACAAGTGTCGCGTCAGTGCCGAGTGTGGTCGCCCCTTCTTTCCATGTGTAAGTGTTCGTCCCGCTGCCCGGCGTCGAGCCCGTGCCGTCGAGCGTGACGGGTGTCGTCGTGCCAGCGCACTCTATGGTCTGATCCGCGCCCGCGTCGGCGACCGGGCTGGTCGCGGTGCCGAACTTCTGGACGCGGTTGTTGTCCCTGTCCGCGACGTAGATGTTGCCGGCCGAGTCCACCGCCACGTCTGCGGGGAAGCTGAACGCGCCGTCGCCGCTGCCCGCGGTGCCAAAGGATTCGATGAAGGTGCCGGTCGGGGTGAACTTCTGGATTCGGTTGTTACCAGAGTCGGCGACGTAGACGTTGCCGGCCGAGTCCACCGCGATGCCTTGCGGCTGGTTGAACTCTCCGTCATTCGAGCCGGCCGTCCCCCACTGGGCGATGGAGTTGCCGCCCGAGTCGAACTTCTGCACGTCGCCGCCCGAGTCCACGACATAGACATAGACGTTTGAGCCGGACGAGTACACCGCCACGCCCTGCGGCGTGCCGCTGATGCCCCACGCGGTCAAGGGCGCGCCGGAGGAGTCGAACTTCCGTATCCGGTGGTTGCCCGAATCGCCAGCGTAGATGTTGCCGGACGGATCGACGGCGACGCCCGTAGCGCTGTTAAGAAAACCGCCGACTGTAAACTGCCAAGTACCGGTCGAGGTGAACTTCTGCAACCGGGGGGCGGGTTCAGCAGAATCAGTCACGTACACGTTGCCAGCCGCGTCCGTTGCCACCTTAAAAGGTGACACAAACCCACCGTCGATGTCCCCGACGGCGCCAAACTGCGAAAGCCAAGTGCCTGAGGAGTCGAACTTCTGCACGCGGTTATTCTGATCTGTGACATAGACATTGCCGGATGTGTCCACCGCTATGCCGGTGGGTGTAGTGAACTGCCCAGGGTCCGAGCCCTCGGTTCCCCACTGGAGCAGGAAGTTGTAGCCCGCCGACGCCGAGACGGCGAGGATAAGCAGGGAACTCAGCAGCAGCATCAGGAAAAGCGCGAGCCAGCCGCGTCGCCTTGAGCGCCGGCTGGGCGGAGATGTTTTTGAACGAGTGGGGGTCGGGGGATTTAATCTCATGTCAATCTCCTTACATGGGAAGAAGGTGAATCGGCGTGCGCGAATGGCGCGTTAGGCGCGAGGGGACTTGGGTTGACTCGATCCTGCGACGGCAGGCTACACCCAAGCCGCGCCGCTTGTCTATGTTTTGCGTTAGCTCCCTTCGGCGGTCTAACAGCTTTTAGGCGACACGCCGGGGGTGAGTTTCGTCAGGCTGTGTGGTCGGAAGAAGGCGCTGCGCGCGTTTACTCATCTGGAAGAGTTACTTCGTCAGCCAGAATTTCCTTGTCACGCGCGCCTCTTCGCGCATAGAATCCTGTCCGCACGAAGCTGCTCCCGAAATCCTGCTCCGAGCCAAGGGTGGTTCTCTCCAGATGGACACGACTGCCGAGGCGGTGCTCTACCCAGACCGCTCGACCAAGTGGGCGCGCCCGCTCTTCCTCGCCTCCGTCTCCGCCGGCTTCCCCTCGCCCGCCGAAGACTACATCGAAGGTCGTCTCGACCTGAACAAGCACCTCATCAAGCACCCGGCGGCGACGTTTTTCGTCCGCGTCGCGGGCGACTCGATGACGGGCGCCGGCATTCATCCCGGCGACATCCTCGTTGTTGACCGCGCCTTAGAGCCGCAGGACAAGAACGTCATCATCGCCGTCGTTGACGGCGAGCTGACCGTCAAGCGCATCTCGCGGCGCACGGGCCGACTCTACCTCGTGCCCGACAACTCGCTCTACCAGCCGCTCGAAATTCTCGAAGAGATGGAGTTCGAGGTCTGGGGCGTCGTCACCTCCGTCATCCACAGCCTCTAAGGGGTCGCGCCGTGCGTCGCCAAGTCTTCGCGTGCGCCGATTGCAACAACTTCTACGTCTCGTGCGAGCGCGTCTTTAACCCATGGCTCACGCGGGAGCCAGTCGTCGTGCTCTCGAACAACGACGGCTGCGTCATCTCGCGCTCGGAGGAGGCGAAGGCGCTCGGCATCCCGATGGGCGCGCCGTTCTTCCGCGTGCGCGCGCTGTGCGAGAGAGAGGGCGTCGCCGTCTTCTCGTCGAACTACGCGCTCTACGGCGACATGTCGCGCCGCGTGATGGAGACGCTCGAACGCTTCACGCCGGAACTCGATCTCTACTCGATAGACGAAGCCTTCCTCGATCTCTCGCCACTCAAAGACGACGCGCTTGTCGAGGCGGGGCGCGAGATGCGCTCGACCGTCCTGCGCTGGACGGGCATCCCCGTCTCGGTCGGCATCGCGCCGACGAAGACGCTCGCCAAGCTCGGCTCGACCATCGCCAAACACTCGAAGAAAGCCGCGGGCGTCGTGAGCCTACAGAACGCACATCATGCCGAGTACGCGCTGGCACGCACGCCCACACGCGATGTGTGGAACGTCGGCGCGCGCCTCGCCAAGCGCCTGAAAGACTCAGGGATCGAGACCGCGCTGCAATTGCGCGACGCCGACGAGCGCGTGCTGTCGCGGCGGATAAGCGTCGCGGTCGGGCGCATCGTCCTTGAGCTGCGCGGCGTCTCGTGCCTGCCACTCACGGTCTGTCGGCCCGCGCGCAAGAGCGTCATCTGCTCGCGCTCGTTCGGGCGCGCCGTCGAGGCGCTCGCGGAACTCGAAGAGGCGGTCGCGTTCCACGTCTCCCGCGCCGCCGAGAAACTCCGCCGCGACTGTCTGACAGCCTCCGTCCTCGTCGTCTTCATCTCCACGGGGCGCTGCGGCGAAGAGCCGTACCACAACTCCGCCGTGCTGTCGCTCGGCACGGCGACAAGCTTCACGCCGGAGTTGATCCGCGCGGCGCGCGGCGGCGTCGCGCGCATCTACCGCGCAGGCTTGCGCTACAAGAAGGCGGGCGTGATGCTGCTCGGTCTCGCGCGCGCGTCGGCGGCGCAGGGCGGGCTCTTCGACAGGGTTGATCGCGCGCGCGCCGACCGCCTGATGCGGACGCTCGACGAAGTGAACGCGCGGATGGGCGCGGAGACGCTGCGCTATGCCGCCGCCGGCCTCAGGCGCGACTGGCGGATGCTCTGCGAGCGCCGCTCGCCGAGCTACACGACGAACTGGGACGAACTCCTGCTCGTGCATCCGCCACGCAAGTAGGCCCCGAGACGCCTGACTCGATCTCAACCGTCGTGATCTGGTCTGAGGTGCGCAACCGTCGCGCCGAGGCCGCCGGCCTGCGGGGGCGCGTCCGTCCAGTCGCGGACGAAGGGCATGCGGGCGAGCACCTGGCGCACCGTCGCGCGTTGCACGCCGCGCCCCTTGCCATGAATGATGCGAACTGAGCGAAAGCCCTTGAGGTGAGCTTCAAGTAGATACGCTTCGACGACGCGCTTCACGTCACGCGGCGGGATGGTGTGCAGGTCAAAGACGTCTGTGATCTCAAGCGTGACGGGTTCGGGGAAGGGGGCGAAGGGATCGACATCGGGGTCTTCGTCCTCGTCGAAGCTCGCACCGGATGCCGCGTCTTCGCCGGACGCGCGAGGCGCGTTCTTCGACAGTCGTCGTCTGAACCATTCAGATAAACTCATCGGCTGAGCTACGACTATAAAACATTCGCCACAGAGGACACAGAGGGCACGGAAGAAGCAAAGTCCCCGTGTTCTCTGTGTCCTCTGTGGCGTATCTTGCCGGCTTTAACCGTCACTGATCTGCCGACGTCGTCGCGCCGAGTGTACCTTGACACTCGCGGCGGGCGCACTTTACATTAATCGTCTTCCGAGTCATACAGTTTCGCGCGCGAGGGTTTTAGTCAGTCGGGCGGACGCCCGCGCGCGCCGAGTCATGTTCGTTGTCATCAAACTTTTGCGTTCGGAGAAAGGATAAAAAGATGGGAAGGCGAAACAAGATCACGGTGGTGGGCGCGGGCAACGTCGGCGCGACCGCGGCGCACTGGCTGGCGAGCAAGGAGCTGGGCGACGTGGTGCTGGTGGACATCATGGAGGGCGTGCCGCAGGGGAAGTCGCTCGATCTGGCGCAGGCCGCGCCGATTGAAGGCTTCGACGCGCGGATGGTCGGCTCGACTAACGACTACTCGCTGATCAAAGGCTCGGACGTCGTGATCATCACGGCGGGCCTGCCGCGCAAGCCCGGTATGAGCCGCGACGATCTGTTGAAGACCAACGCCGACATCGTGACGAAGGTCGTCGAACAGGTTGTGCAGCACGCGCCCGACTCGATTCTGATCGTCGTCTCGAACCCGCTCGACGCGATGTGTCAGGTCGCACTGCGTCGTTCCGGCTTCCCCAAGCACCGCGTCATCGGCATGGCGGGCGTGTTGGATTCGGCGCGGATGCGCTGCTTCCTCGCCGAAGCTCTGAACGTGTCGGTCGAGAACGTGACGGCGTTCGTCCTCGGCGGCCACGGCGACACGATGGTGCCGCTGCCGCGCTACTCGACATGCGCCGGCATCCCCGTCACCGAACTCTTATCGAAAGAACAACTCGACGGGATCGTGACGCGCACGGCCAACGGGGGCGCGGAGATCGTCAAGCTGCTCGGCTTCGGCTCGGCCTACTACGCGCCCTCTGCGGCGGCGGTCGAGATGACGGAGGCGATCCTGAAGGACAAGAAGAAAATCCTGCCGTGCGCCGCGTACCTCGAAGGCGAGTACGGCGTCAACGGCCTCTACGTCGGCGTGCCGTGCAAGCTCGGCGCGCGCGGCCTTGAGCAGATCATCGAGATCAACCTGACGGCGGACGAGCGCATCGCGTTGCAGAAGAGCGCAGCATCCGTGCAGGAGTTGGTCAACGTGCTCGGCCTGTAGTCTGGGCGCGGGGCATAAGATTGACGGGCGGCGAGACGTTGATCTCGCCGCCCGTTTTCTATCACGATAGTAATCCTCTAATTCACGGACACGTCGGGGGAGTCTCGCGTCAGCAGCTCCGCGATGGCGCGCTGTAGCTCGTCGCGCATGATGGGTTTGATGAGGAAGCGGTCACAGCCGGCCTCGAGCGCGTGGCGGCGCTCCATGTCGTGCCCGGTCAGGACGACGACGGGCGTCGTCGCCCAGCGCGCGTCCTGCTTCATCCGCTTGATCAACTCGCCGCCGTTCATGCCGGGCATCGCCCAGTCCGTGAGTAGCAGATCGATCTCGTGCTCCTCGACGAGCGCGAGCGCGTGCGGCGCGTCCGAGGCGAGCAGCGCCTCGTAGCCCATGCGCTCGATGAGCTTGCCGACGAGCACGCGCAGGTCGGGCGCGTCTTCGACGACGAGCACACGCGGCGCGCGCGCGCCGTCGCGCCCCGCGGCTTCGGCTCGGGCGGGCAGGACGAGCGAGTAGATCGAGCCTGTGCCCGTCTGGCTGCGCACGGATGCGCTTCCGCCATGTGCGGCGGCGACACGGCGCGCGATGGCGAGGCTCACGCCGCGCGTGGCCGCCGCGCCGCGCGGATCGTGCGAGTGCCAGAAAGAGTCGAAGACGAAGGGAAGTTCTTCCGCCGGGATGCCTTCGCCCTCGTCCGCGACGCTTAAGAGCACGAGGCTGCGCGCCGAGTCGCCGAAGCGCGTGCCCGTCAAGCCCTGGGCGTTGATCGTGATCTCGCCGCCGTCGCGCGTCGCTTCGAGCGCGACGCAGAGCAGGTGCCTGAGCGCGCGTCGCGCCTGCTTCGGGTCAACTTCGAGCGCGGGCGTCCCCGGCTCGACGCTCGTCCTCAGCCGGACGCCGCGCAGCGACGCCTCGCCGCGCACCACTTCGACCGCGCCTTCGATCAACTCCGCCGCCGAGACCGCGCGCGGCTCGATGGCGAGCGGACGCTCGTGCTGCTGCGCCAGTTCCAACAGATCGTCGAGCGTGTGGCGCATCCGCGCGCTCTGTTCGACGGCGACCGAGAGGAGCCGACGGTCTTCGGAGTCGAACGATTCGCGTGCGGACAGCTTCGACTGGAAGAGATCGAGCAGCGCGACGACGCTGGCGAGCGGCAGGCGTATGTCGCGCACGAGCGTGTTGACGAAACCCGCGCGCAGGCGTTCGACTTCGCCGCGCGCGGCTTCCCCCGTCTCAAGCCCTTGGACGGGCTGCGACGCAACCGACAGATCGGATTCAAACATTGATAGATCGGCGCTCCAACGGGTAGGTTGTTATGGAGAGAGCTTCGGAAAACTTCCGGGTCGTCGGGGAGATGACGGCCCGTTACCGAGTTTTACACTAAACGCGCGCGACGCGCAAGAACAACTCCGCCAAGTGTCGCGCACCGTACGGTCGTGTCCGCGGGAGGGAGAACTGTCGCGGCGTCAACGCTCGTCGCGGCGAGTGGCGGCGATGCGAGCAACACGGTCTTTCGTGTCAAACTCCGGGGTAAAATAAAATTGAGCGGGGCGAGCATAACTCGCCCCGCCCGGTTGGTTGGAGAACTGTCTGTGTGCTGTCTGGTGCGTCAGGCGACGAGCTGGCCCGCGGCGAGTTCCTTGACCGCCTCGGTGGTCAGCGTCTGGCCGCCGATCCCCCAGTCGCCGCTCTTGACCTCTTCGACGACGACCCACGTCACCTGCCGCATGTTCTCGCCTTCGATGCTGACCATGGCGTCAGTCAGTTTCTCGACGATCTCCCGCTTCTGGGGAGCTGAAAAGACCCCTTCGATGAGTTTCACGTTAATGAAAGGCATGATCTTGTCTCCTTCTCTGGTTTGCCATCCGACACGACGAGGCGAAATGAGCGCGCTAAACTAATAACGCGAAATAGAGGACGAAAATGGATCATCGACCGCGAACTATTTTTTGCCAACTGCTGGCGGGCGGCAGGTCTGAGACTATGTTTCGGGTGGGACACCCATCTCGGTGGTTTGATGGATACCCGCCGCCACTTCCGGCAGGATGCCGATCCTGGCGTAGATGGGTCGGACTTCGCGTCGCAGCGCGGGCAGCGAGCGCGCGAACCAGAGTGCGCCGAGCACGCAGCCTAGTCCGCCGAAGAGGAGCGTGTGCGGCGCGCCGATGCGGTCGGCGACGGCGCCCGCGAGCAGGCTGCCGAACGGCGCCGTGCCCATGAAAGCCATCGTGTAGAAGCTCATCACGCGACCGCGCTTGTCTTCGTCAACAATCGTCTGCAAGACCGTGTTGCTCGCCGCCATCTGCACCATGAAGCCGAGCCCTGTGACGACCATCAGGAGCAGAGAGACCCAGACGAGGCGCGAGAAGGAGAACGCCATCAGCCCCACGCCGAACGCGCCCGCCATCAGCGGTATGTACTTGCCCAGGCCGAGGACGGACTTGCGCGCCGCCAGAAACAGAGCGCCAACGAGCGCGCCCACACCCGACGCCGCCATCAGCAAGCCCAGCATGTTCGGGCCGCCGTGCAACACTTCGTTGGCGAAGACCGGCATCAAGACCGTGTAGGGCATCCCGACGAGACTGACCAGCGCGAGCAACAGGAGCAGGTCGCGGATCGGCGCGAAGTTGACGGCGTAGCGCCAGCCCTCTGTGAGCTGCTGCCAGACGTTCGCGTCGTTCGTCCTCCGCGTCAGGCGCGGCGTGATGGTCATGGCGAGCAGCGACGCGATGACTGCCAGATAACTGACCGCGTCGATCATGAAGCACCAGCCTTCGCCGACCGCCGCGATGATCACGCCGCCGAGCGAGGGGCCGACCAGACGCGCCGCGTTGACCATCGAAGAGTTGAGCGCGATGGCGTTCGGCAGGTCTTCGCGCTTCTCGACCATCTCGACGACGAAAGCCTGCCGCGCGGGCATGTCGAAGGCGTTGACGAAGCCCTGAAAGATGCTGAGCAGGATAACATGCCGGATGTTGATGAGTCCGGTCAGCGTGAGGACGGCGAGGGCGAGCGATTGCAGGAGCGCGAGAACCTGCGTGACGACGAGCAGGCGGTGGCGGTTCCAGCGATCAACCAGCACGCCGGCGAACGGCGCGAGGACGAAAGAGGGAATCTGCCCGGCGAAGCCGACGACGCCGAGCAGCAGCGCCGAGCCGCTCAGCCGATAGACCAGCCAACTCGTCGCGATGCGCGTCATCCACGTCCCGATGAGCGAGACGCTCTGGCCGCTGAAGAAGAGCTTGTAGTTTCTGTGCCCGAGCGCTCGGAGCATGAAGCCGAAGCCGCCCCGCGCCGCCGCGCCGCCGCCGCTAGTGTTACGCGTCTCAGCTTTCATCACGCCTCGCGCGAAAGTTTTGTCATCAGGGGATAGAGGCGATGATAGGCAATGCGGAGCCTGAGTGCAAAGGAGTGCCCTGCCCCCAAGGCGAGTAGAGCGCGCTGTCCTAGCCCACGTACTGATTACGGTTTGCCTTGCGGCTGCCAGCATCATCGGGAACTTCGCACGACGACGAGCGTGGAAGCGTTGACATTGACCAATTGCATTGTGGGTTAAACGGGCGGACGAAGGAGAAGGACGATGCGAAAGAAACTATGCGGCTACGGGGCGCGTGCGCTCCTCGTGTTGGGCTTGTGGGGCGCACTGGCGTCCGTCAACATCGTGTCGGCGCAGAGTCAGGACGCGGCGACGACCAAAGCTGAGGACAAGCAACGCGAACAGATCAACCACGAAGTGCAACTCTACTTGCTCGTCGGCACGGACACGCCCGGCGAGAGAAGCAGCGTGCCGTCGGCATTAGACGGCCCGGTGCGTCAACTCAAAGAGTCGCTGCCTTTCTCTGGTTACAGACTGGCGACTACCTTCATCATGCGCGTGCGCGACGGCGGATCGTTGGAGCTGTCGGGCACCGGCGGTTTCCCGGCAGTGTCGAGTTCGTCTAACTCAGCGACGCCCTCCTTTATTCAAATCAGTATAAGCCGCGTCCTCTTGGCGCGCGGGGCAGCCGATCAGTCGTTCATTCAAGTGGAACGCTTTCACTTCGGCATGAAAGTTCCCGTGCAGACTGGCAGCGTTCGCGGCGAGAACGGCGCTGCCAAC
>JBJMGS010000203.1:0-6734 GCA_045807785.1 Pyrinomonadaceae bacterium
CACTAAACAAGGTTCGGCAAACCCTTCACCTACCCGCAACAAAACCTATAGTTATTCTCAGTGACGGTAGTACCACGACCAACTTGATCGATGAAGCAAGAGAAAACGCGAGATGTGCGTGGGGCTCCTTTCCTTACGGCGAGCCGCGAAATTTCATGGACAACATGCCGAATGATTTGGCGGACATTCCTTCTTACTTCGCTTACGGGCACGACGCCCTATTGATCGCGATGAATACGATTTCAGATGTGGGAGATAATGTGGCGCGTGAGACTATAAAGGTGGAGTTTCAGAAGCTGGCTAAAGAAAAAGAAACACTAAGTGGGATGAACGGAATATATGAGTTCGCCTCAGATGGCGGCTTACGCTTCTTTTTAGATCCGAAGGACCCGAGCCGTGTCTTGGGGCAATACCACTTGTGGCAAGTCCGTCTACAAAATGGAACCCTGAAATGGGATCACAGAACATGGCGGGATAGCCTCGAAGGATGCCCTAATTAAGGAAATACGATCTACCGTAGTCATGGACTGTTCTATTTCGTGCTGGCTATTCTTTAAGGAGGGATAAGCCCCCATTTGGATTTCTCACCAACACATATAAAATCATTTCTTTATCGCGTCAATTGCGTCGATTCTCAGCAATTGGTGGGTACAGTCTCGTAAACGGTAGCTCCTTCGGCAGTAATAGATTTAACGAGTCCCTTTCATTGAGGACGACAGGTATACAATGTTCCTGAGACCAATGGGCGTATTCGGGCGAGATAGAGGTATAGCGCTGACCTTTGAAGGGGCGGCTGAATATTGCTGGAACATACGGGTAGAGAGGCTACAGTGATGAGTCTATAAACCAGCTTTCTGACTGCTAGGAGATGTTCGCCGCTTTTTCGCGCTCCTCAATTGAATTCATCAATCTTTATTACCAAAGATTGCCTGTTTAATTGCTTCTACTATTTCTAGGCTTGGCTGCCATAGGAATTCATACTCATGTCGTTTCTTATAAAACCGGCTGCTTGCATCGATTACAGGACTATCCTTAGCTTCAGGCATTAGTGGGGGCATCATATTCATAGCTAATTGTAACCTTCTATCCCACTCGGCAGTATCAAGCCCACCTTTATCATTAAGCTTTAGGATTGAATAGTCAGCGCGGTTAATAGCGACGGGTCTTCGGTCCTCTACCTCAACTATAATAAGAGCATAACGCACGCGCTCACCTGCAAACTCTGGAAAGCGCTCTGAGCTTTCTTTACGAAGCACTAATTGCTCGAATCTCTTCACTGAAATACGGTGCAAGTGGTCATCACTATCCACAAAAAATACTCTGACCCCTACGCCCATATAAATATCCCCTTACCGACTTTAGCTCATCTATAGTCGGTTTTTTCACTATATGCACGAAATCTATCGGATTTTAGCACTTTATGTGCGAATACTTTTTCACTATATGCGCGAATAGCTCCCCTAAGTTGTTGATTCCCCGTGAGGGGAATTTTCACTTTATGCGCGAACCTACATCTCAACAAAACACTTGCGGGCGGGTTTGAAAGGATGTATTCGTTACTTCCCACACTCTCCCGAGTGGGCGTTCGCTCGCGTCTAGCCGTCTTCTATTTTCGTCAACTCCGCACGCCGGATCAGTTGCAGCGTGGACGTCATCGCCCCAGGCACATTCCTCGCACACTACCGCATCATCGCGCCGCTCGGGGCGGGCGGCATGGGCGCGGTCTATCAGGCGCACGACGAGAAACTGAACCGCGTCGTGGCGCTCAAGGTGCTGCCCGCCGAAGCCCTGGCGCAGGCGGATCGCCGCCGACGCTTCCTGCTCGAAGCGCGCGCCGCCTCTGCACTCAACCACCCGCACATCCTCACCGTCTATGAGATCGGCGACTCCGACGGCAAGCCCTACATGGTGACCGAGTACGTCGAGGGTGAGACGCTGCGGCAGAAGATCGCTCAAGGGGCGCTCGCCGTCGGCGACGCGCTCGAGATCGCGATCCAAGTCGCCGCCGGACTCTCCAAGGCGCACGAGCACGGCATCGTCCACCGCGACCTGAAGCCGGAGAACCTGATGCTCAGCCGCGACGGCTACGCGAAGATTCTCGACTTCGGTCTAGCGAAACTCATCGAGCGGCGCGCTCCCGTGTTCGCCGCCGACAGCGCCCAGAAGACGCTCGTCCACGTCCACACGCAGTCAGGGACGATTCTGGGGACGGTCAACTACATGTCGCCGGAACAGCTCCTCGGGCAGCGCGTCGATCTGCGCAGCGACATCTTCTCCTTCGGCATCGTGCTCTACGAGATGACGACGGGCGTGTGCCCCTTCGCCGACGCCAACAAGATCGACACGATGCACGCCATCCTGCACGACGAGGCAAAGCCCGCGCACGCCGTCAAGCCAGACCTCCCCGCCGAGCTTCAGCGGATTCTCTCCAGGGCGCTGGCGAAGGCGGCGAAGCAGCGATATCAAACCATCAGGGAACTCTCTGCCGATCTCAAGACGCTCAGGCGCGACCTCGAAGCGGGACGGGCTGCGCCGCCCCCGGCGCGCACCCGGCTCGTCCTGCGCCGCGTCGTCTCGCCGCCCACACGCGCGCCGCGGATCGATTATGAGAGCGAGCTGAATGAGGCGCAGTACCGAGCCGTGACGACGACCGACGGCGCGCTGCTCATCGTCGCGGGCGCGGGCACGGGCAAGACCCGCACGCTCGTCTATCGTGTCGCGCGTCTCGTCGAGACGGGCGCGCGCCCCGAATCCGTCCTGCTCTTAACCTTCACGCGCCGCGCGGCGACGAGTATGCTCGCGCGCGCCGCACTGCTCGCAGACGAGCGCTGCCAGCGCGTCTCGGGCGGCACGTTTCACTCGATGGCGCACTCCGTCCTGCGGAAACACGCCGAGGCGGCGCACGTCGCGCGCACCTTCACCGTGCTGGATTCGGGCGACACGGAGGACTTGATCGATCTCCTCCGCCGGCAGATGCGCCTGACGGGCACAGACCGCCGCTTCCCGCGCAAGCGCACCGTCTGCGCGATCTTCAGCATGACGGTCAACAAGCTGCTCACGCTCGAAGAAGTGCTCAATCAATATTACCCGCAGTTCGCGCCGGAGTTAGACGGACTCGCGCAGCTCCTGGCGGCCTTCGAACACTATAAACGTTCGCGCCACATGCTCACTTACGACGACCTGCTCGTGCGCCTGCGCGAGACGCTCGAAGAGAACGGGGAGCTGCGCCACAGGCTCTCGGAGCAGTACCGCTACGTCATGGTGGACGAGTATCAGGACACCAACCGCTTGCAGGCGCGGATCGTGCGGCTGCTGGCGGCGACGCACGACAACGTGGCGGTCGTCGGCGACGAGTGCCAGTCGATCTACTCGTTCCGCGGCGCGAGCTTCAGGAACATGCTGGAGTTTCCCGCGCTCTTTCCGCAAGCGCGTCTGATCAAGCTGGAAGAGAATTTCCGCAGCACGCAGCCCGTCCTCGACGTCGCCAACGCGATCATCAGCGAGGCGCGCGAGGGCTACGACAAGCGCCTCTTCTCGCGCGCGGCGGAAGGCGAAGCGCCGCTGCTGGTGAGCGCGAGAGACGAGAACGAGCAGTCGCGCTTCGTCGCGCAGCGCATCGGAGAGTTGCGCGAAGAGGGCGTGCCGCTCTCCGAGATCGCCGTGCTCTTTCGCGCCGGCTCGCACTCGTTCGATCTGGAGATCGAGCTGGGCAAGCACGGCATCCCCTTCCGCAAGTTCGGCGGGATCAGGTTCGCCGAATCCGCCCACGTCAAGGATGCGCTCGCCTTCCTGCGCGTGTCGCTCAACCCGGCGGACACGCTCTCCTGGTTCCGCACGCTCAAGCTGATCGACCACGTCGGCGACGCGACCGTCGAGCAGATACTCGAATACCTCGGCGTCGAACGGCGCGAGTTTCGCGCGGCGCGTGCCAGAGAGAGTCTCTTCAAACGGCTGAAGCAGTTCCCCGCGCGCACGAGCTACGAGAGCCAACTGATCAAGCTCGCGCACCTGCTCTGCACGAACGTCGGTGAGAAGTCGCCGCACGCACAGCTCGCGAGCGTCCTGCGCTTCTATCGCCCTGTGCTGAAGAATCGTTATGACGATCACCCGCGGCGTTTGCGCGATCTGGAACACCTGCTACAGATCGCGAAACGCTACCGGAGTGCGGCGGAGTTGCTGGCGGACGTGGCGCTCGACCCTTCGGACGCGGCGCAGGCGGAGCGCGCGGCGCGCGGCGGCGGCTACGTCACGCTCTCGACCGTGCACTCGGCGAAAGGTCTGGAGTGGGACGCGCTCTTCGTCATCTGGATGGCCGACGGCTGGTTCCCTTCGTCGCGCTCGACGGACGAGTTTGAAGATTTAGAGGAGGAGCGGCGACTGCTCTACGTCGCCGCGACGCGCGCCAAGCGACACCTCTACTTCACCTACCCGCCCGGCTTCTACCGCGGCGCAGGGACGGACTCGCTCCCCGCCGTCTCACGCTTCCTCGATCCAATCCCCACGACGATCCTCGCCCGCGCCGCGCTCTTCGGCAACGATGAGTAACAACGCTGCGCCTCCTTAAGCGGCTTTGCGCCTCCAGCGTGAGAATGTTTCCTCACGCTGGAGGCGCAAAGTCGCAGAGGAGATCAAAGACGGCGCGTGAGTTTGAACCGGCTGCTCAGTAGTTCGTCAGGATGTTCTCGGCGTCGAGCCCCATCTCTTGGAGGCGGTCGCGGGTGTGCTCGATCATTTCGCGGGAGCCGCAGACGAAGGCGACGGGCGCGGCGAGCGTCGGCAGCACGTGGTCGAGGAGCGACTGGACGTAGCCGGTCTGCCCCGCCCACTCGTAGCCGTCCGGGCGCGAGATGACCTGTCGCAGCTCCACCCCGGCGGCCTGCCACGCTTCGGTCTCATCGGCGTAACAAAAATCTTCGGGCGTGCGCGCGCCGTAGAGGACGAAGATTTGCCCGAACCCTTCAGGGCGCGCGATGGCGTGGCGCACGGCGGAGCGCACCGGCGCTATCCCAGTGCCCATCGCGACGAAGACGAGATCGCGCTCGGCGTGCGCGTCGAGCGGGAAGCCGCGACCGACGACGCGGACGAGTTCGACGCGGTCGCCCTCGCCCAGCTCGTAGAAGACTCCGCCCAGCTCGTTGCTCGCGCCGCCCGTGCGCTTGACGAGGAATTCGAGCCCGTCGTCTTCGGGCGCGCTGGCGATGGCGAAGTAAGACTGCGCGCCGCCCACGCGCAGCTCCGCCACCTGTCCCGGCGCGTAAACGACGCGCCCCGCGCCTTCCACCCTCATGTCAAACGAGCGCACGTCGCGCGCCTGCCGGCGCACGCGCGTGACGACGAGCGTGCGTGATTCCTTGTCTCCCATAAAGCCCCGCCTGCTCCCCTTCGGTTTTATTGGTTGAGTCGTGCCGCGCAGTTTAGCGCGGGGGCGGGGGAAAGCAAATCGCGGGGTCTTGACCACGAGGCTTCGCGGCGGGCGCGGGTCTGTGGTAAAACAGCAGCGTTACCGGCGGCATTCCCAACACCTGACAGACCGAAGAGACGATCCCGGGCGCGGCGCACGACGAGCGCGCCGCGAACGCCGCGCCCGAGATTATCCGTGGAGGAACAGACAAAATGTTTCAGAGACTGATCGCGACGGCTCCCGCGTGGGTCACCGTCCCGCTGCGGCTCGCGCTCGGCGCCATCTTCATCGGGCACGGCGCGCAGCTGGTCTTCGGCGCGTTCGGGGGACCCGGCTGGGCTAAGACCACCTCGTTCCCGACGCCGTTCGGCTTCATGCGCCCGGCGTGGCTCTGGATGGGCGCGGCGGCGCTGTCGCAACTAGTCGGCGGCGCGCTCGTCCTGCTGGGACTGCTCACGCGCGTCGGCGCGTTCTTCCTCCTGTGCGTGATGCTGACCGCCATGATCGGCGTCCACTTGAAGAGCGGCTTCTTCCTGCCCGCCGGCATGGAGTTCACGATCGCGCTCTCAGGCATGTGCCTCGCTCTCCTCATCACGGGCGGCGGTCGCGCCTCCATCGACTACTCGCTGCAAGACCCGCGCGCGCGCAGGCGGTAAAACACGGGTGCCGGGTGTCGGGTGTCGGGTGTCAGCTATGACCCGCCTTACCTTCCGACCCGACACCCGACACCCGGCACCCGGCACCTTATGAGGCGCTCCCCGCTCGTCGTCATCTTCGTCACGGTCTTCATCGACCTCGTGGGCTTTGGGATCGTCATCCCCGTCTTGCCGTACTACGTCGAGGGGACACGGTTCAACGCGAGCCCGCGCATGGTGGGTCTGCGCTTCATTTCCTACTCGGTGATGCAACTCGTCTTCACGCCCATTCTCGGCAGACTCTCGGACAAGTACGGGCGGCGTCCAGTCCTCTTCCTGAGCCTGCTCGGCACGAGCGCGGGCTTTCTGATCATGGGTTTCGCGCGCACGCTCTGGATGCTCTTCGCGGGGCGCATCATCGACGGCATCACGGGCGGCAACATCTCGACCGCGCAAGCCTACATCGCCGACGTGACGACGAAAGAGGATCGCGCGAAAGGGATGGGCTTGATCGGCGCGGCGTTCGGCTTGGGCTTCACCTTCGGTCCGGCCATCGGCGGCTTGCTCTCGAAGTGGGGCATCAGCGTGCCCTTCATCTTCGCGGGCTGCCTCGCGCTCGGCAACGCGATTCTGCTCTACTTCACTCAGCCCCCAACCCTGACGCCAGATCACCCCGCGCGCGCCACCGCCCCCACGGG
>JBJMGS010000204.1:0-12225 GCA_045807785.1 Pyrinomonadaceae bacterium
ACGTGAAACGGGAAGCGGCGAGTCCAGACCTTCATGAACGGCTCGACGCCTGTCTCGTGGGGAGGAGTGCGGCGGCGAAATCTTCGACGCGCGCGACCGCGCCCGGCGAACCGGCGCGCCGCTCGATCTCCGCGACGAGCGCCGAGCCGACGACCGCCGCGTCGGCGTAGCGCCAGACTTCGGCCACCTGCTCGCTCGTCGAGATGCCGAAACCGACCGCGACGGGCAGATTGCTCACGCCGCGCACGCGCTGCACAAGCTTTTCGGCCTCTACACTCATACTGCTTTGTGCGCCCGTCACGCCCGCGCGCGAGACGGCGTAGATGAAACCCGTGGCGCGCGCGGCGATCATCGAGAGGCGCGCGTCGGTCGAGGTCGGCGCGACGAGGAAGATCATGTCGAGTTCGTGTCGGGTGAGCAGCGCGGAGAACTCTTCCGCCTCTTCGGGCACGAGGTCTGTCACGAGCACGCCTTCAACTCCGGCGGCGCGCGCCTCTTCGCACAGACGTGCGAGACCGAATTGCAGCAGCGGGTTGAAGTAGCTGAAGAGGACGACGGGCACGTCCGTCTCGCGCCGCGCGTCTCTGACGACGGAGAGCACGTCGGCAAGCGCGACGCCGTTGCGCAGCGCACGCTCCGACGCGCGTTGGATGACAGGGCCGTCCGCCATCGGATCGCTGAACGGCACGCCGAGTTCGATCACGTCGGCTCCGGCGCGCGCCAGCGCCGGGATGAGCGCGCGCGTCGTCTCGAGATCGGGATCGCCCGCTGTGACGAACGGGATGAAGCCGCGGCGTCCTCCGGCTCGCAGCCGCGCGAAAGTTTCCGCGAGGCGGCTCAAGCTGCGCCCCCGCCCCGCGTCTCTCCCGACGACGCGACGCCGAGATCGGCGACGGTCTGCACGTCTTTGTCGCCGCGCCCAGACAGGTTGACGATAACGGTCTGCTCGGGTTTCAACTCGCGCGCGACTCGCAGCGCGTAGGCGACGGCGTGCGCCGATTCGAGCGCGGGGATGATGCCTTCGAGCTGCGAGAGCGTACTGAAGGCTTCGAGCGCTTCGTCGTCCGTGGCGGAGACATACTCGACGCGCCCGGCGTCGTGGAGGAAGGCGTGTTCGGGGCCGATAGAAGGATAGTCGAGCCCTGCGGAGACCGAATGCGTCGCGGCGATCTGCCCGCCCGCGTCCTGTAGCACGTAGCTCAACGTCCCTTGCAGGACGCCGGGCCGCCCGCCGCCACTCTGGTTAAAGCGCGCCGCGTGCTCGCCGAGCGATTCGCCCCGCCCGCCCGCCTCGACGCCAATCATGCGCACGCCCTCATCTTTGAGGAAGGGGTGGAAGAGTCCGATCGAGTTCGAGCCGCCGCCGACGCAGGCGACGAGCGCGTCGGGCAACTTCCCTTCACGTTCCAAGAATTGCGCCCGCGCCTCACGACCGATGACGGACTGGAAGTCGCGCACCATGACCGGGTACGGGTGCGGGCCGAGCGCGCTTCCCAAGAGGTAGTAAGTGTCGGCTGGCGTCGTCACCCAGTCGCGCAGCGCCTCGTTGATCGCGTCCTTGAGCGTGCGCGAACCGGCGTCAACCTCGCGCACCTCCGCGCCGAGCAGCTTCATGCGGAAGACGTTGAGCGCCTGCCGCCGCGCGTCCTCCGTGCCCATGTACACGACGCAGTCCAGGCCGAAGAGCGCGCAGACGGTCGCCGTCGCGACGCCGTGTTGACCTGCGCCCGTCTCGGCGATGATGCGCCGCTTCCCCATCCGGCGCGCGAGCAGCACCTGACCGAGTGCGTTGTTGATCTTGTGCGAGCCTGTGTGCGAGAGGTCTTCGCGCTTGAGGAAGAGGCGCGCGCCGCCTGCGGCTGCGGTCAGTCGCGCCGCGTAGAAGAGCGGCGTCGGGCGACCCGAATAGTCGCGTAGTAGAGACTCGAACTCGTCCCGGAAGGAAGGATCGTCGCACGCCGCGCGGTAAGCGTCCGTCAACTCTTCGAGCGGAGCCATCAAAGTCTCCGGCACGAACCGCCCGCCGTAGCGACCCCAATGCCCGCGCTCGTCTGGATAGGTCATAAGTCGTGAATCGAAAATCGTGAATCGTGAATCGTTAAAGCAGTGTCGCGTCGTTCGTTGAGAGGTTACCACTCAACGATGAAGGAATACCAAAGGTGATCCATGTCGAACGATCCGCACCGCGCTGATTCACGATTACAACTTACGATTGACGATTCACGATTCACGATTCACGATTGACGACTCTTCGCCCGCGACCGCGACGCGGTTGCGACCCTCGCGCTTGGCACGGTAGAGGAGCGCGTCGCAGTTGGCGAAGAGCGTGCGCTCGGAGTCGGCGTGTGCAGGACACGAAGCGACGCCGAGGCTGATCGTCGCCGTGCCGATGCCTTCGAGGGCGTGCGCCGCCACGTCGCGGCGGAGACGTTCGGCGGCAGCGGCGGCGCGCGCGGCGTCCGCGCCCGCCAACAGCAGCGCGAACTCTTCGCCGCCCAGGCGCGCCGCCGTGTCGTTGCCACGCGAGTGTTCGGTGAGCACGCTCGCCACGTGGCGGATGACCGTGTCGCCCGCCGAGTGGCCGTACGCATCGTTGATCTTCTTGAGGTGATCGATGTCCACGAGCACGAGCGCGCACGGCACCCTGTAGCGACGCCAGCGCTCGACCTCCTGACCGAGCGCGGTGCGGAAGCGGCGGCGGTTGGCAAGCCCGGTCAGGTAGTCGCGGTCGGCTTCGGAGCGCAGCCGGTCGAGCGTCAGCTTGAACTCGATCAACTGCCGCGCGCGCGCGATGAAGAGATCGATCTCGGCGGGCAGTCGGAAGAAGTCGAACGCGCCCGCGTCGAGTGCGGCGCGGCGGCGCGCGAGCGTGGCTTCTTCGGCGCCGACGACGACGAGCGGGATGCCGTCCTGCGTCCGCGCCAGCGTCTTCGCCAGCTCGTCCGCCGTGATGCCTTTCAGGTTCGAGATGGCGACGACGAGATGGGGGCGCGAGCTCCTGAGCGCGACGATGGCCGCTGCGCCGCCCGCGACGCCGACCACCGCGAAGCCAGCCGCTTCGAGCGCCGACGAGCAGCCAGCCGCCGCCGGCTCGTCCGAGACGAGCAGCACGCGACCCTGATCTCGACCCACACTTTTTTTCTCGTTAGCCTGCGCGGTCGCGGTCATGAAATTTTACGGGGCGGCAGTTCAGAATTTACAGCGGCGATTTGAGAGGAACTGTTCGTGCCGAAAAGCGGGCACTCGCCGGAAGCGGAAGACACGAAGTATCAAAGTCGGAGCATAACCGATCGGGGTGGCGGCGCGTCAAGCTTTCTCTTCGTCAGGGCAGGCGGCGGCGAAGAAATCTTTCATCAACCCGAGGCTTTTCCGCCCCGGCCGGCTCTCGATCCCGCTGCACACGTCCACGGCATAAGGCTCGACGGTGTGGATCGCCTCGTGGACGTTGCCCGGCGTGAGCCCGCCCGCGAGGTAAAGTTTTGGCACGAGTTGGCGCGTGCGCCGCGCGACCGACCAGTCGAACGTCCGACCCGTGCCGCCGCGCATGCCAGCACTGAAAGAGTCCAGCAGAATCGCCTCGGCGCGATACGCGGTCGCCTGCTCCGGGGTGAACTCGTCGTTCACGCGCAGAGCCTTGATCACGCGCAGCCCCGTGAGATCGTCGCAGTAGGCAGGCGACTCGTCGCCGTGCAACTGCGCCGCGCCGACGCCAGACTCCGCGACGACTTGTCGGACAGACGCACTCTCTTCGTTCACGAACACGCCGACGCACAATATTTCCGATGGAACCTGTTCGACGATCTCACGCACACTCGCTGGCTCGACGTAGCGCGGGCTGCGCCGGTAGAAGTTGAAGCCGAGCGCGTCCGCGCCAGCCTCGACCGCCGCCAGCGCGTCCTCAAGATTCGTGATGCCGCAAACTTTGATGAAGACCATAAACGGAAAGTTAGACGTACCCGCCGCTTCACATCTTAATCGCGCGCCGCCGTCAACTCGCGCAGCAACTCTTCAGGCTCGTCCGAGCGCATCAACGTCTCGCCGATCAGGAAACCTTTGTAGCCGAGCGAGCCTAGGCGTTCCAAGTCGCCGCGCGTGCGCAAGCCGCTCTCGGTGACGAGGATCGTGTCGGGCGCGGCGAGCTGCGCGATCTCGACGGAGGTTTCGAGCGAGACTTCGAACGTGCGCAGGTTCCGGTTGTTCACGCCGACGATGTGTGCGCCGCAGTTTTGTGCCCGCTCCAACTCTGCGGGCGTGTGGACTTCGACGAGCGCGTCCATGCCGAGTCCGTCTTCAGTCACGCGGAGTAGGCGTGTGAGCATCGCGTTGTCAAGCGCGGCGACGATGAGGAGGAGCGCGTCGACGCCGGCTTCGGCGGCTTCGTAAATCTGCCACTCGTCGATGATGAAGTCTTTACGCAGCACGGGCAGCGCGACCGCCGCGCGCACGTCGCGCAAATCCTGCAGCGAGCCGCGGAAGAACTCCTCTTCCGTCAGCACAGAGATCGCCGCCGCGCCGCCACGCTCGTAGGCGCGCGCGAGCTGCGCCGGCTCGGCGTCGCCGCGCAACTCGCCCTTCGACGGCGACGCGCGTTTGATCTCCGCGATGACATTCAACCTTCCCGGACGCAACAGCGCACGCCGCAGCGCGTGCTGCTCCGCATCTCTGCGCGCAGACGATGCCGCCGCCCTGATCTCTTCGAGCGGGCGCACAGCAGACTCCCGCGCCACCGCGCGTCGGCGCGCTTCGATGATGCGGGAGAGGAAATCGCTTGAGTCCGTCATCCTTGTGAGTGCGTCATCCGCGCGAGTTCGTCGCCTCAATCAAGCGTTCGAGTTTTTCCAGCGCCGCGCCGCTGTCAATGCTCTCCGACGCGAGCCTTGCCGCCGCGCGCGTGTCTTCAGCCGCGCCGCCGACGTAGAGCGCCGCCCCCGCGTTGGCGACGACGAGCGAGCGAGCCGCGTCGCGGCGTTCACCCGCGAGCACAGCGCGAATGATGCGCGCGTTCTCTTCGGCGTCGCCGCCGCGCAAGCCCTCAAGCGGCTCGCGCGGGAGATCGAAATCCTCCGGCGCTATCTCGAAGAGGCGCACGCCGCCGCCTTCGCCGCCGCGCGCCTCGCCGACGAGTGTCTTGCCCGCGACGGTCACCTCGTCCAAGCCGTCTTCACCGTGGACGACCCACGCGCGCTCTGTCCCGAGCGCGGCGAGCGTGCGCGCGAGTTTCTCGACGAGGGATTCGTGCCAGACGCCGATGATCTGTCGCGGCGCGCCCGCCGGGTTCGTCAGAGGCCCGAGCAGGTTGAAGGTCGTGTGCACGCCGAGTTCGCGCCGCACGCCCGCGACGCGCGCCGTGGCGGCGTGATAGAGAGGCGCGAACATGAAGCAGACGCCGTGCGCGTCGAGGCAGGCGGCGGAGACGGCGGAAGTTGCCGAGACGTTGACGCCGAGCGCGGCGAGCACGTCGGCGCTGCCCGAACGACTTGTCGCGGCGCGGCTGCCGTGCTTGGCGACCGCCAGGCCAGCCCCTGCGATGACGAAGGCGGCGGCGGTCGAGACGTTGAAAGTCTTCGCGCGGCTCGAACCAGTCCCGGCGGTGTCGATGAAACAAGTGTGCCGCGCATTGATCCGCGACGCGCGCGCGCGCATCGCCGTCGCCATGCCCGCCAGCTCTTCGACGGTCTCGCCTTTCATAGCGAGCGCGACGAGCGCCGAGCCGATCTGTGCGTCGGTCGCCGTGCCGTCGATTAAAGAGTCGAGCAGCGCGCCCGACTCTTCGCGCGACAAGTCTTCGCCGTGCATCAGCCGCAGCAGCAAGGCGCGCAGCCCCTCGCCCGCGCGCGGCTCGTCCGTGCGCGGCGGTGTCTGCAGCAGCCGCGAAGGGGGATCACCCTTTCTCTGCGCGTCGGTCATGAGAAAAAGCTGTCAGTTGTCCGTCATCAAAGCTGTCAATTGTCCGTGGTCAGTTGTCCGTTGCTCATTCTAATAACCGCGAATGTTATCTGCTCGACAACTTTGCCAACCACATACGACGGACAACTGACCATGGACAACTGACAATTAACCAACCAGAAAATTTTCGAGCAGCCGCTTCCCCTCCTGCGTGATGATTGATTCGGGGTGGAACTGCACGCCCTCGACGGCGAGCGTGCGGTGGCGCAAGCCCATGACGAGTCCGTCCAGAGTCGTCGCCGAGATTTCGAGACAGTCGGGCAGACCGTCGCGCTCGACGATGAGCGAGTGATAGCGCCCGGCGCGGAAGCGCGGCGAGAGTCCGCGAAAGATCGTGCGCCCGTCGTGCTCGATCTCCGCAGGCTTGCCGTGGACGGGCACGGGCGCGCGCACCACGCGCCCGCCAAACGCCTGTCCGATGGCCTGATGACCGAGACAGACGCCGAGCAGCGGCACGCGACCCGCGAAACGTCGGACGACGCCGAGCGTCACGCCCGCGTCGTCGGGCGTGCCCGGCCCCGGCGAGATCAAAATCTTGTCAGGGCGGTAGTCGCGCTCGATCTCTTCGACCGTCACTTCGTCGTTGCGGCGCACGATCACGTCCGCGCCCAACTCGCCGAGATACTGCACGAGGTTGTAGGTGAAAGAGTCGTAGTTGTCGAGGATGAAAATGTGCACGAAAGTCAGTTTAATCCATTTTGCGAGGGGGCGCATAACTCTAGGGTTTACGCCCCTCGCCGGGTGGAAGACTGAGCGAGTGTGAAAGTGATTGCCTGCGCTCGGCGCGTAGAGGCTAGGGGTTGAGGCGCAATTCGGGGCGTCCATCGATCCGCTGTCGACGCCGAAGGAAGACACTTCGCGGTGCTGACTATTGAGCCGGGCTGGTTAGCCGCAATGATTGACACGAAGGGCGGCTCGCCCCTCGTGGATGCGACGCAGAGAAGCAACTGCGCGAGCCGGGAGTGGAGCTTAATAGCTTCAGCTTTCGCGCCCCTCCCCCGGCTCGAGTCAGCGAGTGTTATTTCGGTCCGAAGCGTGCGCGGTATTCGGGCGACTCGATGAACCCGCGGACGATGGTATTCTCAAGGAAGTCCGGGTCGGCTGAAAGTTGGAACCTCGCGTTGTGAAAGATGTAGCCGCAGTTCGCCGGGTCACTGCTGCCGCGGCACACTTCCGGGTCGCGCCTGAGGTACCCGAAGTACTCCATCGTGACGAACGCCTGCTTGTAGAACCTACTATTAACTTCCGCGCTCTCGGCGAAGGCGCGTAAGACCTGCGCCCTGGTCATTGTGCCCACGTTCAGCGCCGAGACCCAGTCCGCTTGGGCCGCCGGCGTCACGCCCGAAGTGTCGATAAGCTTCTGCACGAATTGCTGGTTCGAGAGCGTTGAGGGGAAGCGCGCCGCCACCTCGCTGCGCTTGAGCCAAGCGACCGTCAGCGCGTCCTTCTTCGCCGAGACGATGGCCTTATCATCAGTAGGGTCGGAAATCGCCTGCAGGTCAAGGACGAACTCGGGATAACTGGGGCGGTCGATCTTGGTCGCGTCACTGAGCTCCGCCACGGTCGCCGGTCTTTGACCAAGAGAGACCATGTACAAGTACATGACGAACGAGCCCTTCTGCTGAAACTCAGGGGAGCGGAAGAAGTTGGCTGACAGAGCCCCGCGCGTGTACTTGTTGCACTCCGCGTCGGAGCCGCTACAGCCCGAAAGAATGTTTAAGTAGAACTGCATCCCGCCTGCGTCCGGCTCACGCACAAGGAAGTCGAGATACTGCTGGCGGACGAAGAAAGAGGGGGTATCGACGGGGTTAGGTTGCCCCGCCGCGTCGTTGTCCGCGATCGTAACCGTGGCTGAGGAGGGCGAGCCAACCCCCGCACCTGTAGGGTTAAAGAGCGCGACGGTGAAGTGCTCACTCGACTCGACGTAGGAGTCGTCCACGATGGGTACGACGAAGCTCTTCGCCGTCTCGCCCGCGGCGAACTGAAGCGTGCCCCTGACCGCCGTGTAGTCGCACCGGTCAGAAGCGACGTCGAAGGTGGCATTGCACGGGAACGAGCCGGGGTCCGTGTCCGCGGCGTAATCAACTGTAGATGCGACGCTGAGATCGCCCGAGCGCGTGACTGTCAGGGAGACGCTCCCCGCGCCCTCCCCGGTACTGTAGGCTGCCGCGCCGAATTGCACGGCGGTCGGCGGTTCGTCGTCGATGATGGTGCAGACGCCCTGGCCGTCCAGGATCGTGCCCCCGACCGGGTTGGACAGGTTAACGAAGAAGGTCTCGTCGGGCTCGATCAGGAGGTCGCCGATAACAACCACGGTGAAGGTGGCCGAGAGGTTGCCCGGCTGCACAAATACGGTGCGGTTGGAGACCGGCGAGAAGTCATTAAAAGAGGTTGCGGTGCCGGGGGCGGTGCCGAACCTGACGCTGACGGTCTGCGGGCTCGCCGCCGAGAGCGAGACGGTGAAAGTGGCGACGGTGTTACCCGGCCCACCCTCTTTGACGGACACGTCGTTGACGGAGATAGTCGGGCCGTCATCATCGAAAATCGTCCCGGTCCCTTGAGCGTTCAAGATCGAGGCGTTCGTCGCGTCCGAGAGGTTGACGAAGAATGTCTCGTCGATTTCGTCCGTGGTGTCGCCAAGGATCGGTACGGTGAAAGTCTTGCTCACCTCGCCGGGGTTGAAAGTGATCGTGCCTGCGGCTGCGGTGTAATCGGCGCCGGCGGTGGCCGTGGCGTCGGCGGTGGCGTAGTTGACCATAACCGCTTGGTAACTCGCGTTCGTCAGATTGACGGTAAAACCCATGTTCCGCGTGCCGGCATTCCCCTCCGTGATTGAGGAACCGGAGATGCTCACCTTCGGCGCGGGATCGTCATTGAGGACGACGCCGCGCCCTGTCGCCGTCGCGGGCGTCGCGTTGGTCACGCCTGTCAGATCGACGAAAAAATCTTCGTCGGGCTCGTAGGTGGGATCGCCCGTGCATGAGATGTTGATAGTTTTTGAGGTCTCGCCGGGAAGAAAAGTCACAGTGCCCGACGCGGATTGAAAGTCGTTCACTGTCGCCGTGCCGACACGTGTTTGGTAATTTACCCCGACGGCCTTGGCGCTCGGAGCCGACAAGGTGATTTGGAAGGACACCACGTTAGGGTTGAATGTGCTATTACCCTCGGCGGCTTGTCCGCCGGTGATGGAGAGCATTGGGGCGGCGTCGTCGTCGATGATAGTACCGACGCCTTGCGCGTCATGCAGCGCTGCCCCCCGCGGATTCGATAAATTGACGGAGAAGGTCTCGTCATATTCGTCGAGGGTATCCCCGTTGACAGGCACGATGATCGTCTTGCTGAGATCACCCGGCTCAAAGATCAGTGTGCCGGTGACCGCTTGGTAGTCCACGCCGGGCGTCGGCGTGATGAATAATGCCATGTTGGGTAGTGATGTTGAGCGCGGGTCAACACGGAAGTTTACTTTGACGCGCTGCGCCGAAGCCCGCGACAGGGTGACGGTGAAGACCTGATCAGTGGTGCCGGAGTCTCCTTCCGGCATTGTCACGTCGTTGATGGACATACACGGCACGGGCGCGGTGTAGCCGTTCCTCAGGATGGCGATGCGGTTGATCTGACCCTGCGTGACGGCGAGGTCCGCCTTGCCGTCTTCGTCAAAGTCGGCGGTGACGACCGAGGTCGGGTACGACGAGACGGAAAAGGGGATCGAAGGGCTGAAGCCCCCCGCCCCGTCCCCCGTCAGAATCGACACACTATCACTCTGACTGTTCGCCACAGCCAAGTCGGCGATACCGTCGCCGTTGAAGTCGCCGGTCGTTATTGATTGAGAGTACTGGCCGACCTCGTAGTCTCCCGTGGCGGTGAAGCCGCCCGCCCCGTCCCCCTTGAGGATGATCACATGATAGTTGGTAAAATCGACGGCAGTGGTGACGGCCAGATCGGTTTTGCCGTCGCGGTCGAAGTCGCCCACGGCGACTGCCAGCGGACTCCGCCCCAGCGCCACCTCGCGGCGGATGGGAAAGAAACCGGTACCGTTGCCGAGCCAGAGCACGAGCTTTTGGTCGTAGTAGAGCAGGAAGGCGAGGTCGGGGTTGCCGTCGCCATTGAAATCTGCGGCGACAAACTCGGTGAAGAGATTGCCGGAGCCGAAGCCCCCGCCCGAACCTACTCCCACATTATGATCAGAAAAGGAACCACTTCCAGTTCCCATCAGCACGATAAAGTTTGCGCTGCCGGAGAATGAGACGGCGAGATCGACCTTACCGTCCCGGTTGAAGTCCGCCGCTCTGATGAAGGTCGGGTACGAGCCGTAAGTGCGGAGCTGGGTGTTTATGTAAGGGGAGAAGGTGCCGTCACCTTTGCCGAGCATGACGTTGACACCATCGAGGAGGTCGCCGCTGGCCGCGACGGCGAGGTCCTGCTTCCCATCATTATTGAAATCCGCCACGACGAGTGCGCGCAACACTGTCAACCCCCCGGCGAATTGAATGCTCGGTGCGGCTGACATCCGGCCCGTTCCGTCCCCGAGCAAGACGGAAATGGTCGATGCGCCCGCATTCGAAACATTATTACTGGTGTTCGAAACCGCCAGGTCCGCGTGCCCGTCGCCGTTGAAATCGCCGACCACCGTGTAGTCCGGGCTGGGGCCGACGCCGTAACTGAGGGCACCGGCGAAGGTCCCGCCGCCTCGTCCGTAGAGTACAAAGACGCTACCCTGACGGCTGGCGGCGGCCAGATCGAGCAGCCCGTCGCCGTCGAAGTCGCCTGCGGCGATACCGGAAGTATCACCGCCCACGCTATAGGAAGTCGATGCCCCGAGCTTTCCCGTGCCGTCACCGAGGGTGACGACGATTTGGGTACGCGTGTCGCCTACGCCGGCAATGTCTTGCTTTCCGTCCCCGTTGAAATCACCAGCCACCATGCCCAAGTAGTAAACCGCCCCGCCGCCGGTATTCGCAGGGGGGGCAAAGTTCCCGGCGCCGTCACCTAACCGGATCGCGCCGGTGTTGTTGACGCTCGCGCCGCCGAGATCGGTCTTGCCGTCGCCGTTAAAATCCGCCGCCACTACCGCGGAAAAGTAATCACCCGGGGGAGTGCCGGACGGACTAAACCCGCCCGACCCGTCGCCGAGGAAGACCACCATACCGGCCTCCGTCCCAGCCACCAGATCGAGCACATCGTCGCCGTTGAATTTACCGAGCACAACGTGGTAAACGCGCCCTCCGGTCGCAAGCGGTGACGCGGAGGGCTTGAGCCCGCCCGTACCGCTGCCCAGCAGAATCATCACCCGATTAGAATTCGTACTGCCGACGGCTACGTCGTCCTTGCCGTCGCCGTTGAAATCACCCGCGGCTAAGCCGAAGGGGTTGGCGTCGGTGGCAATGCTGGTTGCGCCGCTGAAGGCGCCAGAGCCGGAACCGAGCAGGACGGAGACGCTACCGGATTCGTCATTCGCCGTGACCAGATCGGCCTGCCCGTCGCCGTTGAAGTCGCCTGCGGCGATGGCGGTCGGATGATGCCCGACAGTGTAATTAGTCGGCGGGCTGAATCCTTCGGGACCGTTGCCGAGCATGACGGACACATCGTCCGACTCGTAATTGGCGACGGCTAGATCAAGGCGACCGTCGCCGTTGAAGTCCCGCGCCACGATGCTCATAGGCTGATTGCCAGCGGGGAAACTGGCGGCGGTGACGAAACTTGCGGAGGAACAGTCCGAAGCGGCGTTGGCCGCAACGCTCCCGCAGCAGAAGAGACAGGCGAGCAGTAATACTGATGAGAATGCACGCATTACGCTTAAGCCACTGGAGGTAAGAAATGCGGCGCGACCCGCGGACTGGCGGGAGCCGAGCGCAGGCTGACGATGAGGTGTTACCCGTCGGACGTTCGGTTTGCTCATGGAGCCTTGAATCCTCAAAAGGCTATATATGAATTGGTCACCTCGGCGGCAACTAGCGCCGGGATGTGCTGAAGGGCGAAAAGCGTGGTCGGGGGTTGCGGCTGCGTAAAAGGCGAAAATCTTAGCTCGGTTAGAGGTTGTCCAGCAAGCAGCAGTTGCCCAGACAGAACTTGGTTCGCCGCATAATACATTATTTTGCCGCCTGACGTATCAGTTCGGCTGCGTCTTCGTGTGAATACTTTTCCGCCCACACGTCGCCGCCAGCCGCGTAGAGGACGGAATGTTTTTCGTCTGTAGTTCGTCTTTCATAGACCATGCTCGGCCAGTTCGACGGCGCGGATGAGGGCGCGCGCCTTGTTGACGCACTCGTCGTACTCGCTGGC
>JBJMGS010000205.1:0-2824 GCA_045807785.1 Pyrinomonadaceae bacterium
CCGAGCACCGGCATTGTCACCATCTCGACGGCGGGCAGCGACTACGACACCCTGCTCGCGATTTACACCGGGAGCAGCGTGACGGGTCTGACGTCACTCGGAAAAGACGACGACGGTGGGTCGAATCACACGAGCATCGTGGGCTTCAACGCGACGGCTGGCACCGTCTATAAGATCGCGGTTGACGGCTGGGGCGGCGACACCGGGAGCATCCATCTCAACTGGACGGCGACCAACTGCACGAACACTCCGATCACGCTCTTGACCGAGCAGGGGACGACGCATGCCGTCGTGCTCGACTCGGTGAACCAACTCCGCGATCCGATGGCGTTCGTCGGGCTCAACAACTTCAGCGCGGATCAGCGCACGCGCGTGATGCTGTTCGTGTACAACCTCGGACTCCCGGCGGGCAGCCCCGCGTCAGCCGTCACGGTGAAGGTCAACTCGCTGGGGCTCACCTTACCGGTCGAAAACCTGAGCACGCTCACGGGCGTCTCGGGCGTCTCGACCATCGTCGTGAGGTTGCCCGATCAGTTCCCGGCGGGCGACATCGGCGTGACCGTCTCGGCGCACGGAGCCGACAGCAACACGGCGACGATCACGATCAGCAGGTAGCGGCTCGCATCGAGCCCGACTCAACAAGGCGCGGCGGCTGGCGGAGTTAAGTCTCCACCAGCCGCCGCGTTTTTTTGAAAACTGCTATACGCGCAACGCCGCTTAAGCTTCGCGCGACTTTTAGGCTAGAATCCACACGCCGCGACCACGCCATCCAGCACGGCACGGTCAAGACTTCGGCGCGTCGCCGGCGCGGACTTCCATGTTTGAGACGAGCGATCCCGAAATCAAAGTCGAACAGTTGATGCGCGACATTCGCGAAACCGTCGCGAGGCAGCGGCGCGTCGCGGACGAACCCGGCGCGGACGAACCCCGCGCGGCGTCTTCAAGCCCCGACTCCGCACTCTCGACGACCAACGATCTCAGCCCGCTCCCGGAAATTGATCCCTACCCGGCCAGCGCGCAGCCAGAGTTCCAGCCGCGCGACGACGGACGCTACCACGTCAACGACTTGCTCCAGTATCACGGCGCGGAGTTCGTGCGCAACGCCTACCGCGCCGTCCTCAAGCGCGAGCCGGACGAGGCGGGCCTGGCGCAACACCTCAACCATCTGGCGAGCGGTCGGTTCAATAAAGTAGACGTGCTGGCGAGTCTGCGCTCTTCGCCCGAGGGCGAGCGGGCGGGCGTAAAGATCGACGGGCTGGCGCTACCCGCCGCGATCCGGCGGCTCGGTCGCGTACCCTTGATCGGCTACCTCGTCCAGACGGTGGTCGCGGCGGCGCGCCTGCCGCAACTGCTCCAGCACCAGCGCCAATCAGAGTTCTACCTGCTGGCGCAGCAGCAACAGATTCTGGATCGACAGCAACGGATCGTCGAGCACTACGACGAAGTCCACAGGCGCGTGGCACAGTCTATGGCGCAGTCGCTGGCGCAACTTTCGGCGCGAGATGATGCCACCGCCGAACAAGCGGCGCGGCAGCATGAGGAATTGATCGAGTTGGTGCGGCGGCACAGAGAGGAAGCCGACGAACGCCGCGCCGCGTTCAGCTATGAAGTCGAGACGCACCTGACCAACACCCGCCGCCTCTTCAATCAGAGCGCGGCGGCGCTGACGCATCAGTCGGAAGAGCAGGCGCGCAAGCTGCTCGAACAACTCGGGCAGACGCGCGAAGAGCTGTCGGTGCAGGGGCGCGTCGTCTCGCTGCTGCGCGAAGAGTTGTCGGCGCAGGAGCGACTCGTCGCGCTGCTGCTCGAAGAGGTGCGCGCGCACCTCGACGGCGGCACAGAGGAGCCGCACCTGCGTGCGATGGCGGGCGAAGCAGAGCACCTCCTCGATCCGCTCTACGCCGCCTTTGAAGATCAGTTCCGCGGCGCGCGCGAAGAGATCAAGGAGCGGCTCCGCGTCTATCTCCCCGTCCTGCGCGCGGCGAGCGTGGCCGGCGACGTGCTCGACATCGGCTGCGGTCGCGGCGAGTGGCTGGAGTTGCTTAAGGAGAATGGCGTCGCCTGTCGCGGCGTCGATCATAACCGCGTCTTCGTCGAGCGTTGCAGGGCGCGCGGGCTGGACGTGATCGAGGCCGACGCCGTCTCTTACCTCGGCGGTCTGCCGGATGAGAGCCTTAACGCGGCGACGAGCTTTCACCTCGTCGAGCACCTGCCGTTCGAGACGCTCATCAAGCTGATTGACGAGATCATGCGCACGCTCAGGCGCGGCGCCCCGGTCATCCTCGAAACGCCCGACCCGGAGAACATCGTCGTCGGCAGCTACGGCTTCTACGCCGACCCGACGCACCGCAACCCGATCCCCAGCCCGACGCTCAAGTTCCTGCTCGAAGCGCGGGGCTTCAGCCGCGTCGAGGTCATGAAACTGCGCCCGCCCGACGAGGTCAAACTCGAGGGCGACGCCGAGATCGTGAAGCGCTTCAACCAACACTTTTACAGCGCCCGCGACTACGCCGTCGTCGGCTGGAAGGATTGAAGCGACGATTCTGGCGATGGGCGCGTCCGCCGCGCGATGTTCGATAAAAAAATAATCATTGTCACCCCCTGGTTCGGGCGCTTCGCCGGAGGCGCCGAGCGGCTGGCGCGCGACGCGGCGCGAGAGTTCAACCGGCGCGGCGTGCCCGCCTCCGTCTTCACCACCTGCTCGCGCTCGCCCTACGACAGTTGGTGGGAGGATCACTACGCGCCGGGCGTCGGCGAAGTCGAGGGCGTGGAGACGCGCCGGTTCGCCACCGTCAAGATGCGCGCGCCCTACGAGGCCGTGATC
>JBJMGS010000206.1:0-11528 GCA_045807785.1 Pyrinomonadaceae bacterium
ATTAACAAATTACAATAAAAGGGCGATCAAGATCGACGAAACATTACAAACATAGAGAGACACTATCGAGCACGTTAATGGAATAATTGATTGGTTCATCGTCAAGAGAACATCTCATCAAGTGCGCGGGAGAGTCTTGGGTACATACTCAATTTTAAGTGTGACTTTACCAGTTGGAGACATATCTTTATTAGTATTGATCTTCTTTTGGGCTTTCTCAATATCTAATTTTAAGGTAGGTGATGTACCTTCCTCGGTATACCTGAAATCAGTAAAAACAAAATAAGAGAAAATACCTCTCATTCCTTTCTTGGGAACATAAAATGTGACCTTTAGCTTATCGGTTGATTTGACCCGGATAGGCAGAACTTCCGTCCAAGTGCGTACAAGCTTATTAAACCGTCCTCTGGTAAATGTTCTAATTAAAATTCTCCAATCCTCACCGATAAGCGGAGCTAAAGAGCTGTCAGAAATATTTACACAATTTTCTAAATAGAAAACCTTCATAGGTACATCTTCGGCAAGACTTCTTACATAAACATCCTGTTCTTTGAACATTTCCCTAAGTGGTTCGGGGATGACTACCGATAAATAATTCCCATCAATAACAACCCCACTAGGTCTAGCAAGATCATTTAACCGGGAAGCTAGGTTAAGGAGATGACCTGAGTAATCTAAAATTTCTTCTCCTGAATAAAGGCAACACGCAGTACCACGCGCTATACCGAACCCAATTGCTTGTGGAACGGAGAAATTTATCATCGGATCGTTTTCACATAAACTAGGGAAATCATTTAGGCAAGACAGACAAGCCCTAATCACTTTCTCTGAAACTTCAAGCAGGTTTTCCTCAGAATAGGAAAAAGTCATTAATAAGCCGTCTCCTGTAGGCTTAACAAAGTTGGAGTCATTAAAATACTTATGAATTAGCTGAAGATAAAAACGCTTGATAAACATAGCTATATTAGGCGACTCATTTATAGTACTAAAAGCTGAAAATCCACGAATATCAGCTACAACTACTATTACGAATTCCGACCTACCTTGTGCACCAAGTAAGGCATCTGCAAAATTCTGCTTCATATTGTCACCCTACTTTATTAATCCTTAAACACTTCTCACGGTCGGCGGCGTAGGCGAGGCAGGCGCGGATGTCCTCTTCCGTGAGGTAAGGGAAATCGTCGAGCACCTCCTGCTGCGTCATGCCGGAGGCGAGGTACTCCAGCACGTCATAGACCGTGATGCGCATCCCGCGCACGCATGGCTTGCCGCCGCGCTTGCCGGGCTCGATGGTGATGATGTTCTGGTAGTTCATGGGCGAGATAGTAAATCTCAAAGACGGGCGAGACAAGCGTTTTCACCGTCCTGAAAATTCATCATGCCGGGTCGGTGTGAACCTGCACGCGGGAGCGTGGGATTTCGGTCTCGATGTCGCGGATGACGTGGACGGTGAGGTCGTGCGACTGCTCGAAGGTCTTGGCGCGCTCGATCTCGATGTGGAGGTCGATGAACTTGAAGGAGCCGGAGCGGCGCGTGCGTATGTCGTGGACGCCGAGGACGCCCGCGCCCTTGTAACGGTGGACGATCTCCGCCACCTGCTCGTCAACCTCGGGCGGAAGCTTCTTGTCCATCAGCACGTCAACTGACTCGCGCGCGACCGAGAAGGCGGAGGCGAGGATGTAGATCGAGATGGCGATGGAGAACAAAGGGTCTGCCACGCGCCAGCCCGAGAGGTACACGACGACGAGGGCGAGGAGCGCGGCGGCGTTCGTGAAGATGTCCGTGACGTAGTGGGTCGCGTCCGCCGCGAGCGCGGGCGAGTCGGTCTTGCTCGCGGCGCGTTTAAGTCGGACGACGAGCAGCACACTTAAGATCACGGCGACGAGCATGGTGGCGATGCCGATGCCTTCCGCCCGCGTCTCGTGCGGGAAGACGATGCGCTTGATCGCCTCCCAGATGAGGAAGAAGCCGGAGGCCGTGATGACCACCGCCTGAAAGAGTCCCGCGAGCGATTCGGCTTTGCCGTGACCGTAGGCGTGATCTTCGTCGGGCGGACGCGCGGCGGCGCGCACGGCGTAGAGGTTGACGACCGAGGCGAAGATGTCCATCGCCGAATCCAGCAGCGACGCCCAGACGCTGATCGAGCCGGTCAGGTAACCCGTCGCACTCTTGACCAGGATGAGCGTGGCGGCGGTGGCGATGGAGAGTCGCGCCGCCGAAGTCTTCACCGCGGAGTCAGCGGCGTGTGCCTGCTGCGCGCGCTCGCGTGTGGTTGAGAGAGATTCCTGCACGTCGTCCTGCCGGGCATCTTAACAAATTTAACGGCTGAGCGCGTCGGGTCGCTCCGAGACTTCTTCCATCACACGGCTGCGCCCGCGAATGGTGACGAAGCCGACGCCCGCGAAGATGAGCGCGGACGCGACCCACACGCGCGCGTTCAAGCTCTCGCCTAAGACGAGCGGCGCGAGCGCGAGCCCGATGATCGGCTGGAGATAGACGTACACGGCGACCACCGTCGGTGTGACGCGACCGAGTGCCCACGCGTTCAGGTAGTAAGCCCCAACCGTCGGGACGAGCACGATGTAGATCACTGCGAGCCAGATTTTCCAGCCGACGTCTGAGAGCGGCACGCGCGAGAGCTGGAACGCGCCGAGCGGGAGCGTGACGACGCAGGCGAAGAGGAAGACCCAGGTGATGACGCGCAGCGCGCCGTAGCGGCGGATCACGTCCTGCGAGAGCGCGATGTACGCGCCGTAGAAAGCGCAGTTGGCGATGAGACACAGATTGCCGACGGTGTGTGAACCGGACAAGTCCGCGCTTTGCGGGTTGACGAGGTAGATCACGCCGCACGCCGCGACGACGACGCCCAGCGCCACGCGAGCGGAAAACTTCTCGCGCCCCAAGGCTACCGCGACGAGCAGCGTGAAGACCGGGATCATCGTGCCGAGCAGCGTGGCGTTGACGGCGGTCGAAAGCGCGAGACCTTTGACGTAGAGAAGTTGGTTGAGGACGACGCCGAGCAGACTGTAGAAGGCGATGCGTGCGTAGTCGGAGCGGCGTTCGAGCCGAAACCTGCCGGTGTTGCGCCGGAGGAAGAGGAAGGCGAGGGTCGCGCCCGCGACGCGCAGGGCGACGAGACCCGTGCTCGGCAGTGCCGCGAGAGCGATCTTGCCGACGATAGGCCACGTCCCGAAAAAGAGTTGGACGGCGACGAGCGCGAGGTGTGGTCGCGCTCCGGGCGAAGCCTCTGGGGCGTGGGGAGACAACTGTTCAGGCACACAGGAACGCGGTTCGCGGCCAGCGTCACCGCAGCCAGCCTTATGCGAGCAGCAGGACGGGGTTCTCCAGGATGCGCTTGAGCGTCTGGAGAAACTTCGCGCCCGTCGCGCCGTCAACGACGCGATGATCGCAAGACATCGTGACGCGCATCATCTGTCGCACCGTCACCTGACCATCGCGCACGACCGGCTTCGCGACAGCCGCGCCGACGGCGAGGATCGCCGCTTCGGGTGGGTTAATGACGGCGGTAAACTCGTCTATGCCGAACATGCCGAGGTTGCTGATCGAGAACGTTGCGCCCGTGTACTCTTCGGGCTTGAGCTTGCGCGAGCGCGCGCGTTCGGCCAGCTCGCGCACTTCGCGGCTGATCGCGCCGATCGACTTCGACGCCGCGCCGCGCACGACCGGCGTGATCAGTCCGTCCTCGATGGCGACGGCGACGCCGACGTCCGCGCGCTCATAGTAGCGCACAGCCCTTTCCTGAAATGACGCGTTGACCTGCGGGTGCTCGGTGAGCGCGACCGCCGCGACCTTGATGATGATGTCGTTGAGGCTGATCTTGTTCGACTCGTCTGCCTCATTGATCTGCCGGCGCAACTCCGAAGCGCGATCCATCTCGATCTCGGTCGTCAGGAAGAAGTGCGGGACGGGGCCGATTGACGTGACGAGCCGCCGCGCGATGGTCGCGCGCATTGTCGAGAGAGGCTCGTCGCGGTAGGGCGAAGCGCCTTCGATCTGCGACTGCTGCGCGGGCTGTTGCGGCGCGCGCGTCTCGACGACGCGAAGCTGAGTCTGCGGCAGTGCGGTCTGCTGCTGCGCCTGCGATGCAGGTGCAGGCGCCTGTGCGCCCGTCTTCATCGCGGCTTCGACGTCGCGTTTGATGATGCGCCCGCCGGGGCCGCTTCCAGAGAGATTCTTCAGGTTGATGTTTGCCTCGGCGGCCATGCGTGCCGCGATGGGCGAGACGATGATGCGCCCGCCCGCGCGTTGCCCGTTGCCCGACGCGCCCTGATCGCCGCGCGGCTCGCTCGCCGCTGGCGGAGGCGTCGTCGCCGCTTCGTCTGAGCCTTTGGCGCGCGCGTCGCCAGCTTCGCCTTTGAGCGGCGCACCTTCGATAGTCGCCTGCGTGCGCGCGCCTCCGGAGACGACCCCGGCGATCTCCTGCTGCGCGCCGTACTCGCTTGCCTCGACGTTGCGTTCGATTGTCTGTTGCTTCTCCGCGCCAGCCTTGCCCGACTCAGCCTCGGAGACGATGGCGGAGATGTCCTCGTCCGGCTCACCGATGACGGCGATGATCTGCCCGAGCGGGACGGTGCTGCCTTCGGCGACGAGGATTTTGCGGAGCACGCCCTCGGCGAGAGCCTGCGCCTCCATCGTCGCCTTGTCGGTGTCGATCTCGGCGATAGGCTCGCCGACCGTCACCTTGTCGCCCTCTTTTTTGAGCCAGCGCGCGAGTTGACCCTCCTCCATCGTCGGGGAGAGTTTCGGCATGACCACCTGCGTTGCCATTCTTGAGACCTCGTCAATGGTAAATCGTCAATCGTCAATCGTGATCGGGCTGCGCGGCTCGAACGATTTACGATTGACGATTCGCGATTTACAAATAAGAGACTTCGCGTACCGCCGCGACGATTTTTTCGACGTCGGGCAGGGCGAGGCGTTCGAGGTTGCGCGCGTAGGGCATGGGTGCGTCCACGCCGGAGACGCGCTTGGCCGGCGCGTCCAGATAGTCGAAGGCGCGCTCCATCAACTGCGCGCTGATCTCTGCGGCGACACCGCAGAAGGGGTGCGACTCTTCGGCGATGACGACGCGGTTCGTCTTCTTCACCGAGTTGATGATCGTCTCGATGTCGAGCGGGCGGATCGTGCGCGGGTCAATGACCTCGACGGAGACGTTCTGCTTCTCCAACTCCTCCGCGGCTTTCAGGGCGAGCGGGACGGTCAGCGAGCGCGCGACGATGGTGCAGTCCGTGCCCTCGCGCTTCACGTCCGAGACGCCGAGCGGGATCGTGAAGTCCTCTGCGTCGGGCACTTCGCCTTTGACCCCGTACATCCTTTCCTGTTCGAGAAAGATCACGGGGTCGTCGTCGCGGATGGAACTCTTGAGTAAGCCCTTCGCGTCCGCCGGAGTGGAAGGCATGACGACCTTGATGCCGGGGAAGTGCGCGAACCAGGATTCGAGCGCCTGCGAGTGCTGCGAAGAGACTTGATAAGCCGAGCCGTTCGGGCCGCGAAAGACGATGGGGATGTTGAACTGGCCGCCGGACATGTAGAGCATCTTCGCCGCCGAGTTGATAATCTGATCGGTGGCGAGGATCGAGAAGTTGAAAGTCATGAACTCGATGACCGGGCGCAATCCCGTCATCGCCGCGCCGACGCCGAGTCCCGCGAAGCCCAACTCCGTGATCGGCGAATCGATGACGCGCTTCTCGCCGAACTCTTCCAACAGTCCCTTCGAGACCTTGTACGCGCCCTGATACGCGGCGACCTCTTCGCCCATCAGGAAGACGTTTCCGTCGCGCCGCATCTCCTCGGCGAGCGCCTGGTTCAAAGCCTCGCGCATCGTGATGACAGACATTCAACCTCCAAGAACAGTAATCGGTGACAAGTGACAAATGACAAGCAAGCAAGCTTTTATTTGCTTGTCACTTGTCACTTGTCACGCTGATCGGATTTGCGTAGATGTGTGTGAACAGTTCGCCGGGCGCGGGCTCGGGGCTCTCGTCGGCGAACTTGACGGCGCGCTCGACCTCGGCGCGGACGCGCGCCTCAATCTCTTTGATCTTGGCGTCGTCGGCGACGTTCTTCTGCTTGAGACTCGCGGTGAAGACCTTGATGGGGTCGCGCTCCTGATACTTTTCGATCTCGGCGCGCGTGCGGTAGTTGCCGGGGTCGGACATCGAGTGGCCCATGAAGCGGTAGGTGCGCACCTCCAAGAGAGAAGGGAGCGACTGCTTGCGCGCGCGCTCGGCGGCGCGGCAGGTCGCGTCGTACACGGCGAGCACGTCCATGCCGTCCACGAACTCGGAGGCGAGCCCGTAGGCGCAAGCCTTCTGCGACACGTCCTGCTGTGACATCGCGCGCGCCAGCGACGTGCCCATGCCGTACTGGTTGTTCTCGCAGACGTACACGCACGGCAGCTTCCAGAGCTGCGCCATGTTCAGCGACTCGTGGAAGACGCCCTGATTGACCGCCGCCTCGCCGAAATAGACGGCCGAGACCTGACCCGTCTCTTTGTACTTGGCGGCGAAGGCGACGCCGGTCGCGAGGGGAATCTGACCGCCGACGATGGCGTGCCCGCCGAGGAAGTTCGTATCGCGGTCGAAGAGGTGCATCGAGCCGCCCTTGCCCGAAGAGACGCCGCCCGCGCGACCGAACAGCTCCGCCATCACCTCGTCGGCGGAAGTGCCGCGCGCGAGCGCGTGCCCGTGATCGCGGTAGCTCGTCATGACGTAGTCTTCTTTTCGGAGCGCGGCGATGGAGCCGACGGCGACCGCCTCCTGACCGATGTAGAGGTGACAGAAGCCGCCGATCTTGCCGAGCGTGTAAGCCTCCGCCGCCTTCTCCTCGAAGCGGCGGATGAGGATCATCTGGTAGAGCATTTCGAGCAGCGTGGCTGGCTCGATGCGGTCGATCAACTCCTCCTGCCGGTGCCTTCGATCCTCGTGCTCCTGTCGCAACTCTCTAGCGTCGATCTCGTCCGTGTTTCCCGGCGTCGCGGCTCCGGGCGCTTCGGCTACACCAGCGCCCGCCTGGTGCGCCGAGCCGTCGCGCGGTTTTAGCGGTGTGACTTTAAGTTCGCTCATCGGTTTCTCACTCGCGTCCGCGCTGTCGGCGGCGTGGCTCGCCGTCGGCGCGGGCGCGGCGGCTTGTGATTCGTTAATGTCGAGCTTTCTCGGAACTTGTTATGACTTGGCGAAATTATACGCGGACAAGTCCGCGCGCGCAAAAGCGACCGGAGACACGAAAGAAAAGGCGCGCGACGACCGTTAGTCGTCGCGCGCCTCAGTGCGGCAGGATGTAATCGATTAGCGGAAGGATTCGACGGAGGTGATGACGTTTGAAGTGAGATCGCCCGGCCCGAGCTTGCGCGCGTGCTTCTCCTGCTGCATATTGCGCCCGGCGCTCGACAGCAACTCCTCGGCTGTTTCGCCGTCGGCGGGGAAGCAGGCGATGCCGACGCTGACGCCGACCTGCGTCGTCTTGCCCGTGCGGATGGGGAACTGGTAAGCCTCGACCGACGAGCGGATGCGCTCGGCGACCATCCCCGCGACGTCCGTCGAAGCCATCGGCATGATCGCCACGAACTCGTCGCCCGCGTAGCGCGCGAGAATGTCCATCTGCCGCAGTTGCTTCTTGATCACGCCCGCGATGTTGGCGAGCAGGCGGTCGCCGATGCCGTGCCCGTGCGTGTCATTGATCCGCTTGAAGTCGTCCAGGTCCATGCAGAGCACTGAGACCGGCTCGCGGTTGAGCCGCTGACACTCGGCGAGGCGCTGTTCGAGCGCGTGGTGGAAGGCGCGCGCGTTCGGCAGCTCCGTCAGTGGATCGGTCAGCGCACTCTCTTTCGTCTTCTCGAACGTGAGGGCGTTGTTGAGCGCGACCGAGGCGTGCTGCGAGACGGATTCGAGCAGGCGGACGTGCTCGGTCGTGTAGGAGGCGCGCGTCGTCGAGTAGAGCGTGATCGCGCCGAAGGCACCATTCTCGCGGATGAGCGGCGAGATGAGCACGCCCTTGATCTTGTCCGAAACTTCTTCGGCGATGCCGATGAGATCGAGTTCCGGCGGCGTGTTGCACATCGAGCGCGCGTTGGCGATGACCCAGCCCGTGATGCCTTCGCCGACCGTCACGCGGCGGCGCGCGAAGATTTCGGCGTGCTCGCCCGAGGCGTGGGCGGCAATGGCTTTGCCGCTGCGGTCGTCAACGAGGTAGATGACGCAGGTCTCGAACGGCACGATGGCCCGCAGCTTGTTCGCGACGAGAGTCACGGTGTCTTGCAGGTTGAGCGACGAGCCGATGGTCTGCGCGATCTCGTGGAGGGCAAAGACCTCACGCTGCGCCTCGACGATGGAGCGGAAGCCGGCGTCGTTCGCCGAGCCGAGCACGTCGGAGGCGAGACCGGCGTCGGGGCGCGCGCCCGTCATGCCCGCCTCTTCCGAGGCGACCTGCTCCTGAATGTCCTGATCGGCGATGAGGTTGTCGAAGAACTCGATGTGCCCGACGAAGGTGTCAACGACCTTCGGATCGAAGGAGCTGCCCGCCATGCGGCGCAGCAGCGCGAGCGAGTCCTCGCGCTTCATGCCGACGCGGTAAGGGCGGTCGCAGCGCGTCGCATCGTAGAAGTCCACCACCGAGATGATGCGCGCGACCATCGGAATCTGCTCCGCCTTCAAACCCTTCGGGTAGCCGGAGCCGTCCCACTTCTCGTGGTGGTAGCGGACGATCTCCTCGACGGGGTAGGGGAAGTTGACGCGCTTGATGATGTCGCCGCCCACTACCGTATGAATCTTCATCTTGTCGAACTCGGCGACGGTCAGCTTGCCCGGCTTGTTGAGGATGTATTCCGGCACGGCGAGCTTGCCCACATCGTGGAGCAGCGCCCCTGCTTGCAGCGCCATCAACTCGCGCTCGCTGATGGCGAGAATCTTGCCCAACTCCATCGCGTAAATCTGCGTGCGGCGGACGTGCCCGTGAGTCGTCTGATCCTTCGCGTCGATGGCGATGGCGAGCGACTCGATGGTGTTCATGTGGAGGTCTGCGATCTCCTGGATGTGGGTCAGCTTCGCCTCCTCGGCGCGCTTGATCTCCACGACGCGCTTCTCGTCGAAGCGGTAGAGCAGGTAAACGAGAGCGACGATGAGCACGCCGATCAGCATGAAGGACATGCCGCCGCCGCTGATGCCTGAGTAGAAGAGCGCCGCCGAAGCCGCACCCGCCACTTGCGCCATCGAAGTCCAGACGATGCCCTCGCGCGAGAACGTGAGCGGCGAGTTGGTCTCGAAGGCCACGTAGGCGACCGTCGCCAGCGTGCTCAACGCGTAGTGGACGAGAGCCAGGCCGCACAGCGGGAGCAGCACCGAGCCGAGCGGGGCGAAATGCTCGCCGTCGTTTGCCAGCACGCCAGCCGAGAGCCGCGCGAGGAGTTGATAGACCCAGACCGCCACACAGGTGGAGAAAATGGTCGTGGAGGTGGCAAAAATTCTGAAACGCTTGTCGGCGGCACGTCTCGACGAGAGGAAGCCATCCACGCCAGCCAGCACCGCCGCCGGACCCGTCCCGAATATCATCGCGGCGAGGAAGATGATCGCGTCGGCGACAGACTTGTAGTTCTTGCCGCTTCCGGCGCCGCTCGTGATCGGCACGGTCAGGCGGCTGACGGCTGCCGTCAGCAACAGCATCGTCCCACACCAGAGGAGTCCGTAGGTGGTCAGCGTTAGAAAGCCGCCGAGTGAGATGACGAGCAAGGATGCCGCCAGCGCCGCGACACAGCAAAGGAGTGCGAGGCTCTTCATGTTCCCTTTAAGCATGTCGTATTGTCTCGTTTAACTGGTCAAACGGAAGGCTTCGGGTCTCGGGTGTGAGCCCCCAAGCGATAGGCAGGAAAACTCTTTGAAACAATTGCCAACACCGTTGGCTGTATAAAAGTAACTGTTTTACGAGCTATCGTCAAGAATTATTAACTCGAAAATCCACGGAAGTTGGCAGCAAAGATGCGAGGTGAAAAGAAGGCGAAGACGGCGTGTGACAAGTCTTGAAGGGACGGTCTCGAGGCAAAAATATCCTGTTAATACGCCGATCTTAATGCTACACTGCCGCGACTCAGCACAAGGTTTACCGACAAATTAGTCTCTCCCGTCTAACCTCTGAGAAGCGGGCTGTCGAGTTGTGCTGGTGACATCTCTGGAAAGCTACCTTGGAAGGGAAAGAGGAGGATATTCGATGCGTAGAACCCTAGCACTCTCAGTCCTGCTGGCGTTGGTGAGCCTCTGGCTCGGTTGCGCTGCCAGCGACAACACGAACGGCACGAACGCCAACACGGGCAACGCCAACATCACCGTCAACAACGCCAACATCACCGTCGTCACCAACTCGAACGCGGGCGGCACGACATCGAACACCAACGCCGGGATGGCGACGAACGCGAACGCCGGCGCGACTCACAACACGAACGCGACGAACGCCAATCACGCCGGCACGAACGCGAACACCGCCGGTAACGCAAACACGCACAACGCGAACGCCGCCACCCGCAACACGAACGCGGCGAACACGCACAATCGCAACACGGAGTAACTTTCCCTCCCTCTGGTGTAGCATGAAGGCGCGCCTACCCTCGGCGCGCCTTTTGTTTTACGAACGACCCTGACACACTTCGCCACATGGTCACCGAAGTCCCCGCCTTCCGCTACGTCACCGATGCCCACGAAGCCGAAAGAGCCCTCGAAAGCCTGCGCGGCGTTGACCTCATCAGCCTGGACACGGAAACCTTCTGGGACGCGCGCGAGTCGAAGTCGCGCGTCTCGCTCGTGCAGATCACATCCGCTCGCGGCGAGACGTTCGTGATCGACACCGTCGCGACCGGAATGGAGGTCGTGCGCGCCGTCGTCGAGGAGCCATCAGTCAGGATGGCGGCGCACAACGCGCGCTTCGATCAGGGCGCGCTACGCGGCGAGAACCTGAGTCCGACATCCTTTGTCGATACGCTGAGCCTGTCGCGCTCGGCTCTCATCCTGCCGTCGCACAGCCTCGCCTCCGTGACCGAGCATTTGTTCGGCATCCCGCTCGATAAGACGTATCAGTCGTCAAACTGGCGGCGACGCCCGCTCTCGCGCGCGCAGATCGAATACGCGGCGAAAGACGCGCAGGTGACGCTGCTCGTTTATGAAGAGTTGCGGCGGCGGCTGGAAGCGGAGGGGCGTTGGGAGTTGGCGTTGCGCGCGGCTCTCATCCCGGACGAGCCGCCGCAAAAGACGACGACCCGGCGGAGGCAGAAGCAGCTCGCCCCGACGCCGCCGCTCACGCCCGAAGAGAAGCGCGTGGTCACACTCCTTAAAAAGTGGCGGCTGGAGCGTGCGAACTCGCAGCGCGTGCCGGCCTACATGATCTGCCCAGACCGGACGCTGGAATGCCTGGCGCACGAGCGACCCGCGACGCTCGAAGCGTTGCGCTCGATTCACGGACTGGGTGAGTCGAAAATAGCCAACTTCGGGGAAGACCTGCTTGCGGCGTTGCGCGACGCGCTCTCTTGA
>JBJMGS010000207.1:0-12086 GCA_045807785.1 Pyrinomonadaceae bacterium
GGGGGTCGGCTGTTTGCGCCAGCCCACCGCCGCGCCCGAGATGCGGGCTATTGATTAACGATAAATGCGTCTGCCGTTCGGCAGGACAGTGACGATCCGGCCGTTGGACAGGCGGTAGGTGCGCGCGCGACTCACCTGTGCGTTGCGCCTCCGCGCCCACCAGTTTGAGCGTCCACGGTTCGGCACGACGACCACGGTGCGCGAAGGCCGGCGATAGACGCGACGGTTCTGCACGACGACCGTGCGCCCGCCGGGCGTCCGGTAAACGGTCTGAGCCGACGCGGACGCGGCGGACAAGCCGACCGCGAGCGCGCACATCAAGAAAGCAGTCCTTATCTTACCCTTCATGGTTCCCTCCATTTGTTCGTCATCGGGGAGAGACTTTTCGCGGGAGAGTTGAGTTTAGCGGAAGGCTCGCCGTCGAGCTTTCCTACCAGATTAGGCACCGCGCGCCGCTATCTGGTTACACGCGGCTGAACGCTTTAATTTCGCGCCGCCTGTAACCCCGCCCGCGCCGCCGGTGTCTAGTCTGATGAGGGGAATTATAAAGGGAAAACGGGCAAGAATCACTTACATCTGGAGGCGCGGCGGCTTGGTTGAGCCGCCGCGAAAAGTGAGCGATGAAGAAATTGAAATTACAGTTGAAGCGCGGGAAGAACTGGCTCATGGCGCTGGCGGCGATCCTGGTGGTCGCGACGACGGGCTACCTGTTCTTAGGCAACCGCGCGAACGCGGCGGAGTACATGACGGCGAAGGTCGAGCGCGGGAATTTGCGCAACACCGTGACGGCGACCGGCACACTGCAAGCCGTGACGACCGTGCAAGTCGGCTCTCAGGCGTCGGGCACGATTTCGGCTCTCTACGCGGATTTCAATTCGACCGTGAAGAAGGGTCAGGTCGTCGCGCAGCTCGACCCTGCGATCTCGCAGGCGCAGGTCGAACAGGCGCGCGCGAACCTGCAACAGGCGCAGGCCGCGCTGCAACAGGCGCGCGCCGGGGTCTCTTCTTCGCGCGCGGGCGTTTCGGCGACGAGGGCCGGTGTGAGCGACGCGCAGGCGAGGGCGCTCGCCGCCTCTTCGACGACGCAGAACCAGCAGGCGGGCGTCCTGAGCGCGCAGGCGAACGCCGCGGTGCTCAAGGCGCAGTTGGACGACGCGCAGAGTTTTCTTCGACAAGAGGACGCGCTTCTGAAGGGCGGCGTCATCTCGCAGCGCGAGCGCGACACGGCAGAGACCGCCCTACGGACGGCGCAGGCACGCTACTCGCAGTCGCAGGCGCAGGTGCAGCAGGCGATGCTGAGCCAGCAGTCGGCGGCGGGCGCCGGTCAGGCGCAGGCCGCGGCGCAAATCTCGCAGTCGCAGGCGCAGGTGCAGCAGTCGCAATCGCAGGTCGGGCAGTCGCAGGCGCAGGTTGTGAACGCGCAGGCGCAGGTCGAGCAGGCGCAAGCCGCGCTCAACCTCGCGGAGATCAACTTGCAGCACACGACGATCCGCTCGCCGATTGACGGCGTGGTCGTCTCGCGCGACGTGAACGTCGGGCAGACCGTGGCGGCAAGCCTCTCGGCACCGACGCTCTTCACCATCGCGCAAGACCTGACGCAGATGCAGGTCATCGCCAACATCGATCAGGCGGACATCGGACTGGTCGAGCAGGCGAAGAACGCCAGCTTCACGGTTGATGCTTTTCCGGGCACGGAGTTCAAGGGTGCGATCCAGCAGATGCGTCTCAATCCGCAGAACGTGCAGAACGTCGTCACCTACAACGTCGTGATCGACGTGGCGAACCCCGAGCAGAAGTTGAAGCCGGGCATGACGGCGAATCTGACGATCACGATTGACGAGCGCAACAACGTCGTCAAAGTTCCGAACTCCGCGCTGCGCTTCACGCCGCAGGCGACTTCAGGGCAGGGCGGCCAGAACGCGAACGCCGCGCGCGGACAGGGCGCACGACGCGGCGTCGCACAGCAAGGCACGGACGCGAACAATGCCAACGCGAACAGTGTGGCCGCCGGCAACAGCGCGACAGATGGCGGCGCGCAGGGCGCACGCGGCGGCAACTTTGCCCCGCCGACCGCGCCGGTGCTCGCCGGACAGATGCGACGCGTGTGGGTGCTCGGCGCTGACGGGAAGCTTCAGCCGCGCCGCATCAAGGTGGGCTTGAGCGACGGCTCTGCGACCGAAGTGGTCGAGGGCGAGTTGAAGGAAGGCGACGTGGTCGTCACGGGTCAGACCGTCTCAGCCGCGAGCAAGACGCAGAGCGGCAACGCGCAGAGCGCGCCGGGCTTCGGCGGCGCACCGCGCACAGGGGCTGGCGGCGGCGGCAGAGGGCGCTAACGCACGCCGCCCGCGGCGGCGAAGCGTCCGGCTTGACTCCAGCTCGCCGGACGCTTCGCCGCCCAAATAAAAAATCTTTCGAGTTGATTCGGACAGAGGGAACGAGCGATGCAAGCAACGTTAGAGATCGGACGCGGAAAGGTTGAGGCGGTCGCCGGATCGCTCGCGCGCGAGAACGTGGCGCGCCCCGTCATTCAGTTGGAGCAGATTCACAAGACCTATGTGATGGGCGACGTGGAAGTCCACGCCCTGCGCGGTGTCTCGCTCGAAATTCACGAGGGTGAGTTCGTTGCGATCATGGGCACGTCGGGTTCGGGCAAATCGACGACGATGAATATCATCGGCTGCCTCGACCGTCCAACACGTGGCACGTACATCCTCGACGGCCAGGACGTCTCGCAAATGTCGAAGGACGAGCGCGCCGACATCCGCCGGCAGAAGATCGGCTTCGTCTTTCAGGGCTTCAACCTGCTCTCGCGCACGTCGGCGCTCGAGAACGTCGAGCTGCCGATGCTCTACTCGGAGGTTGAGTCGAATGAGCGTCGCGAGCGTGCGCTCGCCGCGCTGCGCTCCGTGGGCTTAGCCGGGCGAGAGCAGAACCATCCGAACCAGCTTTCGGGCGGCCAGCAGCAGCGCGTGGCGATTGCGCGCGCGCTCGTCAACCAGCCGACGCTCATTCTCGCAGACGAGCCGACGGGCGCGCTCGACTCGCGCACATCGGTCGAGGTGATGGAGATTTTTCAGCGGCTGAATCGCGAACTCGGCATCACGCTCGTCCTCGTCACGCACGAACCGGACATCGCCGCTTACGCCGACCGCGTCGTCGTCTTCAAAGACGGCAAGATCAAGAAAGACTACGCGGTCGAGCATCCGCGCGACGCGTCGGAAGAGTTAAAGAACCTGCCGCCGGTTGATGAAGAGGAATAAAACTGGGTGTCGGGTGACAGGTATCAGGTGACGGGTGTCGGCCTAAAACAGTTTTATTTTTCTGATACCTGACACCTGACACCCAACATCCGACACCATTCGGAGAAGATCATGAGCATACTATCAATCATCCGTGTCGCTTTTCTCGCGCTGGCGCGCAACAAGATGCGCGCGGCGCTGACGATGCTCGGCATCATCATCGGCGTCTCCGCCGTGATCGCGATGGTCAGCATCGGGCAGGGCGCGCAGGCTTCCGTGCAGGCGCAGATCGAAGGCATGGGCACGAACCTGCTGTTCATCTCGGCGGGCGCGCAGAACGTTGGCGGCGTGCGCAGCGGCACGGGCGACACGGGCACGAACACGCTCACCGGCGACGACCTCGAAGCGATCAAGCGGGAAGTGCCGAGCGTTGCGCTGGTCAGCCCTTCAGTCAACGCGCGCGCGCAACTCGTCTCCGGCAATCTGAACTGGAACACGCAGGTGCAGGGCACGAGCGAACAGCTGCCCGGCATACGCAACTGGACTTTGCAGAGCGGCGACTATTTCACGGACGCGGACGTGCGCACCGCCGCGCGCGTCATCGTCCTCGGTCAGACGGTCGCGGATAATCTCTTCCCCGGCATGGACGCGACGGGGCAGACCGTGCGCGTCTCGAACCTGCCGTTTCGCGTCGTCGGCGTGATGGCGCGTAAAGGGCAAGACCCTCAGGGGCGCGATCAGGACGACACGGCGTTTGCGCCCTACACCGCCGTGCAGAAAAAGATCCTCGGCAACAACCGCCTGCCCATCGCCTACGTCTCGGCGGTCTCGGCGGACGCGACCTACACGGCGCAGCAGCAGATTAGCGATCTGCTCAGGCAGCGGCACAAGCTGGCGGCGAGCGAGGCGGACGACTTCACCGTGCGCAACATGTCCGACATCGCGCAGGCGGCGAACGAGACGAACAGCGTGATGACGATGCTGCTGGGGAGCATCGCGGGTGTCTCGCTCCTCGTCGGCGGCATCGGCATCATGAACATCATGCTCGTCTCGGTGACGGAGCGGACGCGCGAGATCGGCATCCGCATGGCCATCGGCGCGCGCTCGTCCGCCGTGCGCACGCAGTTCCTCATCGAGTCAATCGTCTTGAGTCTGACGGGCGGGCTCGTCGGCATCATCTTAGGCGTCGCAGTCTCGCTCGCCATCCCCGCGCTCTTCGGCTGGACGACGCTCGTCTCGCCCGCGTCTATCGTCGGCTCGGTCATCTTCTCGGCGGCGGTCGGTATCTTCTTCGGCTACTACCCGGCGCGCAAAGCCGCCGCGCTCGACCCGATTGACGCGCTCCGCTTCGAGTAAGGGTGCGGGCGGAAACTCTCGCGCCGAAAGTTGAGGGTGGAGAGGTCGCCCGCGCGCTTACCACTCGGCTTCTAAAATCGAGACGGGCTGGACGCGGTTCCTGATCGTGATCGGCGGCTGTTCGCGCAGCAGAAACTGCGTGCCGGCGGCGGCGTCCGCGGTCGCACGGCTGAGCAGTATCTGCCCGCCCCGCGCACGCGCCTCCAGACGCGACGCCAGGTTAACCGTGTCGCCGATGGCCGTGTATTCCGAACGGCGCTCCGAACCGATGTAGCCGACCGTCGCCTCGCCCGTGTGCAAGCCGATCCCGATGCTAACCTCGGGGAGTTCGGCGGCGCGCAGTTCTGCGTTCAGCGTCTCCATCTGGCGCTGCATCGAGACGGCGGCGGCGAGCGCGTTGGCGGCGTCGGCGGGCGTCGAGGCGGGCGCGCCGAAGAGCGCCATCAGACCGTCGCCGATGTATTTGTCGAGCGTCCCGCCGTGGGCGAAGATGACGTCGGTCATCGCGGAGAAGTAGTGGTTGAGCAGTTGGACGACGCGCTCGGGCGGCGCTTGCTCGGAGATGCGTGTGAAGCCGCGCACGTCGGCGAAGAGCACGGTGACGGTTTGGTTGGCGCCGCCGAGTTTGAACGACTCCGGGTGTTCGAGCATCTGGCGGACGACATATTCGGGCAGGAACCGGCTGTAGTTGGCGCGCGCCACCTCTTCGCGCGCCAGACGCTCGTGCGCGCGCACGCTCTCGACCGCCGCGGCGGTCTGCGCGGCGATGGCGCTGATCAGTTCGAGATCGTCGCGCGTGAAGACGGCGTTCGGATCGAGCCGGTCGGCGTAGATGACGCCGCACGCGCCCGACTCTGTGATGAGCGGCGCGCAGATCGTCGAGCGCACGCCCTGCATGATGATCGACTTGGCACGCGCGAACTCGGCGTCAGCCGCCGCGTCCTGCGACAGTAGCGCCAGACGCTCGCCTAAGACCTTCCGCAAAATCGTGCGGCTGATCGTGACGTGGGCAGCGGCGCCCTCTTCGGACTGCCCCACGCGTGCGCGCGCGGCCATCGGCTGAAGGTTCTCGTAGTCGTCACCACCGAGCCCTTGCGGGGCGAGCAGCGCGACGACACGGTCGGCGGGCGTGACGCGAAAGATGATGTCGGTCGCCTTGTCGAAGATGGTCTGGAGATCGAAGACGGAATTGAGCGTGCGCGTCAGCTCGTAGAGCATGGCGAGGATGTCCGCCTTGCGGCGTAGCCTCTCAAGCTCCGTGCCGTCCGCGTTCGCGGCGACGCGCGGCGCTTCCTTCAGCAGGTCGTTCGCGTTGACGGCGATCTGCGTCTTGCCGAGCGCACGATCCTCGTAGCGCAAGCTCGTCCGCCCCTCTGGCTCCTCCTCGAAAAACTGTAGGACGCTCGACCCGATCTTGATGCGGTCGCTATGTTCGAGTCGTCTCGTCTCGACCGGGTGATCGTTGACGAGGACGCCGTTGGCGCTGCGCTTCAGGACGGACTCGACGAGCGCGCCGTTCAAGAGGTGGAAGGCTCCGTCGCGGAAGACGCAGCGCGCGTGGTAGCGGGACGCGCGCGGATCGTTGAGCGCGACGGTGTTGTCGAGCGACCGCCCGATGGTGCAGACGGCTTGCGGCGACAGCACGTGCCGCCACTGCCTGCCGCCGGCGTCTTTGATCTGAAGGACGGCCATCCCGCGCTTCCTCGACAAAAAGGTGTGTGCCGCCGACCGGAGGACGCTTCAGGCGATGAATCGGTTTCGCCACGCGCCGAAGCCTTCGCATCCGTGTCAGTTTCTCACAACGGCGCTGAGGACACGAAGGGGATGGCGGGCGTCGTGCGCGAAAGTTACGGCGCGGGCGGCGGCTGGCGTGGCGGCGGACGGCGCGCGTCGAAGGGCGGTGGCGGTGGCCCTCCGCCGGGGGGCGGCGCGTAGCGTTCTTCGACGGGGCGCGGGCGCGCCGCCTCTTCGCGCTGCTTGCGCAGATTTTCGGCGCGCTGCGCGTCGTACTGCGCCGCGGCAGTGTTCTCGGTCGTGGCCGCGCTGGCGGGACGCTGTATGACGAGCCCACCCTCGCCCGCCCCTGTGCCGAGGTCGGACGGAGCACGACTGGATCGATCAGCCGCCGCGCCGTCGCTACTCGTACCGGACGTCGCATTCGTTCCCGCGTCGCCTGAGACAGAGCGATCCGTGTTTGCGGACGGCGCGCTGGAAGCGCGAGGCGCGTCAGGCTGGCTCGACGCGGACGAAGGCTCGATGACGCGAGATGATCCCGCGTCGCCGGAGCCAGACTGCGCCGGAGACGTCGAGCCGCTTTCCGGCGCGTCCGCGTTCGCGTCGGCGGGCGTCGCGGTTCGCGGCTGCGTGATCGTGCTCTCGGAATCGGAGTAGCGCGAGATGGCGAAGGGGACGGCGGCGCAGGCGACGAGCAGCGCGAGCACAACTCCGACCAGCAGCGCGCGCGATCTGTTGGCCGAGTGCGCGACGACCGTTTGCGAGTCGGTCTCGACGTCGGCGCGGAAGACGTGGCGCTCAGCGACGCGTGTCCCTTCGACGAGGGTGCTCTCGCCGCGCCCGGCCTGTGCGCGGCGCGCGGTTGAAGCGTCGCGCGGCGCGTGGCTCGCGGCGGAGTTGTGGCGCTCGGCGTCGAATGCGTGCGCCGTCTTCTCGACGATAGTGCGTTCGAGGTCTGACGCGTGAAGCGTGTGCGCGCCGGCGGGCAGAGACTTCGCGGCTCGCGCGAGCGCGACTCGCATTTCGCGCGCCGTCTGCGGACGCTGCGCGGACTTCTGCGCCATGCCGCGCTGGATGATGTGGCTGACCGCCTCTGGGACTTGCGCGTTGGCGCGGTGCGCGGGGCGGAGCGGATCGGGCTGGTTGTTGACGGCGGCGGTCGCGCGCGTCAGGGCATCGACCGGCGCGGCACCCGTCAGGAAGTGGTAGAGCGTGGCGGCGAGCGAGTAGAGGTCGCTACGCGGATCGGTGCCGGCGCCCTGAATCTGTTCGAGCCGGGCGTAGTGGCGCGAGTAGCCGAAGACGGACGCCGCCGCGGTCGCGTCGCACGTCTGCTTCAGAGCGCCTTTGGCGAGCCCGAAGTCGAGCAGGATGATCTGGCCGCGCGGCGTGAGCTTCAGATTCTGCGGCTTGATGTCGCGATGGACGATCTGCGGTTCGTGCGTGTGCAGGTAGTCGAGAGCGTCGAGCAGTTCGTCGGCCCAGCCGAGAACGTCGGCGACGGGAAAGGGCGCGCCGCGTTGCTCCAGCAGCGCGGAGAGGTCTTGCCCTTCGATGAACTCCATGACGAGGAACTGCCCCTCGCCTTCGGTGAAGTGATCGCTGACCTTGGGGAGCGAGGCATGGCGCAGGCGGTTCAGGAGGTGCGCCTCGCGCTCGAAGGCTTTGCGCAGCACAGGGTCGTCGAAGAGCGTCTCTTTGACGGCGACGGTGCTGCCGAAGCGTTCGTCCGTGGCGACATAGACGGCGCCCATGCCGCCGCGCCCGATCTGCCGGTCAAGGCGGTAGCGGTTCTGCAATAGCGTGCCTGGCTCGATCATGGTGTGACTCGTCCGCGCTCCTTCGAGGAGGTTACCGGGAAAGGGAGTTGAGTTGACTTAGAAGGTAGTTGAGGCGGGTGAGGCAGCGGGGGCGCAACTCGCGCAAAGTCCCCCTCAGATCAGATTAACCGATAGGGCGCGCTACGGGCAATAGACTTTTGCACGAACCTTTTAGCGGCTGCGCGTCAACTGCATCGGGGTATGAGCCAGGATGCAGGAAGGCACAAGGGCATCCGCCACTAAGAAATGGGATATTCGCCTCGACCAAGACCAATTATTAGTCTGGACACAGGGTTAGCCTGAGGCTGGCACCTGCGACGCTATAGAATGATGGAGACCTACAAACTATTGAAGGGGATAAGCGTCACACTACCGTTTCTGGTTTCAGTGAAGTGGCGAGGCAATTCATCCACGGAGGCGATTAGATGAGTGTGCGGCGCACGCTCCAACCGTTGCCGGTCGTGTGCGCCGGATAGTACGCCCATGTTCCAACGTATCCCCGCGTTATGACCAGCCTGTAAATCCAGCGCAGTATCTCCCACATTAACCACCCCACCCACATCGGTCGTCCCCGTGGCTTCCATTGCATGGAGGATGAGGTCCGGCGCGGGACGCCCGTGTCTCACGTCGTCACCGCAAACCACGGCATCCACTACGCCCTCCTGCCAGTTTAAAGCCGTAAGCAATAAACCTGTGATGTCTCTGTCAAAGCCCGTGTTCAAAGCCACGCGCACGCCCCGCTCTCTTAACCAGCGAAAGATTTGCTCCGCCCCGTCCATTGGCTCTATGCCGTGAAGTCTGTACCGCGCGGCCAAGTGCTCGCGGAACGAATTATAAATCGTTTCCGCACGGCGCTCGCGCTCCGGCCCAGCGGAGATAAAACTGAGCACGGCCTGTCGTTTGGACGAACCTCTGACCTGAGCCAAACGCTCAGGCGAGACCTCAATGTCGTGCTCCGCGAGCGTGGCGGTAAAGGCATCAGAGACTTGCCCTCTGTCTTTGAGGGTCGTCCCCGCCATGTCGAAGACGACCAATTTGATCTCTTCCATCAGAACAACTCCGACACGCAACTCTCGCTTGCCATACTGGTGACTCATACCGCCTTTGTCTTACGGTAGGCGTCTTTGCGACGAATTTTGTCGCCGTCAAACTCGAACAGATCAACCCCCTTCACCTCGGTTTCATGCCCCGCTTCGTCCGTGTAGATAAAAGACCATTCGGCGACCCCGATCTCTCCCGCGATGAAGACGCGCCCGCCGCGCCCCTGTGCCTTCGCATCGTATTTGAGGAGTTCTTCAAAGCCCCGGCGCACAGCCTCACGCCCGATGTAAGTAGCACCCGGCTCAGGGCCCACCGAGGCGCTGTAACTACAATCGTCCGTCATGTATGACATCAATTCTTCAACATCTCCGCGCCTCCACGCCGCGCCAAAAGAGCGCAGTCGCTCAGCCGTCCATGGCGCGGGGTTTATCTCAAGTGGTGTACTCTTTAATTTCATCTCAGACATTGCTTCACCCTCCTGATGATGTTCCTCTTATCTAACGACTCCACGCTCGAGCTTCGCTCCCTCTCAGAGATAACGGGCGAAGCATGGGCAAAATAATTATCACGTGTCATGACAATCCCCGCACACGCCCTGCGGCTCACCCCCGACAGGAGTCGGATACCCGCACCGCCGACAGTTGAACCAGGACTCGAGTTGACCGACGTGCATCTCGTAGTGCGTTTGTAAGATGGTTTCGACCTGCGCGACGACGTGACTGCATTCTTCCGGATTGAGCCTTTCGTTTTTTGACGCCCATGAGTGACGATCCACATAATCAGGAAATTTCGGGGCTTCCCCCCATCTCCACGCAGGGTCTCGCGCCGCGGGACTTCTGCCCAGCAGGTGCAGATGAACCTTCCTGTATTCTCTGGCGGTCTTTAAGCCCTTCGGCTCAGCATCGTCGTTGAGCGCCCAGTTGCCCGCTTCCCAGTAGTTGATGCAGCCGCCCTCCAGTTGCGGCAACACATCAATCATCGCCTTGCCCGTCGCCGCCACTAAAAAAGACCAGTGCATCAATTCCATCGGAGCCAGCTCGCTTCTCTCCCACACTTCTCGCGGTGGAACGACAATCAGATTCCCTCCATCCTGACGACTAACGAGAACCAATTTTCGATCCGGGAGGACGATGTGCCCTCCCCGGCAAGTGAAGAGTTTGAGACTCATGTTTATCGCGCTTAACCTTTAAGATCAGACTGACAGATCGTCTTTCCTACGGGCGTCGGACTAAAGGGATGAGGGGTGACCATTATGATGCTGTTGCCTTTCTACCTTACTAACTTATTAACCAATCCGCCGAGGTGTGTGTCTTCGCATCACAGCACAAGGTCACCCTCTCGAAGATGACCCTCTGCGTAGATACCTCACCACGGCATCCGTGAAGCGATGAGCGTTAAAGCTACATAATTTACGGAGTTAAGGTCAGACATGACGGGCCACAAAGCGGTCACATCCAGACAAGTTTATCTTGACTGGCATCCGTCATCAAAAAAAGGTTTGCGGTGCATACTCGGCTTTCATCTCACCTGGCCGGATGTGACCGCTCTTTGGCTAATGAGAGTCTCGACGGTCGAGAGTAGAAACGCTAGCATCATGACAGATGCGCCTCTCAGCGAGGCAAACCCGTAGAGAAGAGATTGCCAAGATGCAACATCAGACAGCTATCAGTCAGTCGGCGCTGCTGGTCATTGACGCCCAGGACTCATTCATGGCGGAGCCAAGGTGGCAAAGGCATAACAACCCTGCGTTTGAGCAGAACGTCACACGATTGATTGAAGGCTACCGCTCGGCAGGGCTGCCCGTCTTCTTCTTCCTCGACAGTGATGACGAAGGGCCGTTTCGCACCGACAGCCCGTATTTTAAGTTAATGGATTTCATCAAGGCGGAGCCTAGTGAACCGGTGTTACCGAAGACGACGAGAAACTGTTTCACCAGCACCAATCTGGACGAGCGGCTTCGCCAGAAGGATGTCAAACGTGTGCTCATCACCGGTATTAAAACGGAGCAGTGTTGTGAAACGACTGCGCGTGTCGCCTCCGATATGGGATATGAGGTAGACTTCGTCACCGAAGCTACACTCACATTTCCGATCCCGCATCCCGACCGTGAAGAAGAGTTGTCTGCTGAAGATGTAGTGAATCGCACCGAATACGCATTACGCAATCGCTTCGCGCGGATCGCGACGGTGGAAGGGGTGCTCAACGAGTTGAAAGGCGCGGCGCAGGCTTGCAGCGAGTAATCTTTCTTATCCTTCCAAGCCTGGAAATTCTCGACCTTGCGGGACCCTTGCAGGCTTTTCACGAGGCGAATCTCTGTGGAGCCGATTACGACGTACTGCTTTGCTCTCCGGCGTCGTCCATCCAGACAGAGCAGGGTCTCCGTCTCACAGACTTACAGCCGCTCTGCGAAATCGCGCAGAGCGACCTTGTGATCATCCCTGGTGTCCGCTTCGCCGAGTTGAACAGGGCAAGCCAGGGGATCATCAAGTGGCTCTGTGATGCTTTTGCGCGGGGTGCTCAGATCAGTTCGGTCTGCACTGGCGCCTTCGTACTGGGCTACGCCGGTCTGCTGGACGGGCGACAGTGTACGACGCACTGGAGCCGGATCGAAGAACTTCAACGTCAGTTTCCGAAGGCGAAGGTCATCACCAACCGGCTCTTCGTGGACGACGGTCAGATTACGACGAGCGCGGGCATCGCATCCGGCATTGACCTCACCCTTTCGCTGATCGAACGGCGACATGGCCCACAACTCACGGCTGCTGTTGCGCGCGAAATGGTCATCTACCTCAGGCGCGATGGGTCACACAAACAAGATAGTGTGTACCTCGATTACCGCACGCACCTCCACCCCGGCGTCCATCGGGTACAAGATGCACTTACCAGCCAACCGGAA
>JBJMGS010000208.1:0-3298 GCA_045807785.1 Pyrinomonadaceae bacterium
AACTATATACAAACAAGAATAAAATCAGAACTTGATATACAAATACCTTCCCCAATAATCCGGGACTGTCCTTTGGATCATTACCCTTAACAGTGTGAGGTTACTTAGAGAACCGTCTGTGAGTGGATGAGCATTACCATAGTCCTTTTCATCAGGTGGATTTCACGCGGTTGCAGCAAGTCTAAAGCTGGATCGGAGTATGCAAGGTTCGCAGGCTCAGAGGACCAGCCTGAAATGTTGAAAAACGAGCGAACATTAAATCAATCAGGGCCGCTATGTCAATGACTTCTGGGCCCTACAACTCAAGTGCGTCCAAGTGATTAGCTTGATAAGTTTCGGCGGGCTGCTCTTTCGGTTTGTTTGTTGGTTGGGAGAGCTGATCCTCCGTATTCGCGGCGGGACTTTGCTGGTTGAACGTCTCCCGTCCCGCAAGACGGTAAGGCGTCTTGCGGTGGTTCATCTTGGCGTGTTCGAGATTATCGAAAATTCTTCGCGCAGCGGCATAATGCACGGGAAATTGAGTCTTCGGTTGCGCGACAAGCTGCGCGCCGCGCCGACCGTTGTAACCGACCACGTGAAAGCGCCCGTCCTCTTCCGCGATCAACTCGATCTCATAGACCTTGTCGCTGCGCCCCTCGCGGTAGAACAGCTTGACCCTCTCGACCACTTCACTCATGGCGTCACCTGAGCGGGTTGGTAGATGATGCGTTGGTTGGTCGAGCCACGCCATTCCCCCGCGTGGCGTGAGAGCTGCACCACGAAGGGGCCATCAATCAGGATGTCCGCGTGCGCGAGCGCCTCATTGACCGCCGTCTCGTCGCGTGCGCGCAGGGCCTCCAGCGTGTAGCCGGTGTATAGAGTGACGTGCAGCCCGCGCGCTTTGAGCGCACCGAGCAGAGCGGCCAGACCTTCGGGCTGGAGAAACGGCTCGCCGCCCAAGACCGTGACGCCGTCGCGTGGCTCGCCTTGCTCGTCTAACAGCAAGTCAACGACTTCGCTAATCGTCAACTCGATTCCGCCCTCCGGGTCGTGCGTCTCAGGCACGAAGCAGCCGTGACAGCGCAACAGGCAGCCGGCCAACTGGACGACACTGCGGCGACCCGGTCCTTCGACGACCGAGTTGTGGTAGATGCGATAGACGCGGAGTGTCGGCTCGAACGGTTCGCTCTGAACCTTCGGGGCGTTGAGCGGCGGGACGCCTACGGGGCGCGCGCAATTAACCGGCTCGCCTCCGGCCAAGAGGTCTGCTGTTAAGCCAACCGCTTCCCTCGCGGTCAAGCCTTCGACCGTCAGCTCTCCGGTCTCTTGGTCAATGATCCAGGTGGCTTCCGCCATGCGACTAGAACCGCCCTCTCTTTCAGGATTCAGCCGTTCGACTGCCTGCCGCCTAACTCTTCTGCTGTACTTGGCGAACGGTCTGCGGGCGGGCGTAATACTCCCTCGTGTTCTCCTCGCGCGCCGGAGAGCCGACGAGGTCGGTAACGAGCTTGGCGATGTCGGAGCACGCAGGCCCCTGCACGCCTTCGACCTGCAACTCCATCTCGCCGGTCTCTTCCTTGATGGTGAACTCGATTTCGGGCATGGTCTTCTCCTGTTTGTGCGAGATTCAGAACCGGACTCTGATTTTGACGACCCCGCTGCTCACGGTGCGCTGCATCGTGCCGCCCACGCGCGCCGCGACTTGAGCGACGGCAAGCTCGTTGTAAGCCGCACGCAGGCGCGGCAGGAACTTCCCGCAGAGCGCGCGCGACTTGTCCAGATCGTCCAGCACGGGCGCGAGGCCGCCGCCCTCGACGCGCGTAAAGCCGATATCGCCAAAACGGTTGTCCACAGTGCCGCGTGGCACGATGACGTCCGCCCTCGTCTCAGCCTGCTCCGCCCAGTAGCGCCCCATCGCGAGGCTCTCGCCCTGCCTGATCCCGGTGCAGCCGATCTGTTCGAGCGCGCTGACGAGAAGCGCACGGTCTTTGAAGACCACTTCGGTGAAAGCCAGATACTTGCTCATCTCTCATCCTCTCTGTTTGCGTTGTGACGCCGTGCGCGCTTACATCTCCAGCGCGCGGTCGCCGCCGGTGACGTCGGTGATGGGCGCGACCGAGTCGCCGCCCGCGTCAATCGCCATGTGGTTCTTGGCCCAGTTGCGTAAGGACTCGACCTGCTCGCGCTTCACCACACTCGTCGGCTGGATTTGCCTTGCGCGCGAGACGATGTCGCGGGTCTCGACCTCACGCTCGCCGTCCATGAAAGCGTGGAGAAGTCCTGACTTGACCGCCGCTTCGATCTCCGCGCCGGAGAAGTCAACGGTCGCCGCAGCCAGTTCGTCGAGATCGAAGTTGTCCGGGTTGCGGTTGCGCTTGCGTAGGTGGACGGCGAAGATTTCGCGCCGGTCGTCTTCAGTCGGCAGGTCAACGAAGACGATGTGCGAGAAGCGGCCCTGCCTGGTCTGTTCCGCCGCCAAGCCCCGCACGTCGTTCGCCGTCCCGATGATGAACACGTCCGACTGCTCCTGCATCCAGTTCAGCAGGTACGCGATGGTGCGGGCGGTCTCGCCCCCGTCCGTGCGCGAGGACGATTCGAGTCCGCCGACGGCCTTCTCGAACTCCGAGATGCCGAGGATGCCTTTGAGCGTCGTGGCAATTGAGAGGGCGCGCTTGATGGTCATCGCCGACGAGCCGATGACGCCCCCGCCTTCGCCCATCACGCTACCGAAATCGAGGTCGAGGAGAGACTTGCCGAGGACGGACGAGGCGATCTTCTTCGTGAGGTCTTTGCCGCAGCCCGGCAGGCCGACCATCAGCAAGCCCTTCATCGGCTCGACGCCGTAGGCGCGCGCCGCCGGCGTGAACGTCGCCGCTGCCTCGGTCAGTATGCGCCGCAGGTTGTGATAACCGCCGAGGTTGTCCTCTGGCTCTGGGTGCGTGTAGGTGAGAGCGCCCGTCCCCTTGATAACCGACTTCTTTTCGTCGAGGACGACGGGGAGCGCGTCAGCCGTCAGACCGCCGCCGCTGATGATGGCTTTCGCCAAGACGTTCTCGATGTCGGTCTCCGTCAGGCCGAGCAGTGCCTGCACGAGTTGTTCGCGCGTGCGCTCGTCAACTGAGACTGTGACGCCGTTCCCTTCCAGCTTCTGCATCTGCACGTCGAGCATGATGGTCACTTCGCGCTCGTCGGGCAGCGGCAATTCAATCGCCTTCACCTCTTTTTCGAGCGCCGGGATGTCGGGGAAGCCTCGTTCGACGAATAGGACTGTCGAGTGCTTCGCCTTTATCTCCCACGCGAGTTCGCGCAGACGGCGCAC
>JBJMGS010000209.1:0-11140 GCA_045807785.1 Pyrinomonadaceae bacterium
ACGAAGTTGGGGATTCCCTGGAACCGCCTGCGGAGCGGTTTGCGGGGCAGGCTGAAAGCGCCCCCGCCGCCGTTCGAGCCGGTGATGGGGTCTTTATCGTCTCCGCCGCCAAAGAAGATGCCGTCGTTAATCCACTCGGACTGGACGAACTCGAATTGCCGGCCCAGGTGTGCTCCGACGAACGCGAAGATCAGCCCCCGATCGGCGCCGTCATCCTCGAGTACGCCTTCGGGGAGCGGCGGGCCATAGGCGGTTCCGCGCCGGATCATTCTATGTATCCTTGCCATGCCCGCGATCTGTGCATCGCGCGGATTCGAGCGACGGATGTGCGAGCCGCAAGGTGTCTTGAACCCGGCGGGGTCGTCCTCACGAAACATAAAGTCGTTGTTGCGTTGAGGGTCTGCGCCCAGTGCCGGGTCGTCGTGCAGGGGGCACAGGGCAAGCGGTGCGCCGCTGCGCCATCGCCCCATCATCTTGGCCGCCGTCAACTCCTCGTCTTCCGCGTTAGTTGAACTGGCTTGCAAATAACGGCGGAACTCGGCCACGCGCTGGTGCAGCTTGCGAAAGACGATGTAAGTGCCGTTGCGGCCCAGCACTTCTGGAGAGGTCTTTTGCACGCCGCCCATCTCGTCCGGGTAACCGAGCACGAACTCGCCCGCTTTGAGAGGCTGCTCCTGAGGATTACTGCCGGGGATGCCGCTCCCCTCGATGGCCGGGTGACTGATGCCGTCCCTGTACCCGAACGGCTCTGTTTCCGTCGGCAGTGCGTGGCAGTTCTGTCGCCAGATGGCTTCAATTCCAGACATCTCACGATAGCCTTTCCTGGCGCGTTCGAGGACGGCTTCAAGCCGCTCTTCGTCCGGCGACACCGCGACGATCACGGCGTGTACGTCCCCAGTCCCAAAGGGCTTCTCCCAGTTTTCGGGTGCGCTCTCACCAGTGTCGTGTAGGTCTTTGGCCCGCGCCGCCATCCCCTGCCGGAACTCCCACGAGAAACTTTCGAGCGACTCCGACGGTACGCCGAGAGCCTTGAAGCCCTCGTACGTGAGTGCAACGCTCACCCAGGTATCGGCGAGTGGACTCGTCGGGTTGGCGGCGGAAGTTACGACGCGGCTGACACGGCGCATCAACTCGCGCCCCGCATCGCGGTCGTCGATGCGCAGCGCGATGTACGTGGCCACATAAGGCGCAGGCCGCGGACGCAGTACGCCACTCTGAATGTCGTCGAGTTCGAGTTTGGGGTTCGAAGCTTCGCTCACTGCTCTCCTGCTTTCCGAAAAACATCAAGCCGTCGCGATGTTCTTCCAGAAATTCTTCAGGCTGTCGGTGCCGCCGAAGAGCGTCGTGAAATTTGTCGAATCGACTAAAACAATATCCCCCGCCCGCTCGCCGCTCGGCGGCATCCAGAGCAGGCAATTGAATTCAGTGTTGCCCGCTGCGGTGAAGGGGTGCGGCCGATCGGGGTCGATAGGTTGCTTGGCGAGCACATGCACGGCCTTGCCGTCATCCCCGGTCAGTCCGTAATGGGGTAGGTGCGGATGAAAGTTGAGTGTCGGGACATTGTGTAGGAGGTTTAACTTGTCGAGATCGCGAAACGCCGTGAGCGGGGCGATGTCTTTGGTGCCTTTGACCAGTGCTGGCCGCAACCCCCACTGGTTCCAGACAGGAATGTCCAGGGCCTTCATCAGCGAGCGAGTGAATTGGCTGAATCGTTGTTGTCGCGGTACCAGCCGATCGCCGTGATGCTGGTACTCGGTCTGCCGCTGCTCGAAATCATCAGTGAAGCCCACGTCGTGATGCGGCGCGATCAGCAGGCAGGTCCCCTCGCGTTTCAACCATTCCTTAATCGCTTCAATTTCCTCCGGCGCCGCATCTTGTTGCGAGGGCAGATGGTCCAGGCCAAAAATCAGCAACGTGTCACAGTCGTCCAGGATGCGCTCGTCAAGCGGTTGCGGGTAGCCGGCCTGATCCACCCTTTGGAAAACCGCGACGGGATGACCGGTAACTTCGCCTGCTATCTGCTGAAAACTGAGAGCCGATCGGTGAAAGAGTTCGAGAGTACCGGCAATGCCCTGGAGAAAATTCGCGCCGCTCCACTCCGGCGTTTCATAACCCGGCCAGAGCACGTTGCGCACCTCAGTCATCGTCGAGAAGCGATTTTCCATCTCCGCGGGATCGCGTTGCGTCTCCCACGGATAACTCCACGACCAGTAAATGCTCAGGCGACGTTTTCCCGGCGTGTACTGACGCGCAATATGATCCTGATTGTAGGTGCGTGCGGCGTTACTCATTGACGGCTCTCCCTCGTACGCTCAACTCAGCTCAAGCGCATCACTGCAACTGTTCGAGCATGTCCGTGAATGCGCTCTTGAGCTGGAGCGCCTTCTTGATTTCGTCGGCGCTGTAAAAGGGATACTCGCCGTACTCAAGAAAGCTTGGGCGCTGATGCTCCCTGACGAATTTCACGAACGCATCCGGGTTGGTCTTCCAGTCCATGGGAAACCCTTCGAGGTTTTCAAACACCGTGTTGACCCCAAGGCTGAGGAACAGCGCCACGGCATCTTCGGTGTATTTATCGAAGTTCGTGTCGAAGATTCCCTGATACATGAAGTGCAATCCCGATCCGACGTCGAACAGCACCCAGCGCAAATAATGCAGCTTGAGCGGGGCGAGACAGTCGGGCATGGCCGCCACAGCTTTTTCGATCGTGTTGCCGTATTCTCGGACGACCGCTTCGCGACCCTCCTTGACCTTCGCGATGATGGTGAAGCCGTGACAGGCAGGGGACTTCGGGAAGATTGGGCCATACTTACCTTGCGGCAAAGACGAGATGTCTTGAGGCATCGCCATCGCCTGCGGCTTTATTTGCATAGAACGACTCTCCTTTGATCGACGAGAAGTTGACTCGAGATGGTTTCGCCCGCCGACTTCTGACTGTTCTAAATCCTAACTTGGGAAGGGGCGAGGAGACACTGTCATTATTGACAGTTCGAGATGAAGGTAAGCTCATTCCCTCGATTACCTTCTGCCACAAACAGAGTGGAGACATCTCACCTCGTATGACTGAGAGGTGCGGCTTCCGATCACGCCAAGATGATAAGGAAACAGCTTCCCCTCCGCGGCCTGCGCGGAGGGGAAGCTGTACCTTTCGGGCGTGTTCCAGATGACGGTTACCGAGAGCTCTTCCGGCCGGTATCTGAGGAGCGGCGGAAAGCCCACGGCATTTGGGGGGGCCGTCTAGTGGATCACGATCCCGACGCTCAAGCGCAAGTTATCCTGCCTCGTGCCCCCGATGACGAAGGGCTGTCCGACCGTCTGGAGCGGGTTCACCCTCAAGACCGTCCCCAACTGCTGGTCGCCCCGGTTGATGATGTTCCAGTCGATCTGGGCGGCGCGCACGTCGATGCGGTGGTTGAGCTTGATGTCGAGGCCGCCGCCGTAAGCCTGCGCGAAGCTCGTCTCGTTGGCGTGGAAGTCGCTGATGCCGAAGACGGTTGACAGTTGCGGGCTGTCCACGTCCACCTTCTGGTGGGCGAAGCCGAACAGCGCGTGCGCGAAAGGCTTGAACCGCGGGCCGTCCTTTGAGTTGTCCTTGATCTGGATGCCGCCGAGGTAGTTCTGGATGGTCGAGTCCACCGTGCCGCTGCCCGCCGTGCGGGAGAAGTTGTCCTCGCGCAGGTGGAGCGAATAGTCAAACTTGATGCCGACGTACCGGTGGAAGTTGCGCGTCAGCGACAGCTCGAAGCCGCGCAGGGTGTTGCGCCCGCCGAGCACGTCGTCCACGTCCGCGTTGCCCGTGTCGCCCCCGAGGTTGTCGAACTGCATGGCCGAGTAGCCGCCGAAGAATTCCCACTCCTTGTAGTCGTTTGATTGCGCCAGGGCGGCGGGCGCGAAGACCAGAAGAAGCGCCGCCACGGCCAGTAGTTGTCTCGTCAGCCTCATCAGAAAAATCTCCTTTTCGCTCGTTCGTTATTTGTCCTGGGGTAAGCCGAAATTTAGCAGCCGCGAGGGGGGGGCATAACTGTCAGTTTTGACAGGTCGGACGGTTCGTGAGCGCCGGTAACTGTAACTATTGACAGCAGGCCGGGGGCTTTCGCGGGCCGGATGTTCCTCAACCACGCCACAGCCACCCTGTCAAAACTGACAGGTATCGGCGGCACACATTTAATGCATATTAATTCACCGAAAAGAATTTGATAGCCAGAGGGGCCGAGATGAGAAAAATGATCACCGCGGTTCTGGCCGCGCTGGCACTCGGCGTCGTGGCCGTGTGCGTCGGGCGCGCCGCCGCAGACACTCAGGCGCCGCGCGCGCAGGAACCGCCCTTGCATCAGGGGGGATACCTCAACTCTTACATCGCGCTGCTCAAGTCCGACCTCAAAGCCCGGAAGGCCGGCTACATCTCCGAAGGTCTGCGCTTGTCCGACCAGGAGTCTGTTGCCTTTCGGCCTATCTATCTGAGTTACGAGGCAGACGTGAAAAGGCTCGACGACGCGCGCCTCCAACTGACGCAAGAGTACGCGGATCACTACGACAAGATGACCGACGCCAAGGCGGTGGAACTGATTGAGAAGAGGCTGGCGCTTGAAGCGCAGCGAGTCGAGACGGAGAGGACGTACTTCAAACGGGTCGCCAAAGTCCTGCCCGGCAAGAGGGCGGCGAGATTCTTTCAACTGGAGTACCGCTTCCGCCTGATGCTTGACCTCAAAGGCGTTTCGGAGATTCCACTCATCGAGTAGAGACCTCCTTAAGCCCGGGAGATGCAGATGAGATACGAGAGGCACGAAAGGCTCTTCATCAGGCGGGTCAGGTGGGCAGTCGTTCTGCCGTGTGCGCTCTGGGTCGCCGTCGGGCTCTACGCTCCCGCGCGTGAAGCCGCGCACGTGGTGCAGCCACCCCAGACGCCTGAGAGCTTGAGCCCGGCGATGGCGACTCTCGACCCCGGCAGCGTCAGTTTCGGCAAGCAGGCGGTCGGGTCGTGGGGACGCGCGCAGAGAGTCGTCGTCACCAACACGGGCGGCGCGCCACTGCACGTCAACAACGTGAGCCTCGGCGGCGACGACCCCGCGAAATTCGCCATCGCAGCCGAGACCTGCACGGGGGCCGAGATCGCCCCGTTCCGGGCGTGCCTGATTGACATCATTTTCGATCCGTCAGGCCCGAAGGACTTCGACGCCGAGCTGAAGATTACGAACAACGCCAGCGACAGCCCACAGACGTTGAAGCTCGTCGGGGAGGGCATCAATTCCAGCATGGTGCCCCCGACAACCGGCTCGCGTTGAAGACACACAGACTTCTCGCCGAACCGCTCGACACCTGCTGAAGACTGTCAGTTCTGACAGCATCAGCGGCACTTACGCCTACATAACTTCACGTCCGGGTGGGCGCTAAGGAGTTGCTGGAAATCGTCGGCGGACAGGCTGGCCGAGCCAGTTCGGAGACCGGGCGATTTAAGGAGGGAGCGTTGACTCATGGCATCAATCATCAGTCGTAGCCCAACTCTCGCGCGGGAGCTTTCTGGCGGCCCACCGAAGAGCCCTCATGGATTTTTCGGGTGGCTGCTGGGGTGCCGGCATCGGAGGATGAGCCGGCCATTCAGTCGTGACGGCGAAACCTACCGCTCCTGCCTCAGGTGCGGCGCTCATCGCATGTTCGACGTCAAGAACTGGCGGATGCAAGGGCCCTACTATTTTATCGCGCCACGGAGGTTGCCGGGCATCGATCGAAGGCCGGTCCGACTCGGGTAACGGCCTCTCCCACGCGCTGTCCGAGGCGGGGATCACCAACCAGCAGGATTTGACATGGTCCACGCTCGCGCTCATCCACGACCGGATGAACGGGCCGCCGGACGCTGTGCCTGCGCTTCGCCCTCGCGCGTCTTGCCCTCACCGAAAGAGCGGCATCACGCACGCCTTGCGCCAACGCGAGGTGTGAGCTACCGCCTGCCGCCTCTCACGCTAACTCCGGGTCTGCGGTTGCATGCGGATTTGGATCATGGCGTTGACGACCACGAAGATCAAGGCGGTTGAGAGTCCGCACAACAGCACGCCTGAGATTCCCTCGATGCACCCTAATAAGCGCCACCGCTGCGGAAGCAGGACATCTCCGTAGCCAATCGTCGAATAGCTGGTCAGAGAGAAATAGAGGGACGATTCGTAATTCGGGAACAGCTCCTGCCACTGATAGAATGCCGCCCAGATCGCCGCCTCCGCCATGTGCAGCAGGAGGATGATGGTGAACACCATGATCAGCAGCAGCGTGAAGCGCATCATGTCGGGACGCCGCTCGAACGTCGCGCGCCGGTCGAGCAGCCACTCGGCGAGGATGACCACGCCGACCGTGTGGATCACCACGCAGAGCGCCACGATCCCGGCGGCGAAAGCCAGTTCGTTTAGCATCGGTTCCTACCTTCCCTCCGCCAGCAGGCCGGCACCACGGCCACTCACGACCCCGAGACAATAAGGGCGAGCAGCGTTCGTCTGTACTGTCAATTTTGCCAGTACAAGCCCCCCAGACGCGCCATTACAATTGCGCGCGCTACGGACCAGACCGTCCATTTACCGGCGGCGAAAGTACTCCCCAGCGCCGGTTTGAGAACGTGAGAGACACCGGGAAAGACGCCGCGCCTTCTGAACCAGCGCCGTTTCTCCGGCTCGCCATCGCGGTAGAAGTTAGGAGTTGGCAATGAACACTCTGCGCACGCGTAATCCGTCGGTTGCGGTAGCCGTCGCGGCGACCGCATTCGCCTTGCTGATGAACGCGGGCTGCGCCAAGAAGGACGCGGCCAAGTCGGCGGCCCCTCCCCCTGTGCCGACCGTCGTGGTCGCTGAAGTAGCCCAGCGAACCGTGCCCATCTACAGCGAGTTCGTCGGCCAGACGAAGGCGCATGAGACGGTTGAGCTGCGCGCCCGCGTCGAGGGCGTGCTGCAGAAGATTTACTTCCGCGAAGGCGAGCGGGTGGGGAGAGGACAACTCCTCTTCACCATTGACAAGCAGCCCTTCCAGGCGGCACTCCAATCGGCCAAGGCCACTCTCGCCAAAGCCGAAGCCGATCTCGCACAGTCGCGGCAGCGCACCGACGTGCTCAAGGCGCAGGCCGAGGTGGCCGACGCCGAGGCGGTCTTGAGCAAGACCGAGCAGGACTTGCGTCGCATCCGCCCGCTCGCCGAGCAGAAGGCCGTCACCGAGTTGGAGCTCGATGCGGCCATCGCCGCCGAAAAGTCTGCCAAGGCTAACGTGGACGCACGGCAGGCCAACGTCACCAACCTCGAAGGCTCGGTCAAATACACCATCGAGCGCGCCGCCGCGGAAGTCTCCGCCGCCAAGGCGCGGGTGACGCAGGCTGGGCTGGATTTGAGCTACTGCGACATCTACTCGCCGATCAGCGGCATCATCGGCTTCAAGAACGTTGACGCCGGGAACCTCGTGGGGCGCGGCGACGCGACGCTCCTCGCGACCGTTTCGTCGTCCGAGCCGTTGCTCGTTGACTTCAACCTCAGCGAAGTCGAATACCTCAACCTGACCAACCCCGGCGCGGGCAAGGCGAAGGGTAATCGCAAGATCGAGATGATCCTTTCCGACGAGAGCACGCACCCCTACCCCGGCGCGCTCAAAGTGCTTGACCGCACCGTTGATCCGCAGACCGGGACGATGAAGATCGAGGTCAGCTTCCCGAACCCGCACAGCTACCTGCGCCCCGGCCAGTTTGCCCGCGTGCGCGCCGAAGTCGAGATGCGTGAGAACGCCATCCTCGTCCCCCAGCGGGCGATTCAAGAGCTACAGGGGGCGAAGACCGTCATGGTTGTGGACGACCAGAACAAGGTCTCGCTGCGCACGGTCAGCGTCGGCGACAAGTCGGACAACTACCTCATCGTGCTCCAGGGATTAAATCCGGGCGAGCGCGTGATCGTGGAGGGGATGCAGAAGGTGCGGCCCGGCGGCGAGGTGAAGCTCTCGGCTGGCGAGGCGGCCCGGCAGAATGAAGGGGGTTAACTACCGTGGCAAACTTCTTCATCGGTCGGCCCATCGTCGCCATCGTCATCTCAATCATGACCATCCTGCTCGGGGTCATCATCATCCGCGGCCTGTCCATCGAGCAGTACCCTTTCCTCGCCCCGCCGAACATCCGCGTGACGGCCACCTATCCCGGCGCTTCGGCTGAGGCGGTCGAGCAGTCGGTGGCGGCCCCCGTCGAACAGGAAGTCAACGGCGTCGATCGCATGATCTACATGAAGTCGTCGAACACCTCGGACGGCCGCATGCTCCTTGACGTCAACTTCGAGGTCGGGACCGATCAGGACACGGCCAACGTGCTCACGCAGAACCGCGTCTCGACCGCCGCCGCGCGGCTGCCGGCGGAGGTCAACCAGCAGGGTGTGACGGTCAAGAAGCAGAGCCCCAGCATCCTGATGGTGATCTCGCTCTACTCACCCAAGGACGCCTACGACGCCAACTTCCTCGTCAACTACTGCGGCATCAACCTGCGCGATCAAATCCTGCGCATCCCCGGCATCGCGCAGGTCGATCTCTTCGGCGGCACGGACTACGGGATGCGCGTCTGGATACGGCCCGACCGCCTCGCCAAGTTGGGACTGACGCCCGCCGACGTGATCGCAGCCATCAGGGAGCAGAATCTTCAATCGCCCGCAGGCAAGGTCGGCGCGCCGCCGACGCCGAAGGGGCAGGAGTTCACCCAGACCCTGAGCGCGCCGGGACGACTCGTCACGCCCGAAGAGTTCGAGAACATCATCATCCGCCAGACGGGGACGGGCGCCGTCGTGCGGCTCAAAGACGTCGGGCGGGCGGAGCTCGGCTCGCAGGACTACAACTCTTTCGGGCGCTTGAACGGCAAGCCGGGCGGCGCGATGGCCGTCTACCTGCTGCCGGGCGCGAACCAGCTCAAGGCCGCCGAGACGATCTACGAGACGATGGAGCACGCGAAGTCGCTCTTCCCGCCCGACATGGACTACAAGATCGTCTATGACACGACGCCCGCCGTCGAGGCCTCCATCGAGGCCATCGTGCACACGTTCATCGAGGCGCTGATCCTGGTCATCCTCGTGGTCTTCATCTTCCTGCAAAACATTCGGGCGACGATCATCCCCGTGCTCACGATCCCGGTCTCGCTCATCGGCACCTTCATCTTCTTCCCCCTCCTCGGCTTCTCCGTCAACACGCTCTCGATGTTCGGGCTCGTCCTCGCCATTGGCATCGTGGTGGACGATGCCATCGTCGTCGTCGAGGCCGTCATGCACCATCTTGAGCACGGACTCGCGCCGAAGGAGGCCACCTACAAGGCCATGGCGGAGGTCTCCGGCCCCGTCGTCGGCATCGCGCTCATCCTCTCGGCGGTCTTCATCCCGGTCGCGCTGCTCGGCGGGCTCGTCGGGAGCATGTACCGGCAGTTCGCCCTGACCATCGCCATCTCCGTGCTGCTCTCGGCCTTCAACGCCCTCTCGCTGACGCCCGCGCTGTGTGCGCTGATGCTCAAAAATCCGAAGCCCATGCGCGGGCCGCTCGGCGTCTTCTTCCGCGGCTTCAACAAGGCGTTCGACGTGACGACGCGAGGGTACGTCAGCGGCGCACGGCTGCTCGTGCGCCGCTCGTTTATCACGATCCTGATCGTCGGCGTCGTCATTGTCGGCGCGCTCTTCTTCGCGCGCCGGCTCCCGTTGGGGTTCATCCCCGACGAGGATCAGGGCATCCTGGGCGTCAGCGTCCAGCTCCCGAACGGCGCGTCGCTCACGCGCACGAGCGAGGTGCTCAAGCAGGTCGAGGGCATTCTGGCGAAGGAAGAAGCCATCGACTCCTTCCAGACCGTCGGCGGCTACGGCGTGGTGACGAACACCTACCAGCCGAACTACGGCTCGCTCTTCGCGCGCCTGAAGCCGTGGGACGAGCGCAAGGACGAGGCGCAGAAGGTCAAGGGGATCATGGCGAAGCTCCAGAAGGAGTTCGCCGACATCCCGGAGGCGGTCATCTTCCCCTTCAACATCCCGACCCTCTCAGGGTTCGGCGCGGCCTCCGGCTTCAACTTCCTGATTCAGGATCGCAGCGGCGCGATGTCGGTGCAGCAGATGGGCGAGCAGGTGACGGACTTCCTCGGGGCGGCGCGCCAGCGGCCCGAGTTGGGCAACGTCTTCACCTCGTTTGATCCGAACTATCCGCAGTTCAAAGTCGATCTCGACCGCGAGAAGGCGCGCACGCTCGGCGTTCCGGTTGACGAGGTCTTTCAGGCCATGTCCACGGCGATGGGCGGGACGTTCGTCAACGACTTCAACCGCTTCGGTCGGCTCTACCGTGTCTATGTACAGGCCGACTCGGAGACGCGCCTGAAGGCTTCGGACATCGGCAACATCTACGTCCGTTCGAAGACGACCAATCAGATGATCCCGCTCTCGACGCTCGTCACCGTCAAGGATTTGGCCGGGACGGAGCTGACGACGCGCTTCAACCTGCTCCGCTCGGTCGAGATTCAGGGCTCGCCCGCGCGCGGCTACACTTCGGGGCAGGCGCTGGCCGCGCTCGAAGACGTCTTCGGCAAGACGATGCCCAAGGAGATGGGCTTCGCCTACTCGTCGCTCTCTTATCAGGAGAAGGTCGCGCCCCCGTCGGCGCCCACCTTCATCCTCGCCATCGTCGTCGTCTTCCTGCTGCTGGCCGCGATGTACGAGAGTTGGCGGCTGCCGTGGGCGGTCTTGTTGGGATCGCCGCTGGTCGGGCTCGGAGCCTTCTTCGGCGTCTGGCTGGTCGGCTACGACAACAACGTCTATGTGCAGATCGGCCTCGTGATGCTCATCGGTCTGGCGGCCAAGAACGCCATCCTGATCGTGGAGTTCGCCAAGGCCAAGCACGAGGAAGGGTTGTCGCTCGAAGACGCGGCGCTGACTTCTGCGCGGCTGCGCTTCCGCCCCATCCTGATGACGGCCTTCGCCTTCATCCTCGGCGTCGTGCCCCTGATGCGTGCCAGCGGCGCGGGCGCGGGCGCGCAGAACGTGATGGGCACGGGCGTCTTCTGGGGCATGCTCGTCGCCACGTTCCTCGGCGTCTTCATCATCCCCGGCAACTTCACCTTCATCGAGGGTCTGGGGCGCCGCCGGGGCGCGAAGGCCGGAGCCGCAGGGCCGGGGGCCGGACACCC
>JBJMGS010000210.1:0-42747 GCA_045807785.1 Pyrinomonadaceae bacterium
CAGCCGAAGCTCGGCGCGTTGGCCCAGAAGGCGGTCGCCATCGTCGCCGGCATCGGCACGGGGCTGTTGCTGTTCCTGGCCTCATTCATCGTCGCCAGCATCCTGATGGCATACGGCGAATCAGGCGCGCGCGGCAGTCGGGCGATGTTCGTGCGTGTCGCCGGCACCGCGCGTGGCGAGGCGTTACTTAAACTCTCGACGGCGACGATCCGCGCCGTCGCGCTGGGCGTCATCGGCGTCGCCTTCATTCAGGCGACCCTCATCGGGCTGGCGCTGTTGCTCGCAGGCGTCCCGGCGGCGGGCGTCCTGGCGATCATCGCGCTCATCCTCGGGATCGCACAGGTGCCGGCGCTGGTGGTGACGCTTCCGGTCATCGTTTACATTTGGGCGAGCGGCGATTATGGAACCCCGGCGGCGATCACACACACGATCATCCTGCTGCTGACCGGCATGACCGACAACGTGTTGAAACCCCTGATGCTCGGTCGTGGCGTGGAAGCGCCGATGCCAGTGATCCTGCTCGGCGCGTTGGGCGGGATGGCGAGCGGCGGCATTCTGGGAATGTTCGTCGGCGCGACGGTCTTGGCGCTCGGTTATCAAATCTTCATGAGCTGGGTCGCCGCCAATCCAAACGCGAGCCCGGTGGTGTTGCACGAAGCAGAGCCCGAGCCGGTTGATGTCGCGCCAGCGGCTTAAACCATGCTCGATGTTCTGACCTTCCGCCCTGACGGCTTAACAACTCGTTCAATCACTGCCGCCCGGCGGATTTAGGGTGCGCTATGTCTGCTTACTGTGAATACGCCGCGACCGATGCGCTGCACCAGCCATATCACGATCTCGAATACGGCTTCCCCGTGAGGGACGACTCCGCCCTCTTCGAGCGCTTCGTGCTGGAGATCAATCAGGCGGGACTCTCCTGGGCGACGATCCTCAGGAAGCGCGCGGCGTTTCAACGTGCCTACAGCGAATTCGACATCGACGCTGTCGCCGCTTACGACGAGACGGAGCGCGCGCGGCTCCTCAATGATGCCGGGATCATACGCAACCGCCTGAAGGTCAACGCCGCGATCGAGAACGCACGACGGCTGGTGAAGCTGCGTGAAGAGTTCGGCTCGTTCGCGGCGTGGCTAGATCATCACCATCCTCGACCTAAATCAGAATGGGTGGCGTTGTTCAAGCGGACGTTCCTGTTCACGGGCGGTGAAATTGTCAACGAGTTGTTGCTGAGCACGGGCTACCTGCCGGGGGCGCACGCGCGGAGTTGCCCGGTCTATGAAACAGTTATCGCCGTCAACCCACCATGGCTGATTAAAGACGCCCACTAAGCCGAATCGGTCTCTCTGCCGACTAGAGACACTGGAGGATGATATGGCTCAGCACTCATCGGGTGGACACGAAGATGCCAACAAGGGTTCTGCACGCGAGAGGGTGGCATACGCCCGCCGTCTGTTTGATCGGATCGCTAAGTGGTATGCCGTCTCAGACGCGAAAGCCGAAAAACTTATCGGCTTCGACGGCGTCTTCACAGCCTTTCTGGTAACTCTGATTTTCGGCAAGAGGGATGACGTGAACGGTATCCTGGGTGGCTTTAGGTTGGAGACGTACTGGCTCTTAGCCTTGATGTGCCTATTCTTGGCGATCTCTATCCTTAGCGCGCTCGCGTGCTTCTGGTCGAACATCGAAGTTTTTGCCCTACTTCGCAGACGCTTTGCCCGACAGCGCGAAGAAGCTCTCACCCGGAAAGGTGGACAGCGCACGAACGAGGAGGGAGAAGCCGGGAGAAAGCCGTCTGACATTTACGAGCCGGAGGAGATTTGGTTCTTCCAAAAGGTCGGTTGGCTGGAAGAGGATAAGTTTAAGCGGACGCTGCTCAGGGTAAACAGCGAGGCGGAGGTGCAGGCGTTGGCGAGCCAGTGCATTATCCTCGCGCGACGTGTGACGTGGAAACATTTATGGCTTAACATCGGCATCCTCTGCGCCGCGCTGAGCCTGCTCTGTTTCCTCGGCATTGTCTTCAGCTACCTCGTAAGGAACTTCATCCAACTACACTCTTAACTATCAGCCCGTCCCGCTCCGAGCAACACGACGGACGGGCGGCGCCGCGACCTTGACGACGCGCCGCCCGTCGCCCGACCCTCGATATGCCCTCGCGCACGTCCGATCCCAAATTCGGTTGAACGATGAAGAAGGAGCTATCCGATGAGGAGAAGATTCTGCCGCGCGGCTTATGCCGTCGTCGTCGCGGCGTGCGTCGTCGCAAGCATGGGCATTGCCACGTCGAACGCGCAACGCGCCAGCAAGACAGTAAAGCAGCCGCCCGCGAAAGTCTGTTTCGACCCCGCCGCGCCGTGCCCTTCAAGCATGCCGTTTGAGCCGAACGATCTGAAGTTCCGCCTGCCGAAGAACGCCGTCATCTACGACTCGGAAGAGTTCTACGCCGTCGTCCTCAAAACCCTGCGCGTGACCGACACCGACTGCGAGAAGTTCGTCGCCGAGCCGGAGCGCAAGGCGGCGCAGAAGCTCTTCTCCAAGCGCAAGGTCTTCACCTCGCGCTGCGCCGACACGCTCGGCGTCTATTACTCGAACGTCACATCCACCGAGCGCGTCATGGCGCTCTACGCCGGCGCGACGCGCGAGGAAGCCGCACGCACGCTCGAAGAGGTGAAGACGACCGGCAAGTTCCCCGACGCCAAGCTGCGCCGCATGCACGCCAGCATCAACGGGACGTAAGCAAAGGATGAAGGATGAAAGAAAGGCTCTCGCGCCGAATGCCTCGCTTTCATCCTTCATCCTTCATCCTTCATCCTTGTCTTTCATCTCGCCAGCCTGACGCTCGCGATGATCTGTTTGAAGCTCGCCTGATAAGTCTCGAACTCGTCTTCGGGAGCCATCGTGATGAGATAGAAGAGCCGACCGTCCGAGGTGGCGGTCGTGTAGATCACGTCGATCTCTGTGACGCCCGTCACGGGGGAAGGCCCCGCGACGATGGTCGCGTAAGCCTCGCGCCCGCCGAAGCTCGTCGCGCGCGGGTTCTCCTGCACGCGGAAGTCCGGGTTCGCGCCGAGCTGGTCACGGACGAACGCCTCCGTCGCGGAGGGCAGGTCGCGCGCCTGCGGTGCGACCGCGCCGATGAAGATGCCGTGCGTCACCATCGTCGCGCCGTTCAGCTCGCCGTAGGCGCCTTTCGGCGCGAAGATCATGTTCGACTCGTCGGCGACGAGCGCGTCCCAGTTGTCTGGGTACTGAAGCGCGAAAGAGTTGTCCTTCGACTGGTACTGCTTGAACGAGTTCGCGGGTCGTTCGGGGCGCGCACCCTGCGGGTTGCTGTTCGGATCGCTCGGCCCCGTGCGCTGCGGCTCCGCGCTGGAAGCGAGTCCGCCCTGCGTGCGCTGACCTGTCAGACGCGCCTTGACCTGCTCGAACTCCGGCGTGTCGTGTGTGGGCTTCGCGCTGACGTGCAGCGAGGGCAGCTCCTGATTGATCGACTGGACGCGGTTGCCGGGGTCTGGGTGATCGCTCAGCATCTCCGGCGTGCGCTGTCCGCCCTGCGCCTGGAGTGTCTTGAAGAAGTTCGCCATGTCGCGCGGGTCGTAGCCCGCCTCGGCCATGACGCGCGCGCCTTCAAGGTCGGCCTGCGTCTCAGCGGTGCGACCGAAGCGCAGGAACAGAATGTTCGCGCCCGTGCCGCCGACCGCGCCGACCACCTGACCGATGTTGCTGTCCCTGCCGAAGACGCGACCCAACATCCCCAGACCCTTCTGCGCGATGTAAGCCTTCGACGCCTGATTCGTGCCGTGGCGCAGGGCGACGTGCGTGATCTCGTGCGCCATCACCCCAGCCAGCTCTCCTTCGTCCTTCGCCGCCATGATCACGCCCGCGTTGATGAAGACGAAGCCGCCCGGCAGGGCGAACGCGTTGATGTCGCGCGTGGCGACGACGTTGAACTGGTAGGGGAACTTCTCGCCGGAGGCGTGCGCGGCGAGTTTTGCGCCGAGCGCGCGCACGTAGTTTAAGATCGCCGCGTCGTTTAAGAGCGGGACTTGGTGCGCGATCTCCTCCGCCGAGCGACGACCGACTTCGACGTCCTGCTCCGGCGTGAACAGGTTGAATCCCGGCTTGAAATGCGGGGCAGGCCGCGCGCCCCCGCCCGACGACGAGCCGCCGTTCGAGAACAGCCCGCCGCACCCGATCTGCGCGACGAGCACAAAGCCCAACGCGAAAGTCAAAGTCTGACGCACACGCCTACGTTTCATCACGCCCTCCGTTGACGAAGACACTCTACGTTGTCCGGCTCTTTTAATCTTGCCTCACATCATAAAGCATCGGCGCGTCGCACGTCATCGTATCAGTCGTGATCGCACATCACAGCCGCGCCGATCTGTGTTAGAGTTCGCGCCCGCGCGCGGTCGCCGTCACGCACAAAGATTTCTCTCGAAAAGGCCGGAGGTCTCCGATGAAAAAGTTTCTCGCCCTGCTGCTCGCCCTGCTTGTCTCGGCGTCTCCACTCGCGGCGCAACGCGCGGGGTCGCGGCGCGTGAAGGTCATCACGACGACGCCCCCGCGCTTCGACGTCATCATCCGCAACGGCACGGTCTATGACGGCACGGGCGGCGAGGGGCGGCGCACGGACGTCGGGCTACGCGGCGACCGCGTGGCGGCGGTCGGCGATCTCTCCGGTGTGAAGGCGAATACGGAAGTTGACGCGAGCGGCTTAGCGGTCGCGCCGGGCTTCATCAACATGCTCTCGTGGTCAACCGAATCCCTGATCGTTGACGGTCGCTCGCTCGGCGAGTTGAAGCAGGGCGTGACGACGCAAATCATGGGCGAGGGCGATTCGATGGGACCCTTGAGCCCGGAGATGAAGCGGCAGGCGCTCGCGCATCAGGGCGACATCAAGTACCCGATTGAGTGGACGACGCTCGCAGAGTATCTGCAATACCTCGAACGGCGCGGCGTCTCGCAGAACGTCGCCTCGTTCGTCGGCGCGACGACCGTGCGCGAGTACGTCTTGGGCGACAAGGACGTGCAGCCCACGCCCGCGCAGATGCGGCAGATGCGCGAACTCGTCCGCCGCGAGATGGCAGCGGGCGCGCTCGGCGTCGGCTCGTCGATCATCTACCCGCCCGCCGTGTACGCGAAGACGGACGAGCTGATCGAGCTGTGCAAGGTCGCGGCGCGCTACCGCGGCAAATACATCTCGCACATGCGGAGCGAGGGCAACCGTCTCGTCGAGGCGGTCGAGGAGTTGATCCGCATCAGCCGCGAGGCGGGGGTGCCGGCGGAGATTTACCATCTCAAGGCGGCGGGCACGCAGAACTGGTCGAAGATGGATCGCGTCATCGCGCTCGTGAACGAGGCGCGCGCGCGCGGGCAGCAGATCACGGCGGACATGTACACCTACACGGCGGGCGCGACCGGGTTGAGCGCGTCGCTGCCGCCGTGGGTCTCGGACAAGGGCGAAGACGAATTCTACAAACGCCTGCAAGACCCCGCGACGCGGGCGCGCATTGCCGAGGAGGTGCGCACGCCTTCGGACAAGTGGGAGAACCTGTACGTCGCCGCCGGGAGCGCCGATCGCGTGCTGCTCGTCGGCTTCCGCTCGCCAGAACTCAAGCCGCTGATTGGAAAGACTCTCGCCGAGGTCGCTACCATGCGCGGCAAGTCGCCGGAGGAGACGATCATGGATTTGATCGTCGAAGACCATTCGCGCGTCGAGACGATCTACTTCATGATGTCGGAGGAGAACATCTCGAAGCAGTTCAGACAGCCGTGGGTCTCGCTCGGGTCGGACGCCGAGTCGCAAGCGCCCGAAGGCGTGTTTCTCAAGAACAACCCGCACCCGCGCGCCTACGGCAACTTCGCGCGCTTCCTCGGCCACTACGTCCGCGACGAAAAGCTGTTGCCGCTCGGCGAAGCCGTGCGCCGTCTCTCAGGTCTGCCCGCGACGAACCTCGGCCTGGATCACCGCGGCTACTTGCAGCCCGGTATGTTCGCCGACGTGGTTGTCTTTGATCCCGCGACCGTCGCCGACCGCGCGACCTTCGCGCAGCCGCACCAGTTCGCGGTCGGCGTCCGCCACGTCTTCGTCAACGGCGTGCAAGTTCTAAAGGACGGCGAGCACACGGGCGCGAAGCCGGGGCGCGCGCTGTGGGGGCCGGGCAAGGTCAGTCCGAGATGATGGATAAGACGCAACGCGAGGGCGCTTGGAGAAAGGCGGCTGACTCTGGTAAAACTCACTTCGCGCCTCCCACAAACGTCTATCCATCATGAGGAGTTTTTTGATGAGCAAGCTGAAATTACGTTTCCTGTCGTCGCTCGCGGCTGTCGCCGCGTTGCTGATCGTGTCGTCCGTCGCGGTAGGCGCGTTCGGCGATCCCCCTGCGGTCGGAGCCGCCGCGCCCGAGTTTACTCTGACGACGAACGAGGGCAAGCAGGCGAGCCTCAAAGACTTCCGCGGCAATTGGGTGGTGCTCTACTTCTACCCGAAGGACTTCACCTCGGGCTGCACGCTCGAGGCACACAACTTCCAGCAGGACTTGTCGAAGTACGAGCAGGCGCACGCCGTCATCCTCGGCGTGAGCGTGGACACCGCCGAGTCGCACAAGAGCTTCTGCGCCAAGGAGGGCTTGAACTTCAAACTGCTCGCGGACGAGGGCGGGAAAGTTTCCGACACCTACGGCTCGGTGATGGAGTATCAGGGCAACAAGTATTCGGCGCGCAACACCTTCATCATCAACCCCGAAGGCAAGATCGCGCGCGTCTTCACGAAGGTCGGACCCGCCGGTCACAGCGCGGAAGTGCTCGCCGCGCTCGCCGAGTTGCAGAAGCAGTAGCCGAGCCGAACCGCGAGTGTGATTTACGAAGACGTACTCGCGCGCCTCGCAGGCGACGGAGTGCGCTACGTCGTGACGGGCGGCGTCGCCGTCCTCTTGCACGGCTTCGAGCGCGAGACGCGCGACCTGGACATCGTCGTGGACGCGTCGCCCGCCGAGGCTGGGCGGGCGACGCGCTCGCTCGCGTCCGCGGGCTTCTTCGCCACCATCCCGCTCCCGCCCCACCTGCTCGTCGTCCTCACCATGACCGACGCCGCCGGGCGCTCGATAGACGTCTTCATGCGCTACCCCGTCCCGTTCGAGGAGCTGTGGGCGAACTCGGAACTCGTGCGTGTCGGCGACTGCCTCGCGCGCGTCTCATCGTTCGCCGACGTCGTCCGCGCGAAGCAGCTTCAGGGGCTCCCGCATCACCTCCGCGACGCCGAGGAGTTGCTCGCCCAAGCCGCCCGCCGCGCACGCGACAAATCCGACACCGGGTGACAACGCCGACCGCCGAGTCGGCGCGCGTCAGGCACTGACCGACGGCGCGGGCTTGCCCGCGAAGCCTCCGTTCGCGCCCTTCTCGCCGTTGCCGTTTTCCTCAACCTTCCCCGCAAACTTCTCCGCCCAGCGCACGCGCCCAGTAATCTGCATGACGACGAAGAGCGTCAGGATCGACCCCGTGGTGACGGCGAGCCCCGTGAAGCCTTTGAAGAAGAAGGCGTAGGAGAACATGACGAGGTAGATAAACTGCGCGAGTCCCGCCTCGCGCGCGGCGAAGCGCGTCCCGACGACGAGCCGCAGGTAGCTGATGACGAGAAAGACCGAGACGACCGAAGAGATCGCGAACGACCAGTGGATCGAGACGTGATCGACCAGATACGCCAGCAGCAGGTGGAACGAGAAGAACGCGGCGGCGAGGAAGAAATAGTTCATCGGGTGCAGCTCGATGCCGCGCATCGTCGTGATGATGAACATGAGGAAGAAGAAGAAAAACAGCGAGACCGGCGCGAAGAAGCTGATGCGCCCCGCTAAGGGTCCGGGCTGCAACTTCTCCGGCATCGTCATCCCGATCTGGAAGCCCGAAACTAAATTCTTGTAGTTCCATTCAAGCTGCCAGCCGTCGCCGGTCTCGCGCTTCTCCGAGGGCGAGAGCGTGTTTTCGGGGAAATCAATCGCCTTGAAGTTGGTCTGCATCTTCATCTGAAAATCTTTGACCTGCGCCACGTCGCCTCCGAAGTTGTAGCGCCACTCGGTCAGCCCTTGCGAGCGGTAGCCGATATGAAGCGTCGCCACTTCACCCGGCTTCACCTCCGCCGTCCCCGTCGCCGCGCCCTTCTCGTTCGTCAGCGTGACGGGCGCGTCGTTGACGGTGAATACGAGATCGTCGTAGAGCGCCTGCTCGGTCGGGAACTTCAAAGTGAACGCCACCTTGTCCTGCGGCGTCGTGTTGCGGAACGTATAGACGCCTCCGAATCCGACCTTGTAGGTGCTGTACCAGAGCAAGCCCTTCTGCCGGTAGTCGAGCGCGAGGTTCACGTCGATGCGACTCGACTCGACGGGCAGCGCGTCCGTCACGCTCAACTGCTCGGTGACGAACTTCGACTTCCCGTTCTCGACCGTCTCCGTCGTCTTCGGGACGAGCCGCGTAACGGTCGCGGCGGGTGGCGACTGCGTGTGCGGCGCGCCCCACGTCGAGACGACGCGGCTGTTCAGCGTCTCGCCCGAATCGTATGTGCGCGAGAAGATCGTCCCGCCCAAGATCACCCACGCGACCGACGCGCCCGCGAAGATGAACGCGATGGCAATGATGCGCTTTAACATGGCTGGTCAACGCTCCTTCGTCACTTGTCTTCCACCCGACAGTACGCGATTAAACTCCCGCGCGCACACTCGCGGCAGCGGCGCAAGCCACGCCGCGCGCACGTGGCTGCCCACACCCGCCCTCTCTCGCTCGATGCCTCGCTCGACGCCTCTGCACTCATCGCCGTGCGTCGCCCACACCGTCAGTCGTTAAGTCTACTCAGCCTGTCTTCGACGCTGCGCCCGGTCAGCGCGCGGTAGGCGCGTGAGAGTCTCTCGCGCCGCGTCGCGTCCGTCTCGCGCGCGTAAGTCCAGGCCAGCTCGTCATAATCCATCCCTTCGAGCCAGCCCACGTACTTGAGCCTGCGCGCCGCCGCGTCGGCTCTCGTCAAGTCGTCGCTCAACAACTCCGGCACGGCGCGCCTGACGACGCGCTCGATCTTCAGGTGCGCGTAGGCCGGCGCGCCGAACGCGAGGAACGCGCCGAACGTGAACGCCAGCCCGCGCCGAGTCCCCTCCAAACTCGTCTCCGACGCGCTGAGCGCACGCACGCCGTTTCGCAGATAGACGAACGCCGTGAAGAACGGGATGAAGCCGAGCGCGCCGATGAGGATTACGAGGCCGATCACGCTGTAGGGCGAGATGAGCACGCCGACGGCGAACGAGAAGAAGGCGCACGCCAGCAGCACGCCGCCGAGCATTGCGCCCCACTCGCGCACGCGCTGGCCCGCCGCGAGACACGACGCGAGCGCGACGATCCCGACGCCGCTCACGAGGTAGGCGAACAGGCGGTAGCGCCCCAGGATGGGCGCGTCGCCGATGCCGCCGCGGAAGACCACTGGGTCGAAGACGAAACAGAGCACGGGGAAGACGACGCCGAAGAGCACGTCGAAAACTTTCTGGTCGCGCGTTACATCTGCGCCGAACTGTCTGCGCATGAAGCCCGCGCGCGGCGCCGTCTGCGGCTCGCACGCCTGCCTCTGCTCCGGGTAAAGCTGCTCGCGGATCAACTCGATCTGCTCGTCTTCAAAAGTAGAGATCACTTTCATCTCGCTCTCCCCTTCCCTTCATCAAGTTCACGCGCGGCGCGCGAGAGGTCTCAAACCACGACCTTGCGCGCGAGCAAGTCGCCGGTCGGCGCGCACGCGACGTCTGGGCATGCCACGTCCGGGAATGAGCCGCGACCGAAGAAGACGTGCCGCGCCAGTTCCCTTGCGACGGGCAGACGCAGCGCCGCGCAAGCGGCTTCGACCGCGAGCGGCGAGTTCAGCCCGCGCAGCACCCGGCGCATCCATAGCCGCGACGTGAAGCGCGCGCGGAAACGCGCCCCCGAATATGGCGCGAGCGCGCTCGCATCGCCCGTTCGCAAATAATCAGCCGTGACGTGCGCCGCCAGACTCGACAGGCGCAGAGCCGGATCGAGCCCGCCCGCCGTCAGCGGCGAGACCGCGCCCGCCGCGTCGCCGACGAGCAGGCCGCGCTCGTTCGCGATGCGCCGCAGCACGCCGCCCACAGGGATGCGCCCGCCGCGCCGCTCCGTCATCCTCGCGCGGCGGAAGTCGAACGAACTGGCTAACCCGGCGCGAAACTCTGCGAGCGCCGCGAGCGCGTCGAAGCGCGCCGCGTAGCCGCCGACGCCGACGTGCGTCTCCTCGCCGTCCTCGACGGCCCACGCCAGATAACCCGGCGCGAGTCGCGGGTCGAGATAACAGTGGAAGCGCGGCTCGCCACTCTGCAGCGGCACGCCCGCGTACACCTCTTCCACGCCGACCAGCCACTCGCGGTTGCAATCAAGTTTCAGATCACGCGCGACGCGCGAGCGCGCCCCGTCCGCGCCGACCAGGAACCTCGCCGCGACCGTGCGCGTCAGCCCGCCCCGCTCAAGCCGCACGACGCTCAGCCCGCCCGCCGCCTCTGTCGTGCAGCCCGCGTAGCGCGTGGCGGGCGACCACTCGACTCCCGCCTGACAACACTCGGCGAGCAGGCGTGCGTAGAGGCGGCCCATGCGCCCGACGCGAAACTCCGCGTGCGGGCTCTCAAGCTGGAGGCTCCGGCGCGCGGGCGAGTAGAGCGTGACGCGACTGACAGCGGCGCCGAGGCAGTCCGCCGGGAGCGCGAAGTCTTCGAGCGTGCGCCGCACGAAGATGCCCGTCGTGTGGACGCGCTCGTCAACGGCTCGCTTCGCGTCCACAAGCAGCACGCGCACCTTCTCCGTTGCGAGCAGCCGCGCCAAGTGCAGCCCCGCCAGCCCCGCGCCGACGATGACCACGTCGAACTCTTCCATCTCTATGTCCCTCATTTGTTGTCGCCTCCGCCGTATTCTTCTTTATCGGAAAGTTCTTTGCTTTATAAAGCGAGCAGGCAAAAAATTTTCGCGCCTAGGTCTCGCGCGTCCGGCGGATGATCGCCTCCATGTGATTCAGGTAGCGTTCGAGCGCGCGCCGCCCCGTGTCGGTCAGGCGGTACTCGGTCTTGGGCGTGCGCCCGTCGAAATACTTTTCGCAGGCGACGTACTTCGCCTCTTCCAGCTTGCGCGCGTGGACGCTCAAATTGCCGTCGGTCGTCTTGAGCGCGTTCTTCAGCTCGTTGAAAGTCATCCGCTCGTGGACGGCGAGCGCGCTGACGATGCCGAGCCGGAGGCGCTCATGGATGAGCCGCTCCAACTCGGTCGGATCAGGTTCTTTCGCCGCCGCTGCCGCCGTCGCCGCGCGCGTAGTAGTAGTGGCAGTGCGCCCGACGGCGCGCAGGTTCGCCTCAGCGGCGCGAGATTTTCTCTGAGGCTGTTGTTTGAGTGCAGACTGTTTAGCCACCGTGTCTCCTTGCGATGATGAAACCGAAACCGACGTGCAGCGCGCCGAAGCCCGCCGCGAGCAGCGCGTTCGCCTGCGCCCATGGCAGAAACGCCGCACCTGCGCCGAGCAGCATGAAGCACAAGCCCATGACGGGCACGATCTGCACGGAGAAAGCCCCGCCCGTGACGACGCCCGCTCCGTAGAGCAGCAGCCACATGGCGGGGATGATCGAGACGAAGCCTGAGCGGAAGAGGACGACGGTCAGGAGCGCCCCGGCGAAGAGCGGCGGCGAGAGGTTGATGGCGAGTTTCCGGCCCGGCTTCGAGAGCAGCGATTCTTCACGCGCGCGCGCCTTGCGCCACATCGTCGCCCCAGCGATGACCGCCGAGAGCAAAGCTTCGACGAGCCACACGAGCAGCCAGCGGCGCACGTTGTGCTGTCGGTAAGCGACCCACGCGGCGACGAAGGCCGTCACGCCGATGAGGAGCTGACCCCACCCAGAGACTGCCGTGAAAGATGCCGCGCCCTCCATCGTCTCGCGGATGAAACGCAGGTTGTCCATCGCGCGCGCGTGGAGCGCGGGCGGCTCGCTCTCGGCGACCGCAGGCGGGCTGACTTGTCTGAGGACGGTCATCGTCAGCGCAGAATACGCCCGCCGTCACGGCTATGTCAAGTTCTTTGCCTGATAAAGCAAAAAGGCTTCGCGCGGCGACGGGCGGGCACGGAAATTTTGCGCTAAACTTTGCGGCGCGACACAGTGCGCGAAGAAAACTCATGAACGAAGAGACAACTATGACGATGGCGACGAGCGCGCCGTCAGAGGCGAGCGCAGCCTTCGTCGCCGGGGGCGAGCGCGTGCGAGAGTTCCGACTGGCGAACGGCCTGAAAGTCCTCTTGGTCGAAAACAGCGTCGCGCCGGTCGTGACGGTGTGCGTGCTCTACCGGGTCGGCTCGCGCAACGAGGCGGTCGGGCATACGGGCTCGACGCACCTGCTCGAACACATGATGTTCAAGGGCACACCCGAGTTTAACAAGGCGCGCGGCACGCAGATCGCCGCCACGCTCCAGAAGATCGGCGCGGACTTCAACGCCACCACCTGGTACGACCGCACGAACTACTTCGAGACCGTGCCCTCGGATCAGCTCGAGCTCGCCCTGCGGCTCGAAGCCGACCGGATGCGGAACTCGCTTATCGCCGACGAAGATCGACAGGCGGAGATGACGGTCGTACGCAACGAACTGGAGCGCGGGCAGAACGAGCCCGCGATGGTCTTGGACGAGGCGGTTTACGCGGCGGCGTTTCGCGAGCACCCCTACCACCACCCGACCATCGGCTGGCGCGCCGACGTGGAGAACGTGCCTACTTCGCGGCTGAAAGCTTTTTACGACACCTTCTACCATCCGAATAACGCGACGCTCGTCGTCGTCGGCGACTTCGCGGAGGGCGCGTGCCTCTCGCTCATCGAAAAGTATTTCGGCGCGCACGCGGCGACCTCCGACCCCGTCCCGGAAGTCTATACGGACGAGCCCGCGCAGGAGGGCGAGCGGCGCCTCGTCGTGCGGCGCGCGGGCGAACTCGCGCTCGTGCAGATCGCCTGGCACGCGCCCTCCGTGCTCGGCGAGACGCGCGTGCTCTCGGACGCGGAACTTGCAGCGCGCGCCGCCGCGCCGCCGGAGGAGAACGACATCTATGCGCTCGTCGTCCTCGCCGCCGCCATGTCGCATGGCGTGACGAGCCGCCTCTACCAGTCGCTCGTCGAACGCGAGTTGGCCGTCTCGGTGCAGGCTAACTGCGATCAGTTCCGCGATCCCGGCCTCTTCAGCATCTATGCGACCGTGCGCCCCTCGGTCGAGCCGCGCGAGGTCGAGCGGGTGATCATCTCCGAGATGAAGCGCATCGCGGAAGAAGGCTTGAGCGCAGGCGAGATCGAAAAGGCGAAGCGCCAGATTGTCGCGCACACTGCTTACGACCGCGACGGCACGCACAACGTCGCCGCGCAGATTTCCGAAGCCGAGGCGGTCGCCGACTGGCGCTTCTACGAAACCTACGCCACCCGAATCGCAGGCGTCACGCCCGCTGAGGTGCGGCGCGCCGCGCTAAAATACTTCACCGAAGACAATCGCACGGTCGGCCACTTCATCCCGAAGACGGGCGACGTGGAATGAAGTCGCCGGGCGTGCCGCGCGTGAAGCTCGCGAGCGTGAGAAGCTGAACAGGAGAACTTGTCATGAGCGGCGAAGAGATCGAACGCGCCATCGAATTTCTGCTGAAGAGTCAGGCCACGCTTGAGGGACAAGTCGCGGGGCTTGCCGAGCAAGTTGGCGAGACGAACCGCGTTATCGGGGAGATAAACCGCGTTATCGGCGAGATGAACCACATCATCCGCGAGCAAGCAGTGTCGCAAAGCGAGTTGAATCAGGCGATGACCAAAGCTATCACCGATCTGGCGGAGGCACAGAGGCGCACCGAGACGAAAGTTGATCGGCTCGCGAACATCGCCACTCAGAGCCACCTGCGACAGGATGAGACGGACGCGCGGCTTACTCGACTCTCCGAAGTGGTCGAACGTCTTGCCGAGGAGCGCGGTACGGAATGACAGAAAACTCGATACAGGGCGCGCGCCGGATCGAGGAGGCGCACGAGGGGAAATCATCCTCCGCGGCGGAGGCGAACACGAGCGCCGGCCAGTCGGGCTTCGCCTCGCGCGTCGTGCGCGAGCAGCTTGAGACGGGCGCGACGCTCGTCGTGCTCGAAAACCGCGCGACGCCGACCGTCTCGCTGCGCGCCTCGCTGCGCGCCGGTGCTTACTTCGAGCCGCGCGAGCGGCCCGGACTCGCGCGGCTCTGCGCCGAGATGCTCGCGCGCGGCACGCGCCGCCGCACGAAGATTGAGTTCGCGGGCGATCTCGAACGCCTCGGCGCGGAGTTGGAGTTTTCGGCAGACCCCTTCGCCGTGCACGCCGCGGGCCGCTGCCTCGCGGAAGACTTGCCGGTGCTGCTCTCGACGCTCGCCGAAGCTTTGCGCGAGCCGGCGTTCCCCGCCGAAGAGTTGGAGAAGTTGAAGCAGCAGCAGATCGCCGCCGTCCGCGAGCAGCAGGCGAACACGCGCCACCGCGCCTACGAGCGTTTCGCACAGCTCACCTTCGACGCGGCCAACCCCTTCTACGCGCACGCGGGCGCGCGCCTCATCGAGAGCATCGAGGCGACGACGGTCGAAGACGTGCGCGAGTTTTATGAGCGGCGCTACGGCGGGCGCTCGCTGATCGTCGCCGTCGTCGGGGACGTTGCGGCGGACGAAGTGCGGCGACAGTTCCGCGACTCCTTCGGTGAGTTCGCGGGACCCGACTCGGTTGCAGTTGAAGTGATTGATCCGTCGCAGCGCGAGGGCGCGCACCGAGAGATCGTCGTCGTCAAGGAGAAGGCGAACGTGGACGTGCTGCTCGGCTCAGCCGCGCCCCTGCGCCGCGACGCCGCAGACTATTACGCCGCGTCAATCGCCAACAGCGCGCTCGGCGAGTCCACGCTCTCCTCGCGGCTCGGCCTCGAAGTGCGCGACCGCGAAGGCTTGACCTACGGCATCGCCTCGCGCTTCCGCGCGCCGTCGCTCGCGGCAGGCCCCTGGTACATCGCCGTCTCGGTGAGCCCCGCGAACGTCGAGCGCGCCATCGAGTCGGCGCTCGCCGTGCTGCGCGACTACGTGGCGGACGGCATCCGCGAGGACGAGCTGGCCGACGAGAAGAGCGCCGCCATTGGCTCCTTCAAAGTCTCGCTCGCGACCAACGCCGGATTAGCCTCCGCGCTCTGGAACGCGGAGTTTTACCAGCTCGGCGCGGACTACGTCGATCGCTATCCGCAGCTCATCGCCGCCGTCACGCGCGAAGAGGTCAACGCCGCCATCCGCAAATACTTCCGCCCAGACCACCTCACCGTCGTCATCGCCGGGGACTACGAGTCACCGCCCGCAGCAGCGCAACCCGTGGCGTGAATTGTCGTTCGAGTCACACTCACAGCCGTTCTTCTATTGGTTAGTAGTCGGTTCGGCGATCCTCAGCACAGGCTTCCCGCCTACGTCCTCAAGCGGGAAATAGACGCGGTGTGTGCGGCTGTCAACGGCGACCGAATGAGCTTTGGGCGCGAAGAACCCCTCTCCCACTTTCGCCAAGCCACCCCCGCGCACGTCGAAGACGGAGACGGTGCCGCTCTCGGCAGAGACGTAGAGGCGCTGCAAGCTCTTGTCGAAAGCGAGCACGTCCGGGTCAGCGCCGATTGAGTGGATGGCTGTCAGCTTCTTTTGGGTGAGATCGAAGACGGCGAGCTTCGAGTTCTCTTCACACGCGGCGAACGCCAGACGGTGTTCGCCGTCAATCAAGAGGCCGTGGCTCTCCGCGCAACCCGGCAGCGGGTAGCTCCCGATCACTTTATCGGTCTGCGGATCGATCTCCGCGATCTGGTTGACCCGGTGGACGGTGACGAAGACGTGCCCCGACGCCGCGTCGTACTGCGTGTTCCCCGCCCCGCCCGCGAGCGCTATCGTGGCGATCCTCTGATTCGTCTTCGCGTCGATCACGGTGTCGGACTTGCCGTGCAGGTCTGAGACATAGAGCTTCGACGCGCTGCTCGCGTAGGCGATGCCGTCCGGGTAATCCCCCGCGGGCACGCGCGCCACGACCTGCAAGGTCTCGTCGTCAATGACGGCTAACTCGTTCGTGCCCGTCGCAGAGGCATAGACGCGGTGCAGCTCCGGGACGGCGAGCACGCCGTGGACGCGCTTCAAGTCTTTCACGTCGCCGACGACCTTGCCGCCGTTCGTGTCGAAGACGGTCAGCATGTCGTCGCCGAGGTGCGCGACATAGAGGCGTCCCGTCTGCGGGTCGAAGCTCTGATAGTCGAGGCGCGTCGCGCGCCCCGTGAGCGGCACGTCGCTGACAGTGCGCAGCGCGAGTTTCGTCGTCTGAGCGGTACAAACCGCGAACGAGAGCGCCAACAGCACAGTGGCAGCCGCCTTCGGTGCATTCATAACGCGACTCCTCATCGGGCAAACGTTAAGTCAACTTCCTTAGACGAGCGCGGCCATCTTTCGCGCGCCGACGAAACGGCGGTTGACCTCTTCCCAGTTCACATTCTGCATGAAGGCGTCAACGTACTTCGCGGCAGCCGACCCGTAATCCATGTGGTAAGCATGCTCGTACATGTCGAGCACGAGCAGCGGGCGACCCGCCGGCGCGTTGTGCATGTGATCCCACGCCCAGTAGTTATGAACCTCGCCCGCGTAGAGGTTGAAAGTCAGCATTGCCCAGCCGGAGCCGCCGCCCAGCGCCTGCGCCGTCTTCCTGAACTCCGCCTCCCACTGTTCGTAACTTCCGAACCATCCTTTGATCGCGTCCAACACCTCGCCGCCGGGCTTATTGTCGCCGCCGAGGTTGCCGAAGTAGTGTTCATGCAGCACGACCGAGCCGGTGCGGTGCAGCTCTTCTCGCTTCAGGCCGCCGTAGATGTATGCGGGCAAGTCTTTCTCGCGCAGCGTCGCGTTGAGCCGCTTCTCGACGGCGTTGAGCGCGTTGACTGAGCCGCCGTAGTTGTTCTCCCAGTGCGAGCGAATGAGTTTCTCAGAAAGTCCTTTGAGCTTCGCCGGGTCAAAGGTCAACGGCTTCGGCTGATGCTGTCCACGGAATGCCGGAACCGCTGGCGGAGTGGCCGCGGCGGGCGTCTGCCCTTGTGCTATCGCCTCTCCCGATTCAGTCGCGCCGGTGAGATTCAGGAGCGCGAGCCCCGCACCTCCGGCGGCTAATTTTGTCATCGCTTCGCGCCTGGAAACTTCTTTCATCACTTCACCTCTTCTAGTTTCTATGATTCCACTGCTCCGAGGTTCTCACTCCGAAACATTCATTCCGCAAAATCCATCAACGCGCCTCTGCCCAGACTCAGCGCCCGCACGTACATGGCGGCTGCCGTCACCACGTCCTGTAACGCCATTTGCTGATCAACAGAACTCATCGGTCTCGCTCTCAGTTGCCATGTTGATTCCGTTTCACTCAAGCCAGCTAGAGAAACGCGCGCGCCGCCGCGTAGAGGATGCCGCCGGCAATCGCCCCGACCGCGACCAGGGCAACGTCCCTCTTCAACAGCGAGATGAGCAGGAAGGCCGCGACGGCGATACAGACGCTGACCCAACCGACGAGCGCCTCCGGCACGAGCGACAGGGAGACGACGAAGATGACGCCGACGACCGCCGCGCTCGCGCCCGCCAAAAATGCCTGCACCCGACGATTATGACGCACCTGCTCGATGTAACTGGCTCCGGCCAGGACGAAGACGAAGGACGGGAGGAAGACAAAGAAGGTGGCGACGAGCGCGCCCGCGACGCCGCCCGCGAGGTAGCCCGTGAAAGTGGTGAAGAGCATGAAGGGACCCGGCGTCGCCACGCTCAGGGCCACGCCGTCCAGGAGTTGACCCGCCGTGAGCCAGTGATACTGCTCGACCGCGCCGCGCTGCAAAAAGACGATTGAAGCGTAAGCGCCGCCGAAGCTGAAGAGCCCGGTCTTCAAGAAGAGCCAGGCCATCTGAAGCCAGCGCGAACCGTCGAGCGCGAAGCCGAGGCCGAGCCCGCCGATCAAGGCCGGCATCGTGGCGCGCCCTCGTTTTAGTCGCGGCCAGCCTTCTTTGATCAAGAGGTGCAGCAGTCCGGCGGCGAGGAGGATGACGAGGAAGTTGATCCCTAAAAAGCGCATCCCGATGACAGCGCCGACGAGCAACGCGGCGAGCAGCGGAGTTTTGATCGAAGCCCTGCCGAGCTTGATGATTCCGGCGGCGATAATCCCGAGCACGGCGGGCTTCAAGATGAACAGCGCGTCGTTCACCTGCGGCAGACTCCCGTAGGTCACGTAGAGCCAGCTCAGCAGAATCATGATTCCGGCGCCGGGGACGATGAAGGTGAGACCGGCGAGGATGCCGCCCAGGACGCCGCGTTTCAGATACCCGACGTAGATGGCGAGTTGCAACGCTTCGGGGCCGGGCAGCATGTGGCAGAAGCCCATCACCTGGACGAAGCGGTCTTTCGAGAGCCAGTGCCGCCGTTCGACCATGTGGTTGTACATCATGGTGATCTGCGCGACGGGTCCACCGACGTTGACGAAGCCGAGTAGCAGGAAGTAAAGAAACACCTGCCGCGACGCGGGCATCTGGTGATCTCTATCGTCCACTAATTCTTCAGGCTCTTTGTCGTCCACTTTTCCACAGGCAACTCGGCGGGGCAGGCGTTTCTATCGGGGCAAGACTAGCACGGCTCACAAGCCTTGTATCGCTCCGCGTCACCTCTCGGTCGTGTGAGTTTCGCCGCGCTCCCGACCTGACGGTAATTGTGGCGCAGGCGCAAAACCTCGGCTTTGTGATAATCTGCGGGCGCACCATTCGAGAGACGTGCGCGGCGGTTCAGCGGCGCACGGGCGTGAAGACGAGGAGAGGAATCGAGGAAGGGCGCGAGATGTTACGACGCGAAGGCGACGGCTGCCCCGTGACGGGCGCGCTGCAACTCTTGGGCGACAAATGGACGCTGCTCGTCGTGCGCGATCTGGCGCGCGGCGCGCGGCGCACTAACGATCTCATCGAGCGACTCCACCCGATCAGTAGCCGCACGCTCGTCTCGCGCCTGCGCGACATGGAGCGCGACCGCCTCGTCGTGCGGCGCGATCTGGGCGGTGTGCCGCCGCACGTCGAGTACGCCCTGACCGAGCGCGGCCGGCTCCTGCTCCCGCTCGTCGATCTGCTGCGCGAACTCGGCGTCGAACTCGGCTGCAACGAGTGCGAGGATCGCCGCGAGCACTTCGGCGAATACTGCGACGCCTGCCCGCACCTGCGCGACGATGAGCCGCCCCGCCAGCCCCGACGCCGCGACCGCGACGACTCAATCGTGCTCCTCTGATTCTCGCGCACGAGCGAGACCGGACGCCTGACGGAGACTGTGAACGGACGCATCACCACGCGACTGAACCCGTCGGGCGGCCTCGCCCTCATCCTCTACCTCTCGCTCTTCGATCTGCTCCTGCACTTTCTGACCAACGGCCATTACGGCTACTTCCGCGACGAGTTGTACTACCTCGCCTGCGGCGAACACCTCGCGTGGGGCTACGTCGATCAGTCTCCGATGATCGCGCTCGTCGCGAAAGTGACGCGCGCCCTGCTCGGCGACTCTCTCTTCGCAATCCGCTTCTTCCCGGCGGTCGCGGGCGCCGCGCTCGTCTTCATCACGGGGCTCACCGTGCGCGAGCTGGGCGGCAGACGCTTCGCGATCACGCTGGCGTCGGTCGCCGTCATCATCGCACCGGGATTTTTGATCCTGCACACGATCCTCACGATGAACGCCTTCGAGCCGCTCTTCTGGGCGACGGGCGCGTACCTGCTCGTGCGAATTTTCAAGGCCGGCGACGGGCGGCTGTGGCTGTGGTTCGGCGTGGTGGCGGGGCTGGGGCTGATGAACAAGCACTCGACGCTGATGTTCGGCTTCGCCGTCGTCGTCGCGCTCGCCCTGACGCCCACGCGCAAATATTTTCTCTTGAAGTGGCTCTGGCTCGGCGGGCTCGTCGCGCTCATCATCTTTCTGCCGAACATCCTCTGGCAGATCAATCACGGCTTCCCCACGGTTGAAGTCCTGCGTAACGCCGACAAGAATCAGAATTTGCCCGTCTCACCCTTCGACTTCTTCAAGGGGCAGCTCCTGCTCGCGCACCCGCTGACGTTTCCGCTGTGGACTACCGGGCTCTACTTCTACCTCGCGGCGCGCGCGGGCAAGCCCTACCGCGCGCTCGGCTGGGTTTACGTCGTGATGTTCGTCTCGATGATTCTCCTGCGCGCGAAGGTCTATTACCTGCTGCCCATCTACCCGGTACTCTTCGCGTCCGGCGCGGTGTGGGGTGAAGACTTATTCGCACGACTAAGCGTGCGTGCTCACGCGTGGCGATGGCTCAAGCCCGCGACGGTCGCCGTGCTGGTCGTCGGCGGCGCGGCGCTGGCTCCGCTCTCGCTGCCGGTGCTGCCCGTCGAGACGTTCATCCGCTACCAGCGCACGCTGGGGCTTGAAGCGCCGCGCACGGAGAAGCTGCAGCTGGCGGAACTCCCGCAGCATTACGCGGACATGTTCGGCTGGGAGGAGATGACCGAGGCGGTCGCACGCGTCTATCACAGCTTGCCCGCCGAGGAGCAGCCGCGCTGCGCGATCTTCGCGCGCAACTACGGCGAGGCGGGCGCGATAGACTTCTTCGGCGCGCGCTACGGCCTGCCGAAGGCGATCGGCAAGCACCAGAACTATTTCCTCTGGGGCCCGCGCGACTACACGGGCGAGTGCGTCATCACGTTCGGCGAGAAGCTGGAGGGCGTGCAAAAAACTTTCAACCAGATCGAACTCGCCGCCACGTTCACGCACCCCTACGTTTTGCCGCACGAGAACAACCAGCCCATCTTCGTCTGCCGCCAGCCCAAAGCCCCGCTCAAGGAAATCTGGCCCCGCGTGAAGTGCTACAGTTGTTAAGACTACACACTCACAAAAACTAAAAGCTCCTTCGCGACTTGGCGCCTTTGCGTGATGATGATTTCTCACGTTGGAGGCGCCAAGTCGCTAAGAAGAGAATTGTTCGTGGTCGGCTTAGTCGCCGCTGGCGGGCGCGCCTTCGGCGTCGGCGTGGTTGGAGATGGTTTCGCCGCTGGGCATGGTGATCGTCTCGTGGTCGGCGGAGACGCGCTCGCCCTCGATGGTGATCTCTTCGCCGGTGGGCGCTGGGACAGGGAGGTTGTCGAGGAAGCGCTCGGCGTCAATCGCCGCCATGCAGCCCGTCCCGGCGGCGGTGATCGCCTGACGGTAGAACGAGTCCTGCGCGTCGCCGCAGGCGAAGACGCCGGGGACGTTCGTCGCCATCGAGCGACCCGAAGTCTTCAGATAACCGACCTCGTCCATGTCGAGCACGCCTTTGAACATCCCCGTGTTCGGCTGGTGGCCGATGGCGATGAAGACACCATCACAGTCGAAGATAGACTCCTCGCCCGTCTCCGTCCCGCGCAGGCGCACGCCGACGACGCCCGTCTCCGGCTCGCCGATGATCTCTATGACTTCCGTGTTCCAGATGAAGTCGATCTTCTCGTTCTTGAACGCCTTGTCCTGCATGATCTTCGACGCGCGCAGGTGATCGCGTCGGTGGATGACCGTGACACGCGAGGCGTAGCGCGTCAGGAAAGTCGCCTCCTCCATTGCCGTGTCTCCGCCGCCGACGACGACGAGTCGCTTGCCCTTGAAGAAGAAGCCGTCGCACGTCGCGCACGCCGAGACGCCCAAGCCGCCCAACCCTTTGGGCGCGGGAGCCTCGCCCGGAATGCCGAGCCACTTCGCCGACGCGCCCGAGGCGATGATCAGCGTCTCCGCCTTGATCTCGTGCTCCCCGGTGTGGAGCGTGAAGGGGCGAGCGGAGAGATCGACCGTCTCGATCCAGCTCGTGATGAACTGGGTGCCGAAGCGCTCCGCCTGCTTGCGGAACTGTTCCATCAACTCCGGCCCCTGAATCCCTTCGGCGAAGCCGGGGTAGTTCTCAACCTCGGTGGTGATCATCAGTTGCCCGCCGGGCTGCGGCCCCTCGATGACGAGCGGCGACATGTCGGCGCGCGCGGCATAGATAGCGGCGGTCAGTCCGGCGGGACCCGATCCGATGATGACGACTTCCCGGTGCAGAGTGTCTTTGGGCATCTCGCGTGATACGTCTCCTTACGAACGAGGACGAGCGACGCGTGAATTAAAGGTCAATTCACGGTCACTTGTGTGTAGCCTTTTCGCGGGCGCGTGTAGTATAACTCTCTGCGCTCGAAGTAGTCGAACCACAGACCGAACCAGCAGGGGAAGCGCGCCTCGCAGAGCGTCCGACGCGAGCACGCCCACAACGCCTTGGACTCACCGGAATTTAACCAGACACAGCCACGCCCCGTGGAACTTATCGCCGTCCTCGGCGCCGGCACGATGGGGCACGGCATCGCGCAGGTGGCGGCGCTCGCCGGCTACCGCGTCGTCATGCGCGACGTGGACAAGGAGGCGGTCGCGCGCGGCGTGCGCTCAATCGAGACGAACCTCGACAAGGGCGTGCGCGTCGGCAAGGTGACGGACGAGGAGCGCGACATGGCCTTGCAGCGCATCCGTGGCGCGACCTCGCTCGCGGAGGCGGCGGCAGCCGATCTGTTCATCGAAGCCGTGCCCGAACGCATGGACTTGAAGCGCGAGACACTCGGCGAGGTGGAACGCGTCGCGCCTGCGGGCTTCGTCTTCGCGACCAACACCTCCTCGCTCTCGATCACGGAGATCGCCGCGGGCGCACGGACACCTGAGCGCGTCGTCGGGATGCACTTCTTCAACCCCGTCCACATCATGCGTCTCGTCGAGATCGTCGTCGGGCGTGAGACGAGCACGGAGACGGTTGAGACGGCGCGGGCGGTCGGTCGGAGGATGCGGAAAGAGCCGATCACGGTGAGGGACGTGCCGGGTTTCGCGTCCTCGCGCCTCGGCGTGGCGCTGGGGCTCGAGGCGATGCGGATGCTGGAGCAGAACGTGGCGAGCGCGAAAGATATAGATACGGCCATGGAGTTGGGCTACAATCACCCCATGGGTCCGCTGCGCCTGACAGACCTCGTCGGTCTCGACGTTCGTCTGTCAATCGCCGAATACCTCCACGGCGCGCTCGGGAGCGAGAGTTTCCGCCCGCCGGAGATTTTGCGGCGCATGGTCGCCGCAGGCAAACTCGGGCGCAAGTCCGGCGAGGGCTTCTACGAATGGAGCGATTAGCTGTTAGCCGTTAGCTTTTAGCCGGAAGCTGAAAGGCTGAACGGCTGAGCACGACGAACAGTTTTGCTAACGGTTTAGAGCTAACAGCTAATCGCTAACAGCTAACAGCTTTCTTATGACCACGCACCCGAACGAAGAGAGACGTTTCGCGCTGCGGATGGCGCTGCGCCTGCCCGTCGTCGTGTCGGGGCGGGCCGACGACGGCGCGGCCTGGAGCGAGCCGACCGAGACGGATGACATCTCGACGACCGGCGCGCTCTTCCACCTGAACCAGCGCGTCACGCGCGGCGAGCAGTTGTACCTGCGCGCGCACCGCCCCGACGGCTCGCCCATCGAGGTGACGGCGCGGGTCGTACGCGTCGCCGCCGCCATCTACGGCACGGCGCGCATCGGCGTCGCCATCCTTGAGCCGACCGAGAACTGGCTGCGCCTCTTCGTCTCGTGGGTCGCCGACGAACAGGCGACTGCCGCGCCGGAGAGCGAACAGCCGAACCAGTAGCGGGAAGGTAGAAGTCAGGAGTCAGAGGTGAAGATCATTTGCTTCTGACTCCTGACTTCTGTTTTCTGACTTCAAATATTTCGGAGCGGCAAACCATGTCATCCTACGAAACCCTCCTCCTCGAACGGCGCGGCGCGGTCGCGCTCCTGACGATCAACCGACCGGACAAGCTGAACGCGCTAAACATCAAGACGCGACAGGAGGGCGCGCAGGCGCTCGAAGAGTTGGGCGGGGACGAGTCGGTGCGCGTCGTCGTCATCACGGGCGCGGGCGACAAGTCTTTCATCGCGGGCGCGGACATCAGCGAGTTCGAGGGGCGCACCGCCCTGACGCAGCGCGACGTGATGACGGGGCGCTCCCTCTTCACCGCCTTCGACGCCTTCACCAAACCCGTCATCGCCATGATCAATGGGTTCTGTCTGGGCGGCGGCTGCGAGCTGGCGATGGCCTGCGACCTGCGCATCGCGAGCGAGAAGGCGCGCTTTGGCCAGCCCGAAATCAACCTCGGCATCATCCCCGGCGGCGGCGGGACGCAGCGGCTGACGCACCTCGTTGGCGAGTCGAAAGCGATGGAGTTGATCTTGACGGGCGAGATGATCGACGCGCAGACGGCTGAGCGGATCGGTCTGGTCAACCGCGTCGTCGCGCACGCGGAACTCGAAGCTGAGACGATGAAGGTCGCCGAGAAGATGGCGGAGAAGAGCCCCATCGCCCTGCGCATGGCGAAGGAGGCGGTCAAGACCGCCGCGCGCTCGACACTCGACGAAGGCTTGCGCCGCGAGATCGATCTCTTCGCCCTCTGCTTCTCCAGCCAGGACAAAGACGAAGGCGTGCGCGCGTTCTTAGAGAAGCGCAAACCCGACTTCAAAGGCAGGTGAGAAAGAGTCGGCGATGAGAATCGCGCTCATCATCGCGGGTGTCATGCTCGCCGCCGCGGGCGGAGCGCTCGCCTACCACGCGGCGTTCGCTTCCGCGCCGACGGCGTTCGTCGTCAGCGAGTCTTCGGGGAGCGTCCACGAAGTCCACAGCGTCTGGCGCATCGCGCTCGGCGTCTTGCTGCTCGCCGCCGGGGCGGGCATTGCCTTCGTCGCCGCGCGCCGCAGTTCAGACTTTAGTGGAAATCGGTAATTATCTTTCCGATTCTTAGTTTTTGAGATTGACTCAACCGCAACAGCGATCCCTTTTTCGAGGTGAATTCTTTTTTCGTCCCATTGCAAAGGAGATGCGCGACGTTCTCAAAAAAAGATTGCCCCAAACTCGTATTCAGTCCGTGCGTCCAACTTCTTAAATTAATGCCCTCAAGCCAGTCCTCGGAAAGCGAATCTAAAAAGGTGGCACTGTACTCTTTAAGCTGACGAGGATTAACTGTTTCGCTGATTTCTCTTAACTGTTGAGACACAACCTTGATAGTTTCGATTGCGATCAGTTCTTTTTTAAATTCTGTGAGCATAGCCTTCGCCGCTTGTCGTTTAGAGACCAATAGAATATCTCAACTCCTTTAAGTTCTTCTCAGCCGAGTATAAATCGCCAATGCTTTCTGATTTTATGTGTCTGTATCTGTCATGGAAATCCAGTGTATCTATTACCTGTTCAAACTTTTTCGGAGTATCTGAAATGATGTATAAGCCAACAGTCCCATAATCCATCAGGGTTGATAATCTTCCCACGCCCGACCAAGTTCCGGTCGAGACTTCAACTTCAAAAGCATTTTCAGGGATAAGATGTTTGCCTTTTTCTCTAAACCAGATTACGTCGATTTTCCTCAGCAAGTCATAATTGGAAAATTGCAGTTCGGGACATTTACTTAAGGTGGAGATTTTCCCTAACTCAATATCATTGAATTTTTTAGATTTGTCCGGGCAGAAGGTGTGAAAGCCCCGAATATTTCCTATCTGAAGCAGCCTGCCTTGGATTACCGAATGCAGACTTTCTTCGACAGTGTTTTGAATTGCAGAATACTTATAAGGCTTGAGCAGCAGTTCCCACGCATTAATGAATTCCGTGCAATTTAATCTATTGCCTTTACCTACAAGGACAATATTCAAATCGCGGTCAATCGTGATTTTATATTCGCCGTTTCTGTCGCGGCTAATGTTCGGCAAAACTTTAAATAGAACTTTCGCCGGGATGATGACAGTTTGCTCAACTGAGCCGCAGATAAAAGCGATAAATGGATTATCAAGATTATTCATTTCTTCGGCGGTCAAATAATTCAAGCCGTAGAAATACCTACCATTTTTTCCTTCTGTCGCAGCTCTAATCAAAACATTGGCTTGAGCGATTTGATAAGTCCGTGATTTCAAAACTTTGACGAGTTCAACATTAGCCTGAAATTTCTTCGCCACCTGTAGAAATTCATCAGCTAACGATTCGGCAATAGTTTTTGAGTTCATATAACTTCATTAACTTTCGTTTATTTCAGCAATTGCAGAGTGGACTACATCATAGACAGAATGCCATAGGCCGAATTCCACCATTTTTGTGAATCTCTCGATTTCTTCTTCATTCAAGGTTCTATCGATTTGTGTTTGAGCGGCTTCTTGCACAAATCGTTTATCAATCCAATAGATCAAGTCATCTCTATTAATAACCTTAGTTTCGGCTGACTGTTTCATAGGCTTAATTAAAAGGCGCTGTAGGCGGAGATATCAATCCCGATGGTATGAAGTCCCAGCTCGCTTGCTTGCACGAGCGTCGTCCCGCTGCCGCAAAATGGGTCGAGTACGATGTCGCCCCTTTGAAAGAACGTCTCCTGCTTAAATTCATCCGTGTGATTATCGAGGAAGTATTCAACAAGTTGGGGGATGAATTTTCCTTTGTAGGGGTGCAAGCGGTGGACGTGTTTGGTCGTCTTCGCTTCCTTGTATTGCTCGAACGATAGCGCCCAATTCAAATCGTCGCCGAGTTGCTGTTTCCAACTCTGCTCGCGCTTGAAACCTTCGTAATAACTGATGAGGTCTTGCTTGGAGACGAGAACGTTTCCGTTTTCGCCGATCTTATTTATTCTACCGTAGTTGATGAGGTAGGCGATGTTTGAAGGTGTTACGGCTTTCCCTAAAAAGTCAGTCGCCCACCCACTTGCTTCTTTAATGCTAAGTAAATCTCTAGTTTCAACCATTGGAATAAGAGTTCGCGGTTTACAAGCAGCAACCAATTCTCTGCCGGTCTGCGCCACGCTTACGCGAGCGGCATGGCTGCGGAAGATTATCGCTGATGCGGCACAAAAAGTTTCTGGTTTTTGCTCCCGGCGTGAGCATCCGCAGAGCCGCAGTGCTGAGAGCGAAGCGCATGGCTTTATAGCATATTTCTTTATCCACCAGGCAATCTTTCCTGACTGCCCTTCACGGCGCGGGGTAGTCAGGACTTTGCCTAGTTAATATATATTTGGTAATCTCATTTTCAGGCACGAAGTCCTTCAGATAGTGTAGAATTTCAATCGACTATGCTTTCTTGAATCTCGTTGGGGGGCCGTAGCTCAGCTGGGAGAGCGCATGACTGGCAGTCATGAGGTCAGGGGTTCGATCCCCCTCGGCTCCATCTATCAACTTAAACACAGAGGGGCTACCACGTGGTAGCCCCTCAAGTGTTTGGTGCGCGTTTGGTGTGCTGCTGCGCTTGCCGAGTCGTCGCCCCGATCACTGCTGACGGCTCATCGCGCTTCAGCGTATGGGGCGGCTGCCGCCGCGCACCTGCAACGCCATCAGCCTCGCCGGGAACGTGCCGAAGTCTTCGACCTCCCAGGTGTTGCCGTCCCTGAGACGAACCTTCGCCGCGGGGATGAGCATCCCCTCGTGAGCGCCCCGGTTGAGATACAACTCCGCGTAGCCGAACTTATAGTCCTGCGAGCGCGCGCCGTAACGCAGCTCGGAAAACCCGAGTTCGCGCTCGTACAGGACGACCAGCTTATCGTTGTCCTGCGTGGGGATGATCGCGTTGGCGACGACGCCGACGCCCGTGCCGAGCTGAATCCTCCCGGCGCTCATGCCCGACAGCGCCCGGAGCAGATCGTCCTGCCCGCCGGACTGTAGCGCCGACTGTAGCCGCTGCACCTCGTCGGGCGAGCTGAGCCGGTTGATAATGAGTGTGAACGGTCGCGACTGACCGGCGCGACGCCCGCCCACGAAGTAGACCGTGCCGGTGATGGTGCGACCCGACAGCCCGCGCTCCTGCGCGCGCAGTGCCGACGCCGGCTGGAAGAGCATGATCGCCATGACGCAAAACAGTGCCCGTAATAAGTCGCTCCTTGTGCTTCTCTTCATCTCTCTATCTCCCCTTTGGTAATCGTCTCATGGACTCGCCTGGCCGAGTCCGCTCCGCGCGACAACGCACGTCGGGGGCGGGAGCCGCCGACAACGCCAGCCGGCGGCTCCGCAGTCCCCTCACTCGCCTCGACCTGAGTTTCGTGTGGGGAGACTATAAATGAGACGAGAAAGATAATCTGTACAGCAGCGCACGAAATTCGCGCCGCATGATCGTGTGCCACCAGCCGCGGCGACGCAGCGCGAAGGCGTGCCGCAGCCCTGCCATAGATTTCTCAAGAAGCTCGCCATAGATTTCTCGAAAAGAAGAGCCCCCTGACACGCCGTGTCAGGGGGCTCTTCTTTCCTGTTACTTCACCGACGCCCATTCGGTGATTTTGTTGCTCGTCGTGGGTTGCTACCCGATCGTCACGTTGACGGCGCGCAGAACGCCGTCGCCCGCGTCGATCCGAAGTTGATACGACCCGGCGGGAAGACCGGACGTGTTCCAGTTGAGGTGGTACTGCCCGTCTGCGAAGCGGAACAGGTTTCCGTCGGATGAGCCGGCGTTGACCGGCAACTCCGCGCCAGGCATGCCGCCCACGAGTTGGAAGAGACGCAGCCTGATGGTCGCGTTCGTGACGCCAGCGCTCGCGCCCGTCAGACTGAACTTCACGGGCACTGTGCGACCCGCATTGAAGACCGAGCTGCCATCCGCATTGATCGGCGTTGACACGCCAGACCACGTGTAAGCCGCGCCGACGCTGATCAGCTCTTCGGCGTAAAGCGCGGGGCTGCCGTTGTCCGTCACGCGGACGCCGAACGTATAGACGCGGCCAGCCTGCGCCGCCGTCGGCGTCCAGCTAAACGCGCCCGTCGCGCCGTTGATGGTCGCGCCCGACGGCACTGCGCCCGTCAGGCTGTAGCTCAGGCTCTGGACGGGCAGATCGCCGTCGTGCCCCGAGGCGTTGAAGGAGAGCGTGTCTCCCAGATTAACCGTCTTCGATCCGATCTGATCGAGGGTCGGATTCTGGTTGACCTCGTTGGCGACGAGCACGATGTCGGCGTCCGTGTTGACGACGCCGTCCGACACCCTCACCTTGAAGGCGAACGGGACATTCGTCCCGCCCTGCGCCTCGCTCGGCGTCCAGCTGAACACGCCGGTCGCGGGGTCGATGGCAGCCCCGGCGGGCGCGCCCAAGAGCGAGAAGGTCAGCGTCTGCGCGGGCGCGTCAATGTCGCCCGCGCTCGCCGTGAAGCCGTAGGCGGCGAGTTCGTTGATCGCCGCCGACGCAGGCACGCCGCCGAGCGTGGGCGCGTCGTTGACGGGGTTGATCGTGATTGACACGGTCGCGGGCGCGCTCGTCGTCGCGGGGGACGAGCCGTCGCCCGTGTCCGTGACGGTGAACGAGAAGCTGTCCGCGCCGTTGTAGTTCGCGTCGGACACGTATGACAGGTTGGGCGCGCTGCCCGTGAGATGACCGTGCGACGGTTGAACGGTGACGTTGAAAGTGAGGCCCGACGCGGACGTTTCAAAGTCCGTGCCCGTTAGCGTGATCGCCTTCGGCGCGTCCTCGTCGGTAACGATGCCTTGGGCGCTCCCGCTCGGGGCGTCGTTCACCGCGTTGACGGTGACTGAGGCGGTCGCCACGCCTGAGTCGAGCGCGCCATCGTTGGCTTTGAAGGTAAAGCTGTCAGTCCCGTTGTAGTTTGCGTTCGGCGTGTAGGTGACGTTCGCGCCGGAGACGCTCGCCGTCCCGTGCGCGGGCGGCGCGACGACGATGTAGGTCAGCGAGTCGCCGTCCGGGTCGGAGCCCGCGAGCGCGACGGCCTTTGCCGTGTCCTCGTTCGTCTCGGCCGACTGCCCCTCGACCGTCGGCGCGTCGTTGACGGCGTTAACAGTGACGGTCACGCCGCCCGTCGCCGTGCCGCCGTGACCGTCGCTGATGGCGTAGGTGAAGCTGTCCGAGCCGTTCGCGTTCAGGTTGGGCGTGTATCGCACACTGCCGTCGCCCAAAATCTCGACCGTGCCCTTCAACGCGCCGCTCGCACCGGTAACGGTGAGCGCGTCGCCGTCAACGTCTGTGTCGTTGGCACGCAGGGCGATGGTGACGGGCGTGTCTTCGTCCGTCGTCGCGGAGTCGGCGACGGCGACGGGCGCGTCGTTCACAGGATTGATCCGGATGCTCACGCTCGCCGCGTTCGAGTCCGACTGAGCGTCGTTCGCCTTGAAGGTGAAAGAGTCCGCGCCGTTATAGTCGCGCGCGGGCGTGTAGGTGGCGACGTTGCCGTTGATGCTCAGCGAGCCGTGCGCCGGGGCGCTCGCGACGCTGAACGTCAGCGAGTCGCCTTCAACGTCGGAGGCTGCGAGTGGGATTGCGACCTCATTGTCTTCGTCCGTCGTGGCGCTCGTGCCCGAAGCGACGGGCGCGCCGTTGACGGAACTGATCGTGACCGTCACGTTGGCCGTGGCGCTGCCGCCGTTGCCGTCGGAGACGGCGTAGGTGAAAGAGTCCGCGCCGTGGTAGTTAGCCTCGGGCGCGTAGGTGAGAACGCCGTTGTTGTTCGTGACACTGCCGTGCGTGCCCTGGGCGAAGGCTGTCACGGTTAAGCCGTCGTTGTCTGCGTCGGAGTCGTTGCCGAGGACGCTGATGTTAACGGGCGTGTCCTCGTTAGTCGTCGCCGAGTCGTCGAGCGCGATGGGCGCATCGTTGACCGAACTGATCGTGACGTTGACCGTGCCGGTGGCGCAGCGCGGATCGCGCGCGCGCGCCGTCGTGCCGTCGTCGCACACTTGATAGGTGAACGACGCCGCGCCGTGGTAGTCGGCTTCGGGCGTGTAGGTGATCTGCCCGTCCGTGAGCGAGACCGCGCCGTGCGTGCCTGCGCCTGCGGAGACGCCGGTCACAGCGAGCGTCTGCGTGGTTTCGTCGGCAGCGCCGTTCGTATCATTCGCCAGCAGCTCGCCCGCAAAGAAGGTGAGCGGCGTGTCCTCCTGCGTGCTCTTGCTGTCGTCCAAGGCGACGGGCGCGTCGTTAACCTCCGTCACGGTGATCGTGACGGTCGAGGTGTTGGAGTTGGCTTGGCCGTCGTTGACGCTGAAGGCGAAACTGTCAGTCCCGTTGAAGTCCGGGGCTGGCGTGTAGGTGCGACTCGCGCCCGCGCCCGTGAGCGTGCCGTGCGCGGGCTGGCTGACGGTGTAGGTGAAGGTCGCGTTCGGATTCGAGCTGACGGCGTCGAGCGCGATGTTCGTGTTGCCGTCTTCGGCAACCGTCACGGACTGACTCGCCGTGCCCGGCGGGTTCACCCCGTTCGTGCCCGCCTCGATGCTGTTCTCGATAGCGTCGGGCAAGTTCGAGAAGAAGTCGTAGTGGCTGAGCGCCTCGACCTGATCGACGCTCACAATGTACTTCGTCCAGTCGTCGTTTCTGATGCCCTGCACGTTAGGCATGATGACGGCGATGGTGCGCGTCGCGGCGGTCACGCGCGACACGTCGTCACCGTCCTGCTTCGGCAGCACGAGCACGACCTTCCATGTGGAAGCCGGGACGGTGACATGACCGTCGGCGATGGTCGTGGTCGTCCCGCCGTTGGAGCCGGTGCCGCCGACGCCTGCGGGGCCGGAGACGATGTAAAGCTCGTTGCCTGCGTCGGTCAGCGAGCGGAGGTAGTTTTCCATGTTCGCCCAGGGTCCCTGATTGTTGTCGGGGGCTTGGGGAACCATGTTTGACATCAGGTAGGTCTCCTGATTGATGGGGACGCGGTTCTGGTTGTCGCGGTCGGCGTTCGGCGTCATGTGCCCGCGGTCGAAGCCGGTCAAGAAGAAGTCGGTCGCCTGCACGCGATACCAGTCAGCCGGGACAGCCGGGTCTGCGCGGAAGGTGTCAACGCGCGAGAGTGTGCCGTACCAGGAGTTGTCGAGATGCCAGCTCACCCAGTTCGGCGTCCCCTTGTCGCGGTTGTAGGAGAGCGCGTAGGTGGGCTTCATCATCAAGTAGTTGTTCGGGTGGTTGGTGTCGGCGGTGGCGCAGCCATCCTGAGTCCCGCAACTCGGATTCCCCATCGTCAGATGTACATCCGGCGTGTAGGGCGCGGGCTGACCCGCGGCGACCACGGTGAACGACCACACGTAGTCGTCGGACGGGGTGTCCGTGCCCGGCGCGCTGTCGTCGGTGTCCTGATCGTGAATGGCATCCTTGAGGATCGTGACGGAGCACTGCTCGCCGAACTGGAAGTTCGTGTTCGGCGTGATGGCGTAGGTCTTGAAGTCGGACGTGTGCGCGACGGTGGCGTCGTTGTGAGAACCGCTGGCGCAGGTGATGTTGTACCACGCGGCGTCAACGTCAACCGGCTCGCTGAAGTTGACCGTGATGGTCGCGTCGTGCGGGATCGTAAAGCCGTTGGTCGTCGGGTCGGTGCTCGCCACCCACGGGCCGAGCTCGACGATGGGGGCGGTGCGGCGCGGGGCGGGCGTGCCCGCGACGAAGTCCTGGCTGTTACTGTTCGTGTCCGTGCCGCCGCCGTTGATCCTGAAGAGGGCGGTCGTGTTACTCGGCGCGGGCGCGTTGGCGCTCGTGCTGGCGCCGCCCTCGCGGCAGGTGGCGCCCGTGCCGTAGCCGACGAAGTCAACGATGTCCGGGTCAACGCCGACGGGGCAGCCGCCGGAGAGTGAGTCGCCGTTGCTGACGAGCGCGATCTTGCCCGTCGTGCCGCTCATGTTGATGTCGCCCGCGATGTTGGGGCTAACGGGGAGAGGCTGCCCGTTCGCACCCGACGCGAGTTGCACGAGGTAATACTCGCCCGCCCCGATGTTGCCGCCGAGCGGCTGCTTGTTCGTCCAGGAGGTGCCTGCGGCGGACGCGTATTGTAGCGACCAGCCGGTGAGTGTGACGGCGGAGGCGGTCGGGTTGTAAAGCTCGACGTAGTCGTTCGTCCAAGGCGCGCCGGAGTTGCCGCCACCGCCGTACACCTGACTAATGACGACGTGGCTCGCGGGCGCGGGCGTGACGTTAATGTTCACCGTCCGCGTGACCGGCGCGTTGACTCCATCGGAGAGCGAAGCGGTGAACGTCGCCGTGCCACTGAAGCCGGACGACAGCGTGACTGTGTAGGTGACATTAGGCGTGCCTTGGCCGCCGGTCACGACGGCGGAAGAGATGCCCGTGCCAGCCGTCGCATTCCAGTCGTACACGCCGCCGTCGTCGTTGCCCGTCAGGCTGACGCCAAACGGGGCGGAGTCCTGCGTGGCGGTCGCAGCTGGGTTCGCTGGCGCGTTGATGGTCGGCGGGTTGTTCGCGGTCACGACGGGCGTGACGTTGATGTTGACGATCTGCGTGGCTGGCGCGTTGACGTTGTCGGAGAGCGCGGCGGTGAACTTTGCGGGGCCGCTGAAGCCTGCTTGGAGCGTGACGATGTAAGTGACGTTGGCTGTGCCCTGGCCGCTGGCGATGCTGACGGTAGAGACGCCTGTTCCCGGCGTCGCCGACCAGTTGTAGATGCCGCCGTCGTCATTGCCGGAGAGGCTGACGTTGAAAGGCACCGCGTCCTGATTGACGGTCGCGATGGGGTTGGCGGGCGCGGTAATCGTCGGAGAGCTGTCGGTGCAACTGTGCGTGGGGCTCGCGCTGTTGCGCGGGTTCGGCGTGCCCGGCGTGAAATCCGACGAGTTATTGTCCGAATCAATGCAGCCAGCTCCGGCTCTAATAGCTGAGGTCGTGTTGGACAAAGTCGCCGCCGCCGCGCCTTCAAACGCGGTGGCGATAGACCCCGTCGTATTACCGTAGCCGATAAAGTCTTTGATGGATGCTACTGAGGAGCAATTGTTGGTCGCGCCGCATGAGAGGAGAGTTGTATTCGTGACGAGAGCCACTTTAGCTGCGGTCGCACTCATCGCGATGGTTCCCGTTGCCTCGGGCGTCGGCAGATTTGTCGCCGCCGCGTTAGCGCCAGCAGCTTCCTGCACGAGATAGTAGTGTCCGGGTTGGATCGTGCCCGACAGGGGTGTCGCTGCCCACGAGCTGCCACCGGCGGAAGTATATTGCACCGACCAACCCGTGACCGCGACAGGGCTGGCTCCCCGGTTGAACAGCTCAATAAAATCGTTCTTAAAGGTTGCGCCGGAGTTACCGCCGCCGCCGTAAACCTGACTGATGACGATGTCCGCTGAAGCCGCATGAGCCGAAGGGATGATGGGCGCGAACTGTTTCGGTAAGGCAGCGAAGATGATGGCGAACGCGAGTAGAAGGGCGACGAAGCGGAAGCGCGCAGGGGCAGGCAATCGCCTGCCAGCAGGAGGAAGCATTAAACGTATTCCTTTCGTGGTCAGGTGGACGGGATGCGCCTCACGTATTCCCTTCACATGAGGCGCTCAAATGCGATGACAGGCTGTCCGGTTTCTACTTGATAACCGTGCGTGCGTCAAGCCCTGGGGGAAATGGACTCACAAAAGATGCGCCGCCAAGCCTTTATGTTGCTTTCGGGCGAACGTAAACTTGTCGTCTCGCCGAGTCAATCACCTCTACAGAAGTGCGGTGTGCGACCTTAACTAACTGAAACAGTAACGGGCATCATGGCGATGCCCGTTTTCTTTCGTGCTTGTGCCCCTTGTCGTCCGACTTCCGCCGGGAAGGTTTCTTTCGCCCCGTGCGCCTTCAGCCTTCGCTCTTCATCGCTCGCAACTGCTCGCCCGCCCATTCCCTGATCGCGCGCGCCAACTCGTCCAACTGCTCATCGAAGAAGTGTCCCGCGCCGGGGACGACGCAGAGGCGCGCGTGCGCTTCTGCGGGGATGCGTTCGATGAGCGCGCGCAAAGTTTCCACGTCGCCGAACTCGTCGCGCTCGCCGTGGACGAAGAGGACGGGCTTGCGGCACTCGGCGAGGAAAGAGAAGTCGTAGCCGCGCTCGGCGATGGAGACGGGCGTGCCGACGCCGACGAGCGCCCGGACGCGCGCATCCTTCACGCCGACTTCGAGGCCGACGCGCGCGCCGAAGGAGAAGCCCGCGACGATGAGCGGCAGGCGCGGGTATGCCGCGGCGAGATGATCGAGCGCCGCGCGCGCGTCCTCCTGCTCGCCGCCGCGCGCGTGATCATGCTCGCCCGTACTTTGGCCGACGCCGCGGAAGTTGAAGCGCAGGGCGACGCAGCCCGCATCATTTAGCGCGCGCGCCGTGCGGAAGGCGACCTTGTTGTGCATCGTCCCGCCGTAGAGCGGGTGCGGGTGCAGGACGAGCGCCGCCCCGCGCGCCGCGCCCTCGCGCGGCTCTTTCAAAATCGCTTCGAGCCGCCCGTGCGACGCGGGGATGAAGAGGTTGCCGTGTGGAAACATAAAGACAGAAGTGAGAGGTCAGAGGTTAGAGGTCAGTGAAAGCTTTCGCTCTTTGACTGATCTCTAACCTCTAGCCCCCGACCTCTGTTTTATCAGAAACGGCAAGGCGTGGCGAATGACGGGCGTGGTCGCGGCGCGCTCGCGGTCACGTCTTTGCCGATCATCGTCTTGACTTGGCAACGGCGCGGGCGTAGTTTTTTTTTGCCTTCGGCTCCTGTCCCAACGTCAATCGGTATCGTCAGGAAATCATGACCAAAGAGATTCGTCCGCCCTCGTCCGCGCCGGAAGAGCGCCCGCACGCCGGGCGCGACGGCGCGGCGCACGACGACGACGCGTCGCCCGCGGCGACACACGGCGGCGCGCGCCGGCACGGCGAGACGAGTCGCCAGCTTCAGGAGATTATCGAGGCGTCGCCGCTCGCGATCATCACGCTCGACCGCGAGGGTCTCGTCCGCTCCTGGAATCCCGCCGCCGAGCGCATCTACGGCTGGACTGAAGCGGAGGTCCTGGGCCAGCCGCTGCCGACTGTGCCGCCGGAGATGCGCGACGAGATGGAGCGCAACCACGAGGAGGCGGTGCGCGGCAAAAACTTCGTCAACTATGAGACGCGCCGCCGGCGCAAGGACGGCTCGACGGTCGAGGTCAGCATCTCGACCGCGCCGCTCATTGATGACGACGGACGGCAGACGGGCGTTGTCGCGCTCGTCGCCGACATCACCGAGCGCAAGCGCGCCGAGGCCGAGCGACACCGCTCCGAGGTGCGCTTCCGCACGCTCGTCGAGCAGTCGCCGCTGAGCAAGCAGATTTTCTCGACCGACGGTCGCACCGTCCAGGTCAACCGCGCGTGGGAAAAGCTGTGGGGCGTCACGCTTGCAGACCTGCCCGACTACAACATCCTCGAAGACGAGCAGCTCGTCGAGCAGGGCGTCATGCCCTACATCAAGCGCGGCTTCGCGGGCGAGGCGACCGAGATTCCAGAGATCGGCTACGTGCCTGACCGCGGCGAGTTCGCCGGGCAGCAGCGCTGGGTGCGCGCGCACATTTACCCGGTCAAGGGCGACGGCGGAGAGGTGCGCGAGGTCGTGCTCGTCCATGAGGATGTGACCGAGCGTCGACGCGCCGAAGCCAACCTCTTCCAGTTCGCCTCCATCGTGGAGAACTCGGACGACGCGATCATCAGCAAGGATTTGGAAGGCACGATCCTCAGTTGGAACCCCGGCGCCGAGCGGCTCTACGGCTACACCGCCGCCGAGGCTATCGGCCAACCCGTGACGATGCTCATCCCTTCCGACCGTCCCGACGAAGAGCCGCGCATCCTCGAACAGATCAGGCGCAGCCAGCGGGTCACGCACTACGACACGGTCAGGCGGCGCAAGGACGGCTCGCTCGTCCACGTCTCGCTCACCGTCTCGCCGCTCAAGGACGCGACGGGGCGCGTCACGGGCGCGTCGAAGATCGCGCGCGACATCACCGAGCACCGCCGCGCCGAGGACGAGAAGCTGCGCCTCGCCGCGCAGATCGAGGGCGAGCGGCGACGTTTGAAAGAGCTGGTGGCGAACGTGCCCGGCGTCGTCTGGGAAGCGTGGGGCGAGCCGGATGCTTCGTCGCAGCGCATCGACTTCGTCAGCGACTACGTCGAGCGGATGCTCGGCTACACGGTCGAGGAGTGGCTTCAGACGCCGAACTTCTGGCTGACCATCGTCCACCCGGAGGATCGCGAGCGGGCGGCGCGCGAGGCACGCCGGAAGTTCGACACTCGCGCGGGCGGCACGTCGCAGTTCCGCTGGGTGCGCAAGGACGGTCGCGTCATCGACGTCGAGTCGCAGTCGCTCGTCATCTGCGACGAGCGGGGCCAGCCCGTCGGGATGCGCGGCGTGACGATGGACATCACCGAGCGCAAAGCCGCCGCCGAGGCGGCGCGCGAGAACGAGCGCCGGCTGCAGGACATGACCGACACCGCGCCGGTCTTCATCGCCTACTGCGACACGGAGGCGCGCTTCCTCTTCGTCAACCAGCCCTACGCCGACCGCTTCAACCTCGACCGCGAAGCCATCATCGGCAGGCGCATCCCCGAAGTGGTCGGCGAGGAGGCGTACCGCCAGTTCAGCCGCTACGTGGACGCGGCGCTCGCCGGGCGGCGCGTCGAGTTTGAGATCGAGATACCTTACTCGGCCCTCGGGCGGCACTTCATACACGCCGTGTATGCCCCGCGCTTCGGCGACGGCGGCGAGGTGCGCGGCTTCGTCGCCGTCGTCACGGACGTGACCGAGCGGCGGCGCGAAGAGGAGGAGCAGAAATTTTTGAGCGACGCGACGACCGTGCTCGCCTCCTCGCTCGACTACGCCGCGACGCTCGAAGCCGTGGCGCACATGGCGTCGCGCTACCTTGCCGACTACTGCCTCGTCGATCTCATGGAGGACGACGGCGCGATCCGCCGCCTCGTCGCCGCCCACCGCGACCCGGCGCGCGAGGCGGCGTGGCGTGCGATGCAGCAGCGCTTCCCCGTTGCGCCCGGCTCGCGCCACACCGTCGTCCAGGTGTTGGAGACGGGCGAGCCCGATCTCCTGACAGACCTGACGGGCGAGACGCTCGTGCGCGCCATCCCCGACGCCGAGCACGCGGAGATGATCGGGCAGCTCGGCGTCTGTTCCGCGATGACCGTGCCGCTCAAGGCGCGCGGTCGCATCGTCGGCGCGATCTCGCTCGTCTCCGCCGAGTCGGGACGACGCTACATCGAGGACGACCTGCGGCTCGCCGAAGAACTCGCGCGCCGCGCTGCGCTCGCCGTCGATAACGCGCGGCTCTACCAGCGCGCGCAGGAGGCGAACCGCGCCAAGGACGAATTCCTCGCCACGCTCTCGCACGAGTTGCGCACGCCCTTGACGCCGATCATCGGCTGGGTGCATCTGCTCGGCGGCGCGGGCGTCAAGCCGGCAGACTTCGCGCACGGGCTCGACGTAATTGACAAGAACTCGCAGGCGCTCTCGCGCCTCATCAACGACCTGCTCGACATGTCGGCGATCCTGAGCGGCAAGATGCGCATCGACCGCGCGCCGGTGAGCGTCGAGACGGTGCTGCGCGAGGCGGTCGAGACCGTGCGCGCGCAGGCCGACCGCCGCCAGATCGAGATCGATCTCGTGGACTGCGACGACGCGGGAGCAGGCGCGACCGTCTCGGGCGACCGCACGCGGCTCGCGCAGGTCTTCTGGAACCTGCTGACGAACGCCGTCAAGTTCTCGGCGGAGGGCGCGCGCGTCCGCGTCTCGTGCGAGCACGGGGCGGGCGTCTGGCGCGTGCGCGTGGAAGATGAAGGCGTCGGCATCGCGTCCGAGTTTCTGCCGCACGTCTTCGACCGTTTCCGGCAGGCAGACATGTCCACGACGAAACTTTACGGCGGGCTCGGCATCGGTCTCGCGCTCGTGCGCAGCTTCGTCGAGACACACGGCGGCACGGTCAGAGCCGAGAGCGCGGGCGCGGGTCGCGGCAGCCGCTTCACCGTCTCGCTGCCGACAGCGGAATTGCGGACTACGGATTGCGAATTGCGGATTGAAGAAGAAGGCGCAGCGGCGTCCGCGACTGAAGCTGCGGCAACGTCCGTGCCCGCGGCGTCTGCGCCGACGCCTTCACCGGGGGACGAACACGAAGTTGACGCTTCTCATCCGCCATCCGCCATCCGCCATCCGCCATCGCCTCGCCGCATCCTCGTCGTTGAAGACGCGCCGGACACGCTGGAGATGTTGCGCCTCTTCTTCTCGTCGCACGGCTTCGCGCCGATCCTCTGCGCGTCGTCGGAAGAGGCGCTGGACGTTGCGGCGCGCGAACACTTTGATATAATCGTGACCGATATCGGATTGCCACACATAGACGGTTACGAACTGCTCCGCCGGCTCAGGCGTGACGCGCCGCATCTCGCCGACGCGCCCGCGCTGGCGCTCACCGGCTACGCCGCCGAGACGGACGTGACGGCGGCGCGCGCCGCCGGGTTCGACGCGCACCTCGCCAAGCCCTTCGATCCCGCGGCGCTCGCGGCGGCGGTCGAGCGGCTGCTCGCGGGCGAAGCCGAGCGTGACGCGCAGTAGTAGCGAGCAACGGGCGCACAAAGGCGTGCGCCGCCGCCGGGCGGAGGGTCTTCTGACGCCCCAGTTGACAGTGGAAAACCAGAGGCCAAGGTAAAGAACATGACGGTCACCCCAACGCCCGCGCCGCGCCGCGCCAGTATGCCACTGCCGACGATTGCCAACCTGATGGGCTATTACGGCGGCGAAGAGCAAGGCAAGTTTCTGCCCGCCGGCGACAAGGGCGCGGCGCCTTCGAGCAAGCCGCGCGCGCTCGTCGTTGATGACGCGCCGGACGTGACCGAGATGATTTCGCTCCTGCTCAAGTACGCGGGCTACGAAGTCGTCACCGTCTATTCGGGTCAGCAGGCGCTCGCCGCCGCGCAAGGCGCGAGCTTCGACGTCGTCGTCTCCGACATCGGGATGCCCGGCATGAACGGCTACGAGTTGGCGGAGCGACTGCGCGACTCGGATCGGCACCGCGCCACGCCGATGATCGCCGTCACGGGCTTCTCCATGTACGACGACCGCGACCGCGCCCTTGCGGCAGGTTTCAACGCGTTCCTCACGAAGCCGATCAACCCGCGCGACCTCATCTCCCTCGTCGAAAAACTGCGCGGATAAGACGGCGGAACCGACGAGCACAACCGACCACAGCCGCTCCAACTCGTCGACGTGGGAGCCGCGCCGTGCCAGCCGTTGAGACCCCGCCGCATCAATTTTCCTCTCGCCGAAAGCCCTCCGCGCATTCCGGGCGGCGCGCGCGCCGTGCTATTTTTGTGCGGGCGGCGCGCCGCTCATTCTTCCGTCAAATTTATTCGCCGGTAATTTTTCTTGCGGGGGCAAGGGTCTGCGATGGAGTCCGTCGAAAAGCGTGAACTGATCGCCGCCGAGGGCGGGCGCGCGAAGCCGCGCGGCGAGTTGCGCGACGAAGAGCCCGCGCGCACACAGCGCGGCGCGCTCGCCGCCGTCTTCAACGCGCGCACGGTTTATCTCGCCGTCGGCGCGCTCGTCATTGGCGTCGCGGTCGGCTACCTACAATTCTCGACGCGCGGCATCTGCTGCGGCGACTTCGACGGCTACTACCACATCCGCTGGAGTCAGCTCCTCGTCGAGGGCCTGCGCCACAGACAGTTCCCGCCGCAGTTCACGTGGCTGCCGCTGACGACGCTGAACCCGCGCGACTACGTCGATCACCACCTGCTCTTCCACCTGCTCGAAGCGCCCTTCACGCAGTTCGGCAACGAAATCCTCGGCGCGAAAATCTCGGCGTGGCTCTTCGCCTCGCTCGCGATCTTTTCCTGCTACTGGCTCATCGTCCGCCACAAAGTTCAGTGGCCGCTGCTCTGGCTCGCGGCGCTCCTGGGCTCGTCCGCGCCGTTTCTGTTCCGCATGAACATGACGAAGGCGATGAGCGTCTCGGTCGTGCTGCTCGTCGTCGGCATCAACCTGCTCTTCCGGCGCAAGTATCTATGGCTGCTGCCGCTCGCCTTCGTCTTCGCGCTGACCTATGACATGTGGCTGCTGCTCGGCCTCGCGGCTCTCGTCTGGGCGATAGTCGTCGGTTGGAGCGAGTGGCGTGCTGACCGAAGATCAGTCGGGTGGGCGTTCGCGGGTGTCGCGGCGGTCGCGGTCGGAGGCGTGCTGGGCTACGTCGTCAACCCGTACTTCCCGCACAACCTCCGCCTCTTCTACGAGCACGTCGTGATGAAACTCGCCGTCTCAGACCCCTCGCGACCGTCGGTCGGCAACGAGTGGTACCCTTACGAGAGCTGGACGTTTCTCGCCAACTGCGCCGTCGCGTTCCTCGCGATGCTCGTCGGCTACGTCACGTTCCGCTGGGAGGACAGGCGGCGCGCGGCGCACTCGCTCTTCTTCCTCGTCTTCGCGACGCTGCTCTTAGTCGCCAACGCGAAGTGGCGGCGCTACGCCGAATTCTTCCCGCCCTTCGCCGTCCTCTTCGCAGCCTTCAGCGTGCAGGCGCTCTTCGGCGGCGCGCGCACGATGTACGGACGGCTCCCCGAACAGGTGTTGGACGAGTTGCGGCCGTTTCTGGATCGCGGCGCGCGGGGTGAAGACGACGACGCGAAGCGCGAGAGTCGCTGGCATCGCGCGGAGGCCGAGGCGGCGCTTATCGCCTTCGCTTTCGTCGCGCCCGTCATCATCATTTATGACAAGTGGGTTGTCCCTTACACGACGGCGCACCCGCACAGCAAGCTGCCCGCGCTGCTCGCGGCGGGCGCGGCACTCATCTTCACGATCTTCCTCGCGGTACACGGCGTCTTGCGCGGCACGCGGCGCGCGGTGCTGGTCGGCGTCTTCACCGTGCTCGTCACTTACACGGCCTTCACCGTCCGCTGGGAGGGCAAGAACGAGATCGCCGACAGCGCCGCGCCCGAAGACTACCGCGCCGGCATCGAGTGGATTCGCGCCAACGTGCCACCGGGCGAGACCGTTTTTAACACCGACTGGGACGACTTCCCCAAGCTCTTCTTCTACGACCCGACGCACGCCTACGTCTCCGGGCTCGACCCGACTTACCTCTACGACTACGACCAGAACCACGAGCTGTCGAAGCTCTACGAGCAGATCACTCTGGGGAAGGAGAAAGACCCCGGGCCGCTCATCCGCGACCGCTTCGGCGCGCGCTACGTCTTCAGCGACACCGAAGAAGTTCACGACGACTTCTACGATGCCGCGCTCGACAGCGGCTGGTTCGACGAAGTCTATTCCGACGACAAGTGCACGGTGCTCCACATACGCGACCGGAAGGGCGCGCCGCCGCCCGACAAACCTGATGCGGACGACGGCGGCGGCGACGGCACGAGCGAGCCGGACGACAACACGACGAACGTCCGCGCCAGATCGGCGGGCGATCAGTTGGCGCTGAGACGTTGAGGTGAGCGACGAAGGCGCGGATCGAAAGGGCGCGGGTCAGGAGAACGGGGATCGAAGTGAGAAGAACGGACAGAGGACGGGGCGGGAAACTTTCACGGCGCGCGGCGTGGCTGCTCGGCGTTGCTCTCTCTCTCTCGCCCGCCGCCGGTTGCCACCGCGCGGGCACGTCGCAGAACGCCGCGCGCGCGCCCAAGTCCGACTTCGAGCAGACGCTCGACTCGGTGCGCCGCTCCCCGCACGTCAAGATTTACGTCGTCCGCCGCAAGGACAACGAACCCCTGCAAGCCGACGACAGAGACTACATCCGCCACAACACGCCGCTCGAAGTCGCCACCTGGCAGCTCACGAAAGACGAGCGCGCCGCCATCGCCGGCGCCAACTTCGACTTCGAGCCCAAACACTTCGAAGCCCTCAACAAGCGCTTCACCGTCGAAGACTATACGAACAAGTAAAAGCACGGGCGGCGACACGGAGACGCGGCGACGCGGAGAAAGAGAATCTCTCCTTCTCCGCGTCGCC
>JBJMGS010000211.1:0-5023 GCA_045807785.1 Pyrinomonadaceae bacterium
CGACGACTGGACGTACCTCTCTTGGGCTGAGCTGGAGACGCTCGCCCGCGAGCAGGACGTCGAGATCGGCTCGCACACCTGCTCGCACACGCGCCTGCCGACGCTCTCGCCCGCAGAGACCGAGCGCGAGCTGCGCGACTCGTTCGACGCCGTGCGCGCGCGCTTCGGTCGCCACGCCGTCCCGGCGCTCTCCTACCCGAAGGGCGAATACTCGTCGGTGCTCGCGCTGCTCGCGCGCGCCGTCGGCTACGCGTGCGCCGTCACGGTTGATGGCGGCGCGAACGACCCGGCGCGCACTGATCCGTTCGCGCTGGGTCGCACGCTCATCGGCGACGCAGACGACGCGGCTTCCTTCGCCGTCCGCGTCTCGGGACTGCGCGACTGGCTGGTCAGGCTCAAGTCGATCTTCGCCCCGCCCCGCGACGACCGGCATGCCGGGCGCCGCGCGAAGGTGCGGGTGCCCGCCGCTGAATCTCAAGGGGATTTTTAACGCCGCGCCGACTTCCGCCCTCAAGTGATCGTCTATCGCAAGAAACTCGTCCGCGTCGCGGAGGCTTGGTTCGGCGAAGAGCCCGGTGCGGCGGGCGTGGACGTCGTCCGCTGCTTCCAGCGCGACGCGCCGCGCGACGGCGCGCTCAGCCGCGAGTTCCACACGATCCTGATCGACCTCACGCGCGAGCCCGGAGAAATCTTCGCCTCGATGAAGCAGGGTTGCCGCTACAAAATCCGACGCGCCGTGGCGCGCGACGCCCTCTCTTACGAATGCGCGAACGCCGCGCACGCCGGGATGCTCGCGCGCTTCTGCGATCTCTACGACGAGTTCGCGCCGCGCAAGAGCCTGCCCCCGCTCGACCGCGCGTGGCTCTCGCTGATGGCTCAGACCGGCTGCCTCTACGTCTCGCGCGTCGGCGACGAGGCGTCCGGCGAGGGGTTGACCTGGCACACGCACTACGAAAGTCACGGCCGGGCGACGCTGCTGCACTCCGCCTCCGCGCCGCCGCCGGACGACGGTGACACCTCGGCGCGCAACCGCGTAGGCCGTGCCAACCGCTTCCACCACTGGCGCGACATGCTCTGGTTCAAAGCCGCCGGCGCGACCCTCTACGATCTCGGCGGCTGGTATCACGGCGACTCGGACGCGCGCCGCCTCGGCATCAACCGCTTCAAGGAAGACTTCGGCGGGCGCGTCGTGAAAAACTACATCACCGAGCGCGCGCCGACGTTCCGGGGGAGGCTCTTCCTGCGCGCGCGGCAGGCGCTGCTCGGCGACGCGATCTGAGAGGGTGCGGGCGACACGATAGTTGAAAGACGTGAGGTGGCAAGAGAAGACGGATGGCGCGACAAAATTTTCTCGATCAAGTTAACCAGAGCGCCTACGCGCGCGCCGACGTCGTCAGCCACTACGAGAGTCTGGACATGCTGCTCGAGCCGGAGCGCGTCCTGCTCGAACGCCTGACCCCTTCGATCAGAGACAAGAAGATTCTCGACATCGCCTTCGGCGGAGGCCGCACGACGAAGTACCTGCTGCGCATCAGCCGCGACTACACCGGCGTCGATTACACGCCGGAACTCGTCGCGGCGGCGCGGCGCAAGTTCCCCGGCGTCGAGCTGTTGTGCCGCGACGCGCGCGATCTCTCGTCGTTCGCCGACGCAACGTTCGACTTCGTCATGTTCTCCTTCAACAGCATCGACTACGTGCCGCACGGGGATCGACTCCGGGCGCTCGCCGAAATCCTGCGCGTGCTCAAGCCCGGCGGGCGCTTCCTCTTCTCGACCCACAACCGCGATCACGCGGACTTCAACCGGCTGCCGTGGCAGGGCAGACTCAGCCTCGATCCGGTTTTCGTCAAGAGCTGCCTCCACGCGCTCTTCCACCTGCCCCGGCACCTCCGAATGCGCCGCCACGAAATCCACGCCGACGAGTACGCCGTCATCAACGACAACGCGCACGGCTTCTCTTTGCTCGCCTACTACATCAGCGTCCCGCGCCAGCTCGCGCAACTCGCGCGCGTCGGCTTCGCTTCCGCCGAAGCCTTCGACATGGAAGGCCACGCGGTCGCGCGCGACACGCGCTTCCCGTGGATTCACTACCTCGCGACGAAGGGAGGGGATGGGGGTGAGGGATGACGATGAGAGGTGAGGGATGACATGGAAACGTAAGCGACGCGGCGGGTGAAACCGCTTCACCCTTTCACCGTGCGGTCGCGCTGTCACTTCGCAGCGCCGGACAGTCGCAGCTTGTCGGCGAGCAGCCAGTGGAGCGCGCCGAGGACGGTCGCCGCGTCTATCGTCGCGATGAGGGGCACGAGGGCGGCGAGCCGCAGCGCCACACGCGCGCGACCACCCTTGAGCACGCCGCGCTTGCGGTACGACGCGACGGCGGCGCGCGCCGCGATCATCGACAGCCACAGCAGCGCGACGAAGGCGACCCACTTCAAGCCGAGCGCGAACGCTGGGATAAGCGCGGCGACGAGCAGCGCGTAGCGACCGAGCACGGTCGCGTGCCACTCGCGCCACAGACCCGCGCGCAGGTTGTGGCGCGAGTAGAGCGCGAAACGCTTGAACGTCAAACGGAGCGTCGGCGGGGCGTCCCAACGCACGACGGCGCGCGGCGCGTAAGCCACGCGAAACTTCCCCGCGTCGATCTTCCCCATGAACAAGATGTCCTCGCCCGAACGCAGGTCTTCCGCGAAGCCGCCGACCGCGCGCCACACCTCGCGCCGCACGAGCGACGAGCCGACGCACGGCGGCGAGATCGTCACGCCGCCCCGCTCGACCGGCGGCTCGTAAGCGTAGGCGATAGCCGCGCACTCCTCGAAGAAACTCTCCACGCGCGGCTCCCACGCGCCGAAGACTACATCGACCGCCGGATCGTTCTCGACACGCGCGGCGAGTTGCTCGATCCAGTCGGCGTTGGGGCGCGTGCCCGCATCGATGAAAGCGAGCCAGTCCGAGGCCGCGTCTTCCGCCGCGAGGTTGCGCCCGCGACCGGGCAGCGCCGCGCCGGCACGGATGAGTCGGACGGGGGCACCGCCGCGCGCGTACTCTTCGATGACATCGGGCGTGCGATCCCGCGAGCCGCCGTCGGTGACGACGATCTCTGCGGCGGGGCGCGTCTGCGCGAGCAGCGCGTCGAGCAGCGCGCGGATCGAGGCTTCCTCGTCCCTCACGGGAACGACGACGCTGATCCTCAACTCGCCCGTTCGTGTCGCCGCGTCCGCCACCTACACCTCCGAGAGTCGCGTAAAAGTCGGCGGATTATAGACCATTTCTGTGGTTAAGCGGCTCAGCCGCCGCGCGCCACGGTCGTCTAATGCCAACTAAACGCCGCCTGGTCTCATCTATATTTGGGGAGGTTTGTCGCCGGTCGCGGCTTGAACCGACCCCGCCGTGTGTGACAGACTCGCCCTCACACGACACCGGAAAGTGATGCAGATGTACAAAAAATTCCTATTCGCCTGTGCGCTCGTTTTCGCGGCTCACTCCTGCGCCGCGCCCGCGCGGGCACAGAGCGCTGCGCCGACGGCGGGGCGCGACACGATCATCGTCCTGCCCTTCGAGAACACGACGAGCCAGCGCGAGTACAACTGGATCGGCGCCAGTTTCTCCGACTCGCTCGCAGATCTCTTCGCGCACGCGCCCGGACTCGGCGTCGTCTCGACGGACGAGCGCGAGTTGCTCTACCAGCGCCTGCGCCTGCCGCTTACCTCTTCGCCCTCGCACGCCACGGCGCTCAAGATCGCGCACGAGGCGAAGGCGACGCTCGTCGTCATCGGCACCTACAGCGTGAAGGTGCCGCAGGCGGACGCGGCGAGCGCACCGGGCGGCGAGCAGTTGCCGCTCGAAGTCAGCGGCACGGCGCGCGTCATTCGCGTCAACGAGGGCAAGCTCTGGCGCTCTTTCGACTTCGGCGGCGCGGTGACGAACCTCCAACGCACTCAGGGGACGCTCGCCTACCAGATTCTCTACCTGAGAGACGACGCGCTGACCGTCTCGCTCAACGACATCCTGGGCCTCGCGACGAAGGTGCCGCCGCGCGCCTTCGAGAGTCTCGTCAAGGGCGTCATGACGGACGACCCGGAAAAGCGTTCCGCCTACTTGCAGAACGCCGGGCGCGAGTACACGAAAGTTCACCCGGGCGAGATTTACCCGGAAGCCGAGTTCGAGCTGGGGAATCTCTACTTCGCGCAGGAGAAGTGGAAGGATGCCGCCGAGCACTACACGAAGCTCAAGAAGGGCGACACGCACTACGGCGAGGCGGCTTTCGATGCGGGCCTCAGCTACTGGCGCTTGAATGATCTCAAGAACGCGCTCGAAGCCTTAGTCCCGCTCGCCACCGATCTGCCGCTCACGGGCGTGTACAACAACGCGGGGGCGATCTCGCTGCAAGCCGCGCAACTCGAGAAAGCGCCGGCGGAGCGCGACCGCCTGCTCAAACAGGCGACCGACTTCCTCGCGCGCGCCAAAGAGACCGAGCCGGAAGATGCGACCGTGCTCTATAACTACTCTTACGCGCTCTTTCTCTCCGGCAAGTTCGCGGAGGCGGCGGACGGGCTCCGTAACCTGATCACGCTCAAGCCCCGCGACGGCGAGATACTCTTCCTCTACGCGAAGGCTCTGGAGCGCGCCGGCCAGACGGAAGCCGCGACCGCCGCCGACAACGAGGCGCGCCGCTACCTCGGCAAGCCCTACGCGCAGTACCAGACCGAGTGGCAGAAGTCGCAGACGGTCGCGGGCGTGCCCTTGCGTCTCGCGCAGCGGTTCGATGTCGCGCAGTCAATCGAGATCAAGGCTCCGCCCGTTGAGACGGCGGCGAACGCGCAAGACCTGATGGAGAAGGCGCGCAAGCTCTACGCCGCGGGGCAGGACGATGAGGTACTGCCCGAACTGAACCGCGTCCTGATGATCGAGCCGATGAACGCCGAGGCGCACCTCTACATCGGTCGCGTCTATCAGCGGCGCGGCGATCTGCAACGCGCGATCAGCTCGCTCAAGACCTCGCTCTTCTGGGACTCGAAGCTCA
>JBJMGS010000212.1:0-1865 GCA_045807785.1 Pyrinomonadaceae bacterium
CGCGCGATCTCAAGTCTCAGGTTCAACTGACGGACGAGCAGGTCGCGGCGCTGCGCAAGGCCGCGGGCGAAGAGCGGGCGAGCCTCAACGAGAACGCCGACGGGCAGGGCGGCGCGGCGCGCGCGGCGACCGAGCGCGCGGCGGAAAGGATCAGGGCGGCGGTCGGCGCGGACAAGGCGAATCAGGTGCTCGCCTTCGCGCGCGCGCGCTGGGCTTCGGGCGGCGACGAGTCGGCTTCGGGCACGCAGATGAGCGCCACTGCCGACAAGCCGAACGCCGTCCCCGGCGACTCGCGCGTCGTCGTCAACGCGCCCGCGTTCCGCATGGACGTGTTCGAGCAGGGGCGGCTGGTGAAGTCTTACAAGGTCGGCATCGGCTACCCGGAGTTCCCGCTGCCGGCGGGGATGCGCCGGGCGACGAACATCATCTTCAACCCGACGTGGACGCCGCCCGACGAGCCCTGGGTCGAGGCGGGCAAGAGCAAGGTGAAGGTCGGCGAGACGGTCGAGGCGGGGAGCAAGCTCAACCCGCTGGGGCCGATCAAGATTCCCATCGGCTTGCCGTCGCTCATCCACGGCGGCAAACAGCCGTCGCGGCTCGGCGAGTTCGCCTCGCATGGCTGCGTCGGGCTGACCAACGAGCTGGTGCAGGACGTGACGCTTGAGATCGCGCGGCTCGGCGGGACTGACCTGACCGAGGAGCAGATCAAGACTTACGCGAAGAACCCGACCGAGACGAAGAGCGTCAAACTCGATCACGCCGTGCCCGTCGAGCTGCGCTACGAAACGATCGTCGTGACCGACGACGGCAAGCTCCACATCTACCGCGACGTGTATGACCGCGGCACGAACACGGAAGAGAACTTGCGCCGCGTCCTCCAGGCCCACGGCGTTTCCTTCGACCAGCTCGACGAGCAGACGCGCGCTAAGATCACCGACGCGCTCCGGCAGATGGCGCGCGATGCGACCGGCAACCCCGCCGAGGGCGACGGCACGGAGCGACCGAACACGAACGCGAACACGAACGCGAACAAGTCGAAGTCGGCGACGAACGACAACGCGAACAAGTCAAAGCCCGTCGCGAACTCGTCGAACGCCGACGGCGGGCGCGTCACGCGCAACGTGAAGGGTCAGAAGGAGGTCGTCATCGAGATCGACGCGCTCCGAGGCAAAGGCTACCCCGCGCCGGTCGGCGACGCCTTCAACACGAACGATCAGAAGCAGAACGCGACCGCGCCGAAGAAGGGCAAGAAGAAGTAAAGGGCGAGAAAAGGTAAGCGCGTCAGTTTCGGGGCGCGCCGCAGTTTGAGTCGATAAAATCTTCCAGCGCGTTGAGGTAAGGCGCGCCGCCGATCTCGTAGGTGAGGTTGTGCGGCGCGCCTTTGATTTCGTAGAAACGCTTCGGCTCCGGCGCAGCCTCGAACAGACGGCGACCGAGCTTGTAAGGCACCACGTCGTCGGCGGGGCTGTGGACGAACAGCTTCGGGCACGAGACCCGCGCGATCTTTTCGCGTGAGTCCATCTTCGTCCGAATCACGAAGTGCGGCACGAGCGGCATCAACTCCGCCGCCATGTCCGCAATCGACGTGAAGCTTGACTGCACGACGAGTCCGCACGGCTTGACCTTCGACGCGAGATCAACCGCGACCGCGCCGCCGAGCGACTCTCCGTAGATGACAATCCGATCCGCGCGAACTCCGCGCGCGTTCGTCAAATAGTCCCACGCGGCGCGGGCGTCCTCGTAGAGACCTTCTTCCGAAGGCACGCCCTCGCTCTTGCCGTAACCCCGGTAGTCGATGATGAGGACGTTAACGGGCAGTCCGACGAGAAGGTCAATGATGTCGCGACGGTGCGTGACGTTGCCGC
>JBJMGS010000213.1:0-9910 GCA_045807785.1 Pyrinomonadaceae bacterium
GGGTTGAGTGAACGCTTGTCCAAGCTGACGGGGCGGCGGGTCAAGCTTCAATTCTCCGTTGATGAAAATTTAATCGGCGGCATTTCGACGCGCATCGGCTCGACGATCTACGACGGCTCCGTGCGCACTCAACTCCAGCAGCTCCGAGAGAAGATGGTGGGTTAACAATAGGGCAACGGACCAGGTAGTTAGTAAGGAATCGCAAATAGTCTGTCTCGCTACCCGGAGTTCGTGGTTAAAACTATGGAACCGATCAAAGCAAACGAAATAAGCGACATCATTCGCCAGCAGATAGAAAACTTCGAGACCGGCGTGACCGTCACTGAGGTCGGCACCGTCATCAAAGTCGGCGACGGCATCGCCGAAGTGCATGGGCTAGAAAAAGTGATGGCGGGCGAATTGCTCGAATTTCCGCACGAGGTACGCGGGCTCGCCCTGAATCTCGAAGAGGACAAGGTGGGCGTGGTGCTCTTCGGCGAATTCCAGAAGATCAAAGAGGGTGACGTGGTGCGCCGCACCGGGCGCATCATGGAAATCCCTGTGGGCGATGCGCTCATCGGTCGCGTCGTCAACGCGCTCGGTCAACCGGTTGACGAACGCGGACCCATCGTCACCGAAAACTTCAACCCCATCGAACGCATCGCGCCGGGCGTCGTTGATCGTCAGCCGGTGAAGGAGCCTTTGCAGACGGGCTTGAAGGCGATTGACGCGATGGTGCCCATCGGTCGCGGTCAGCGCGAGTTAATCATCGGCGACCGCCAGACGGGCAAGACCGCCGTCGCGCTCGACACGATCCTGAACCAGAAGGGGAAGGACGTGATCTGCATCTATGTCGCCATCGGGCAGAAGGCTTCGACGGTCGCGCAGGTCGTCAAGACTTTGCAGAACTATGACGCGATGGACTACTCCATCGTCGTCAACGCCTCGGCTTCTGACCCGGCTGCCATGCAGTATCTCGCGCCTTACGCCGGAGCCGCCATCGGCGAATACTTCCGCGACACAGGGCGTCACGTGCTCACGATCTACGACGATCTCTCGAAGCACGCCGCCGCCTACCGCGAAATCTCTCTGCTGCTGCGCCGCCCGCCGGGACGCGAGGCGTTCCCCGGCGACGTGTTTTACCTTCACTCTCGTCTGCTAGAACGTGCCTCGAAGTTGTCTGACTCGAAGGGCGCGGGCTCGCTCACGAGTCTTCCCATCATCGAGACGCAGGCGGGCGACATCTCGGCTTACATCCCGACGAACGTCATCTCGATCACGGACGGGCAAATCTTCCTCGAAGCCGACCTTTTCAACGCGGGCATCCGTCCTGCGATCAACGTCGGCAACTCGGTCTCGCGCGTCGGCGGCTCCGCCCAGATCAAGGCGATGAAGTCCGTCGCCGGCACGCTCCGCCTCGACCTCGCGCAGTACCGCGAGCTGGCGGCCTTCGCGCAGTTCGGCTCCGATCTCGACAAGGCGACGCAGGCGCAGCTCGCGCGCGGCCAGCGCCTGACGGAAATCCTGAAGCAGCCGCAGTACGCGCCGGTGGATGTGGAGAAGCAGGTGCTTATCATCTGGGCTGCCTCGAACGGTTTCACCGACGACGTTCCGGTCGATCAGTTGCGCCGCTTCGAGTCGGAACTCCTGCGCTTCGTCGAGAACTCGCACCCCGGCTTGCTCCACGCTATCGCCGAGAAGAAGACGCTGACCGACGAGATCAAAAACGATCTCAAGCAGGCGCTCACGGACTTCAAAGATCAGTGGGGCGACGCGACCATCGTCACGGCGCGACCTGCCGCCGTCGCGACCGCCACGGCATAAAACAGGTATCAGGTATCTGGTGTCAGGTGTCGGCGAAGACAAACGCCTGATACCCGTCACCTGACGCCCGACACCCGGTAGTTATGGCAAACCTCTTAGACTTGCGCCGGCGCATCAAGTCGGTCAAGAACACGCAGCAGATCACGAAGGCGATGAAGATGCTTTCGGCGGTCAACCTGCGCCGCGCGCAGGAGCGCGTCACGAATGCGCGCCCCTTCGCCGCGAAGATGACAGAAATCATGACGGGGCTCGCCGATTACACGGACGAGAACTATCACCACCCACTCCTGGACGCGCGCGGCGACTCGAGTTACCTGCTCGTCCTCATCACCGCCGACAAGGGGCTCGCCGGGGCGTTCAACGCGAACCTGATCAAAGCCGCGCAGGCGTTTCTGAGAGAGCACGCCGACAAGACGGTCACACTCGTCGCCGTCGGTCGCAGGGGGCGCGACTTCTTTCGCCGCCGTTCCGTCGAAATCGTCAAGGAGTACATCGGCTTGACGGGCAAGGGGCGCGTCTCCTACGCCGAGGCGGTCGAGGTGGCGGACGACATCATGCGCCGCTTCCGCGAGGACGAAACGCTCGACAAGGTCTTCGTCATCTACAACGAGTTCAAGACGGTCTTGCAGCAGCGCGTCACCGTCGATCAAATCCTGCCGGTCGCGCGCGGCGAAGCGGGGGCGGAGGAGAGAGCGGGGCAGTCTGCGTCAGGTGAGACACAGGTTGACTACATCTACGAGCAGCCGCCCGCCGAGCTGTTCGGGCGACTCCTGCCGCGCCTCATCGAGACGCGCATCTTCCGCGCGCTCCTCGAATCCATCGCCTCCGAGCAGGGCGCACGCATGACGGCGATGGATGCCGCCTCGAAGAACGCGGGCGATCTGATCGGCGCGCTCACGCTCAACATGAACCGCATTCGCCAGGCGGCGATCACGAAGGAGATCATCGAAGTCGTTTCCGGTTCGGCGGCGGCGCAGTCGTGAAACAGGCTGGCTGACGCGGGCGCGGGCGCGCGTGTAGAATTTGAGAGTGAAGGGAAGCGGCGACGGCGCGGCTTCCCTTTTGTTTTTGTTTGGGCTTCAATTGGCGTCGAGATGTTAGCGACGAGCGAGACGGGCGACCCGACGATGAGCGCCGAGGTTGACGCGCGCCGCGGCGGGCGCCATTCGCGCGCGTGGCGCTATGCGCCGCTCGTCGTGTGGGCAGGCTGGGTGCTTTTCGCCTCGACGGGCGCGATGTCCGCGGCGAACACCTCGCGCGTCATCGAGCCGCTGCTCAGGTGGCTGTCACCCGGCATCACAGAGGCGCGGATCGACGCCGTCCACTTCATCGTGCGCAAGTGCGCGCACTTCACCGAGTACGCGCTCCTCGCCCTGCTCGCCGCGCGCGCGTTCCTGCCCTCGACGAAAAAATTTCTCCGGCGACACTGGATCGCGGCGGCGCTCATCGTCGTCGTCTCCGTCTCGCTCATCGACGAGTTCAACCAGTCGTTCAACCCCGCGCGCACCGGCACGATCAGAGACAGCGCGCTCGACACCTTCGGCGGCCTGACCGCCCTCGCCGTGCTCGCCTATCTGCGTGCGAGACGAGCACGACACGCGGCGAATTTGTAGTTTCTCGCGTGCCCTATGACTACGCACAAGGCATCTCCTGAAAATAGCGACGACGGCTCGCCCGAGCTGATCCGCGGCGTCGGCGTGGCGGGCGCGACCTCGCTGAACATGATCGACATGATCGGCGTCGGGCCGTTCATCACTATCCCGCTCATCATTGCGGCGATGGCCGGACCGCAGGCGATGCTCGGCTGGATCGTCGGCGCGGTGCTCGTCTTCTGCGACGGTCTCGGCTGGGCTGAACTGGGCGCAGCGCTGCCCGGCGCGGGCGGCGCGTACCGGTACTTAAGCGAAGCCTACGGGCGCGACAAACTCGGTCGCCTGATGTCGTTCCTCTTCATCTGGCAACTGACGTTCAGCGCGCCGCTCTCCATTGCTTCGGGCTGCATCGGCTTCGCGCTCTACTCGACCTACGCCTTCCCCGCACTCAACCAGACCCTCTTCGCTAGAGAGTTTCACGCGACACTACCCGTCTTCGGCGACTTCGGCGCGAGCATCGTCGTCACCTACGTGACTTTCGTCGCCATCTCGACTGTCGTCGTCGCGGTCTTTCTGCTCTACCGCAAGATCACGATCATCGAGCGGCTCTCGAAGTTCCTCTGGGTCGGCGTGATGCTCACGATCCTCTGGGTCGTCTTCGCCGGCGTGACGCACTTCAACCCGCGCGTCGCCTTCGACTTCCCGCCGGGCGCGTTCACGCTGCGCCAGGAATTTTTCACGGGACTTGGCGCGGCGCTGCTCATCGCCGTCTATGATTTCTGGGGCTACTACAACGTCTGCTTCCTCGGCGGCGAGGTGCGCGATCCTGGTCGCACCATTCCGCGCGCCGTGCTCTATTCGATCCTGTTCGTCTCGATCATCTATCTCGTGATGAACATCTCGATCCTCGGCGTCATCCCTTGGCGCGAGTTCGCCTCGACGGCGCGGACGCCCGCGCAGAACTACGTCATCTCTTCCTTCATGGAGCGGCTCTATGGGCACCGCGCTGCCTTAGTCGCCACCTTTCTCATCATGTGGACGGCGTTCGCCTCTGTCTTCTCGCTCATCCTCGGCTACTCGCGCGTGCCTTACGCCGCCGCGCTCGACGGCAACTACTTCCGCGCCTTCGCGCGCGTCCACCCGCGCCACCGTTTCCCTTACGTCTCTCTGCTCGTGATGGGCACCATCGCCGCCGCGTTCTGCTTCTTCCGTTTGCAGGACGTGATCGCCGCGCTCGTCGTCATCCGCCTGCTCATACAGTTTCTCGCGCAGACAGTCGGCGTCGTCGTGTTAAGAATCTGCCGCCCCAATCTGCCGCGCCCCTTTCGGATGTGGCTCTACCCTCTGCCATCAATCGTCGCCTTCGTCGGCTTCGTGTACGTCCTCTTCATGCGTCCGAATTTTCAGAAGGAGCTGAAGTACGCGGCAGTCTTGATCGTCGTCGGGCTCATTGTTTACTTCATCCGCGCCTACCGGCGACGCGAGTTTCCGTTCGACAAGGCGGCGGCGGAAGCGGTGTGAGATTAAGAGTGCGGCAAATTCATTTCAACGCGGCTGGAAGATTATGATCACAACTCACCGAAGCGCGGCGACGTTCAAGCTATTCATCGTCCTCTGTCTCCTCTGCGTCTCTTTCAACCCTGCTCCTGTTGGCACAGCGCGCGCGCAGGTGCGTCCCACCTATGACGAGGGCGCGGTCGGGCTCGGCCTCATGCTGCGCAAGTTGCAGACGACCGCGAGCGTCTTGCACACCGGCGCACACCCGGACGACGAAGACTCGGCGCTCATCGCACGCCTCGCGCGCACGGACGGCGCGCGCGTCGCATACCTTTCATTGAATCGCGGCGAGGGCGGGCAGAACCGCATCGGCTCCGATCTGTTCGACGCGCTCGGCGTCATCCGCACCGAAGAGCTGTTACAGGCGCGCCGCCTCGACGGCGGTCAACAGTTCTTCGCGCGCACGTTCGACTTCGGTTTCACGAAGACCCGTGAAGAAGCCGCCGCGCGCTGGAACGAGCGCGAGACGCTCGCAGACATGGTGCGCGTCATACGCACCTTCCGCCCGCTCGTCATCGTCTCGCGCTGGCAGGGCACGCCTGCGGACGGTCACGGTCAACACCAGTTCGCCGGATATCTCGCGCCGCTCGCCTTCCGCGCGGCGGGCGACCCCGCGCAGTTCCCCGAACAGATCAGTGAGGGCCTGCGCCCTTGGCAGGCGAAGAAGTTTTACGTCTCCGCCAACCCGAACGGTGCGCGCGGACGCGGCGCGAACAGGGCGAACGCCGCGACTTCTGATGCCGCGAACAACGCTGCGGAGAACGTCGTGCGGATCGAGACGGGTGACTACGATCCTCTGCTCGGTCGCACGCCTTACGAACTCGCGATGGAGGGGCGCAGCCAGCACAAGTCGCAGGGCGAGACGGCGCTCGAACTCAAAGGCGAGCAGGCGTCGGGCGCGCGCCTCGTCGAACGCGCGCCGACTCCGCTTCAAGTGAGCGAGCGCGAGCAGACGCTCTTCGACGGGCTCGACACCTCGATCCGCGGCATCAGTCGCGTCGCCGGTCTGAGAGACGACTCGCTCGATTCCGATCTGCAGAAGATTCAGCGCGACGCCGCCATCGCGCTCGAAAAGTACATCGCCGCAGACCCGCGCACCGTCCTCGCCGCGCTCGTCGGCGGCCTCTCGCACACGCGCGAGGCGCGTCGCGATCTCGCGAAGATGAAGGACGACGCGGCGCGCGCCGAAGCAGACTTTTTGCTCGCCGAGAAGGAGCGAGAGTTCACGGACGCACTGCGTCTCGCCGTCGGCGCGCGCGTGGATGCACTCGCGGACGCGGAGACCGTCGCGCGCGGCGACTCGTTCACGGTCGCGGTGCGCGCCTACGCACCCGAAGAGTTGAAGGGTCGCGTAACGAGCTTGCGCCTGCGCGCGCCCGAAGGTTGGCGCGTCGAGGAAATCCCCGCGCCGACGGGAGGCGCACCCTCGCCGCTCGGTCGTGAGCGCGCGACGCGCGAAGCATACTTTCGCGTGAGCGTGCCGGAGACGGCGGAACTGTCGCAGCCTTACTGGCTCAAGCACGAGCGCAAGGGCGACATGTACGCGTGGGACAAGAACGATCCGCAGACTCTGCCCTTCGCACCAGCGTCGCTCGTCGGCGAGGTTGAGTTTGATGCGGGCGAGACGTTTCAAATCGAGCAGCCGGTCGAGTATCGCTACCTCGACGGCGTGCGCGGCGAAGTCCGCCGCGAGGTCAACGTCGTGCCGGAGCTCGACGTGAAACTCACGCCCGCGCTCGCCATCGTCCCGCGCTCATCGTCGCGCGGAGATTCATCAGTCGAGTTCACCGTGCAACTCACGAACAACATGCGGCGCGCGACCAAAGGCGCGGGTCAACTGGTGGCGCTGGGAACTGTGGGCCTCGCTCTCCCCGAAGGCTGGCGCGAGCTACAGGCTCGGATGTTCAGCTTCAACGAGCGCGGCGAGCGCGCGACCTTCAAGTTCAGCGTGCGCGTGCCGGCGGGCGTCGCACCGGGCGCGTACCGGGTTGAAGCGCACGCGTCCGCTTATTTCCCCGCCCACTACTCGCCTGCGGCCATGCGTCCCTTCGTGGACGGCGAGCGCGCGCTGAACTATCCGCACATCCAGACGCATCGTTACTATGTCGCGCCGGAGGCGACCGTGCGCGCGTTTGATCTGCGTGTCGCGCCCGTGCGCGTCGGCTTCGTGATGGGGAGCGGCGAGGAAGTGCCCGCCGCGATTGAGCGCATGGGCTTGAAGGTGACGATGCTCGGCGAGGACGATCTCGCCACGGGCGATCTCTCGCGCTTCGACACCATCGTCGTCGGCGTGCGCGCGTCGCAAGCGCGACCCGACTTTGTGGCGAACCACCGGCGGCTCGACGAGTTCGTCGAGCGCGGCGGGACGCTCGTCGTCGAGTATCAGCGACCCGACTACGCCGCGCAGAAGCTCGCGCCATACCCCGCGACGATGGAGGAGCGAGACGCGCAGGGCGGGCAACAGATCGCGCGTGTCGTTGACGAGACCGCGCCCGTGCGCGTGTTGCAGCCGGCAAGTCCAGTCTTCAACTTCCCGAACCGGATCACGGACGAAGACTTTCGCGGCTGGGTGCAGGAGCGCAACCTCTACAACTTCATCACGCTCGATCCGCGCTACACGCCGCTGCTCGAATCACACGACGCGGGCGAGCCGGAAAACTCCGGCGGCATGGTCTTCACGCGGATGGGGCGCGGAAATTACGTCTATACGTCCTACGCCTTCTTCCGCCAACTCCCGGCGGGCGTCCCCGGCGCGTACCGACTGTTTGCCAACCTGCTCAGCCTGCCAAAAGCACCCGCGGCGAAGAGTGGAATGCGTTGATTGATACGGGGCGTGAGATGATAATTGGCGGGCTATAAAAGCATGTGTAAGCGGCATGGTGCGGGTGAAACGGTAGATAGTTTTTGAAACCGCGGCAGCTTGCTGGCGTGAATGTATAGGGCTTGGAATTAGAACCGACGGAGGAGGGGTAGCCATGAGACGCATTCGACCAGCTTTCACTTATGGTGCGGTAATGTTCTTCGTTCTGACAGCTTCGGGATTAACCTTCACTCAACAAGTCAGAGACAGGCAATTGACGCCGGTCGTCGATCCCGCGACGATCCAGATGCCGGTGGAGATTCTCTCCATCAAAATAAACGGCAGAAACGTCCAGCCGGGTGAGAAGATTAAGGGAGGAGACGATTGGTTGCGGGGTCTCTCCTTCACGTTGAAGAATATTTCTGACAAGCCGATTGCCTACGTATGTGTCGGGCTGCGCTTCCCTCGGCCGAAAGTCGTCGTCGTCTATACCCTTGACTACGGAGTTGATTACTCGCGCGGCGAACGCAGGCGAGAGTCCTCGCCGCCCGCGATTCAACCCGGCGAGACCGTGGACTTGGCGCTGACGAAAGAAAAATACCAGAGCTTCCTCGACATTCTCGCGCGGGGCGGGGCTTCGCCTAGCTTCGACACGGCTCCGTACTTGATCGAAAGGATCAGTTTCGAGAACGATCCCGATGTCATCTGGGAAGGCGGGAACTTAAAGCGGCGTGATCCAAACCAGCCCACCAAATTCAACGTGGTCGAGCGATACATCCTGCCTGTTCGGCAGAAGTGAGTCATCGTCGAAGTACAATCTGACAAGCCGTTCGACCAAAACGTAAACCGACTCGCCTCGCCGGAGCTTCTTCGCGACGACGACGCAAAACTTTCCCGTGTAAATCATCCAGACAAAGTTCCCGCTTGACTCCCGAACCCGTTCGGCACTCTATACTCCCTCCCGTGATGGTCGCACCGGCGAAAAAGAGTTACCTGCGCGCGGGCGAGCTGGCGCGCGCCGTCGGGGTGAGCGCCGACACCCTGCACCACTACGAGCGCAAGGGCGTGCTCGCCAGACCGCGCCGCTCGGCGAATGGCTACCGCGAATACCCTCTGGAAGCGCTCGACCGTGTGCGACTCGTGCGGCGCGCGCTCGCCATCGGCTTCACGCTCGACGAGCTGGCGCGGATATTGCGCGCGCGCGACCGCGGCGTCGCGCCGTGCCGAGAGGTGCGCGCACTCGCCGCGTCGAAACTCGCAGAGGTTGAGGAGCGTCTGCGCGAACTCGTCGCCGTGCGTGAAGAGTTGCGCGCCGTCACCAGTGAGTGGGACGCGCGGCTGGCGCAGACGCCCGCGGGCACGCGCGCCGGTCTGCTCGACGCGCTCGCCGGCGCGAAACATTCGGACGAAGCGCACGCACACGCCCCCGCGTGGCGGCGCAGGAGTGGGAAGAAAGGGAGGAAGGGCAATGTTGAAGAGGACTAACATCGCAACCTGTCTGTTGACGGCGCTCGCCGCCGCTTCGGTCGCCGCTGGTGTCCACGCGCAGCACACGCACAGCCACGCGGAGAGCCAGCCGCAGGGTCAGCAGTCGAAGAGTAAAACGGACGAGCACGGCGGGATGTCGCACGAATCGTGCCCGATGATGCAGGGCGCGCAGAGGCCTGACGGCGCGGGCGCGCACGCCGGGCACCTCGCGGAAGTCAACGCGCGTGGCGAGCAGGGGATGGGCTTCTCGCAGACCGCGACGACGCACCACTTTCTGTTAATGAGCGACGGCGGCGCGATCCAAGTCGAAGTCAACGACGCGAAAGACGCCGCCAACCGCGACCAAATCCGCGAGCACCTCATGCACATCACAGAGATGTTCGCCGCGGGGAACTTCGAGACGCCGATGTTCGTCCACGGACAGGTGCCGCCGGGTGTTGCGGTCATGCAGAAGTTGAAGGCGGAGATCGGTTACAAGTACGAAGAGACCGACACGGGCGCGCGCGTCCGCGTCTCGACGCGCAACCGCGAAGCCCTCAACGCCGTGCAGGACTTCCTGCGCTTCCAGATCAAGGAGCACCGGACGGGCGACCCGCTCGAAGTCGGCGCGCACTAGGCTGCGACCGGGAACACCCATTCAAAGCGGGGCGGCGTCTCGTCATGATCATGA
>JBJMGS010000214.1:0-12324 GCA_045807785.1 Pyrinomonadaceae bacterium
CGCCGCCGCTGTTGATCAATGGGGCGCGGCCCATGAAGCAGTTGGCGAGTTGGTAGCGTGTCAGCTCGATCGGATGATCGGCTGGCGTCAGGTCGCTGTAGACCTTCGGGCTGGTCTTGCCGAACTTCAGCGCGTTGTAGCCGCCGTTCCGCTCGGGCAGCTTCTGCTTGATGATGTCGGCCTGGATCGTGACGCCGAGATGGTTCGCCTGCCCCGTCAGATCAGCCGCCGTGTGCATGTCGCCTTCAGGGGTCTTGAACTTCGGGTTGCGCAGATAGCACCAGAGGATCGTGGCCATCCCCAACTCGTGCGCGTGGGCGAACGCCTCGCTGATCTCCGTGATCTGGCGCGTCGATTCTTCCGAGCCGAAATAGATCGTCGCGCCGACGGCGGTCGCGCCCATGTCGTAAGCCTGTCCGACCGTGCCGAACAAGACCTGATCGAACTTGTTGGGGTAGGTCAAAAGCTCGTTGTGGTTGATCTTGACGATGAACGGAATCTTGTGTGCCCAGCGGCGCGCGACGATGCCAAGCACGCCGAAGGTAGAGGCGACGGCGTTGCAGCCGCCCTCGACGGCGAGGCGGACGATGTTTTCCGGGTCGAAGTACTGCGGGTTCGGCGCGAAGCTGGCCCCGGCTGAGTGCTCGATGCCCTGATCGACGGGCAGGATCGAAAGATACCCCGTGCCCGCGAGCCGCCCGTTCGTAAACAGCGTCTGGAGCGAGCGCAGCACGCGCGGGTTGCGGTCGGACTGAGCCCAGACGCGATCGACGAAGTCTGCGCCCGGAACCTGGATGTGCTCTTTCGGGATAGCGCTCGCCTTGTAGTCGAGCAGCGTCCGCGCGTCTGCGCCGAGCAGTTCCTCGACGCGGGCGAGTGATGCGTCCTCGCGCTTGAGTTCGGTTGCCATGAGCTGTCAAATCCTCCTGCGGTTAAAAAAGGGCGAAACTAAATCCTTCGAGAGGTATGTCAGAGCAACAATTTCGGGAGGAATTATATCATAAGACATCACTCCGGCGGCGAGCCCCGCGCGACAGCTAAACCGGCGCTGGGCAGGTGGAGAGGCGCGCCGCGCTCGGCTTGATCTCGCGCCCCGTCGTGACTTAAAATCCCCCGTCCGCGAACCCCCGGCTGGCTTGCCCCTTCCGCAAGCCAACACTTTAAACGTCCAATTCAGCCGTCCGGCGTGTCCCGCCGCGACCTCATCTGCGAAAGGTTCAAAGAGATGTTGCGTTACCCTCGTCTGCTCCCCCGCCTATCCCTCTGTCTGCTCTTCGCCGCCTGCGCCTCTGTGCGCGCCCTCGCCTCCGACAACGACTGGAAGCCGGTCGATCCGGCGCAGCTCGCGATGAAGACGCCGCTCGTCGAGAAGGACGCCGACGCCGAGGCGATCTTCTGGGAAGTGCGCGCCGACGACGGCGGCGAAGAGGACTTCGTGCTCTCGAACTACATCCGCATCAAAATCTTCACCGAGCGCGGGCGCGAGTCGCAGAGCAAGGTGGAGATTCCCTACTTCGGCGAGACGCGCATCAAGGATATCGCCGCGCGCACCATCAAGCCGGATGGATCAATCGTCGAGTTGAAGAAGGAAGACATCTTCGACAAGACCATCGTCAAGCAGGGCGACCGCAAGCTGCGCGCCAAGTCGTTCGCGCTGCAAGGCGTCGAGCCCGGCTCGATCGTCGAGTACCGCTGGCGCGAGGTGCATCCGAATAGCTCCGCCAACAAAACCCGCCTGCGCTTCCAGCGCGACATTCCCATCGAGAGCGTGACCTACTACGTCAAGCCGTCGGCGAACATGGCCGGTGGCGGGGCGATGCGCTTCCAGCCGTTCCGCATGGACGCGCCGCACTTCGAGAAGGAGAAGAGCGGGTTCTACAGCACGACGCTGACGAACGTACCCGCCTACCGCGAGGAGCCCTACATGCCGCCCGAGGACGAGGTGCGCAAGTGGATGCTCATCTACTACACGAGCGAGGAGAAGATCGATCCGAATGCCTACTGGAGCGCGGTCGGCAAGAGGTTTTACGAAGCTGTTAAGCCGGGCATGAAGGTCAACGACGACGTGAAGAGAAAAGCCGCCGAGATTGTCGGCGACGCGCAGACGCCCGAGCAGAAGCTCGAACGCCTCTACGATTTCTGCCGCACCAAGATCAAGAATCTCAGCGACGACGCCCTCGGACTGACGGACATCGACCGCGCCAAGCTCAAGGACACGAAGTCGCCCGCCGACACGCTCAAACAGGGTCAGGGTTCGAGCGCCTCCATCGATCAGCTCTTTGGCGCGCTCGCGCAGGCTGCCGGCTTCGACGCCCGCCCGGCGCTGCTCGGCGACCGCGGCGATCACTTCTTCAACCCGTCGTTCGCCGACACCTACTTCATCGACCAGATCATCATCGCCGTCAAGGTCGGCGACCAGTGGCGCTTCTACGATCCTTCCGAGACGTACCTGCCGGCGGGGATGCTCGCGTGGGGCGCGGAGTTGCAGGACGCGCTCGTCACCGATCCGAAAGAGCCCGTCTGGGTGAAGACGCCGCTCTCGCCGCCCGAGAAGTCGGTCGAGCGGCGCACGGCGAAGCTCAAGCTCGCGGAAGATGGCACGCTCGAAGGCACCGTCCACGTTGAGTACACCGGGCACATCGGCGCCTACATGAAGGAGTACAACGACGACGACTCGGTGCAGCAGCGCGAAGACACTCTGCGCGCACGCCTCAAGGAGCAGATGAGCACGGTGGAGTTGTCCGACATTCGCATCGAGAACGTGACCGATCCCGTTAAGCCGTTCACCTACGATTACAAGGTGCGCGTGCCCGGCTACGCGCAGCGCACCGGCAAGCGCCTCTTCCTCCAGCCGGCCTTCTTCGAGCACGGCCTCGCGCCGCGCTTCTCGACGAGCGACCGCCAGAACATAATCTACTTCCACTACCCCTGGTCGGAGGATGACACGGTCGAGATCGAGATGCCCGAAGGCTTTGCGCTCGACAATGCCGACGCGCCCCAGCCGTTCGGGGCAGGTGACGTCAGCCGCTACCAGATCAAGCTCGGCGTGACGCAGGACGGGCATACCGTCGTCTATCGCCGCTCGTTCTTCTTCGGCGGCGGCGGCGAGCGCGGCATCATGTTCCCCGTCGCCTCCTACCCGCAGCTCAAGAACCTGTTCGACGAGTTGAACAAGCGCGACAACCACACGATCACGCTCAAGCAGGGCGCGGCGACCGCCGCCGCTGCTACCGCGCCGCCTGTCTCGAACTAGGCGTGCGCGGCTCGCACGAAAATCAGCGCGGCGCGATCAGGAGCGCTCTTGATCGCGCCGCGCCCGAAACGGTCTCCCTGAAGTTTCATTGAGGTACAGTCAAAATGTTTTACCGTCTCTCCGCCTGCGCCCTCCTGCTCATTGCCTTCTCCGCCTCCGCCCTCGCACGCGGCGGCGGTGACGATGCCGCCCCCGCGTGGCTCACGCAAGCCGCCGCCCAGAGCGCGCCCGCTTACCCGCAGGACGTGACGGCGGTCGTCCTCGTCAACGACAAGCGCACGGAGATCGCTCCTGACGGTCGCGTCACGACGACGACGACCTACGCCGTGCGCGTGCTCCGGCGCGAGGGGCGCGACTACGCCGCGGCGCGCGAACTCTACCTGACCGACACCGGCAAGGTGCGCGAGCTGCACGCGTGGCTCGTCCGCCCTTCGGGGCAGACGAAGAAGTACGGCAAGGATGAGACGCTCGACTTCGCCGCCGAGCCGAACGACGTCTATAACGAGTACCGCTACAAGGCGATCCTCGCCAAGGACGACGCCGAGCCCGGCGCGGTCTTTGGCTACCAGGCGGTCAGCGAGGATCGCTCGATCATGAGTCAGGAGGGGTGGAATTTTCAGGACAACCTGCCGACGCTCGTCTCGCGCTTCACGCTCGCCCTGCCTGCGGGCTGGCGCGCCTCGGACGTGACCTTCAACCACGAGAAGATCACCCCCACTGTCTCCGGCTCGACCTACACCTGGGAGCTGAAGAATCTGCCGCCCGTCTCGGACGAGCCGGCGAGCCCCGCCTGGACGAATATCGTCCCGCGCCTCGCCGTCAGCTACTTCCCCGCCGAGGGCGCGCAGGCTCCCAACGTCCGCACCTTCGCCAACTGGACGGACGTCTCGCGCTGGGTGACGGAGATCTCCGACCCGTCCGCCGACTCGAACGACGCGCTCGCTACCAAGGCGATGCAGTTGACCATGACGGCGAAGAACGAGCTGGAGAAGATTCAGGCCATCGCGCGCTTCGTCCAGACGATCCAGTACATCTCCATCGATCTCAAGGTCGGGCGCGGCGGCGGCATCCGCCCGCGCCCCGCCACGCAGGTGCTCGCCAAGAACTATGGCGACTGCAAGGACAAGGCGAACCTCATGCGCGCGATGCTGAAGGCCATCGGCATCAAGTCGTACCTCGTGGCGATCTATTCGGGCGATCCGAACTTCGTGCGCGAGGAGTGGTCGTACCCCTACCAGTTCAACCACTGCATCATCGCCGTCAAGGTCTCGGACGAGACGCAGGCGGCAACCGTCATCAATCACCCGAAGCTCGGCAGACTGCTGATCTTCGACTCGACCGACGACTCGACGCCCGTCGGCGATCTGCCCGACATGGAGCAGGGCTCGCTCGCGCTCGTCGTCGCGGGTGAAGACGGCTCGCTCGTGCGGATGCCGACGACGCCGCCGGAGGCGAACCAGCTCGAGCGCACCGCCGAGGTCACGCTCGCTGGCGACGGCTCGATTGCGGCGACGCTGCACGAACGCTCGCGCGGGCAGGCGGCGGTCGGCGAGCGCCGCGCCTTCCGCGGCCTCTCGCGCCCCGATTACGCCGGGGTCATCGAGCACTGGATCACGCGCGGCGCGACGGGCGCGAAAGTCTCGAAGGTCGAGCCCGCGGACGACCGCGACGCGGGGCGCTTCGCCTTAGACGTTGACTTCACCGCGGCGAACTACGGGCAGTTGATGCAGGGGCGTCTGCTCGTCTTCAAGCCGGCCATCGTCTCGCGCAGCGAGTTTCTCAACTTCACTGGCGGCAAGCGCGAGCACCCGGTCGTGCTCGAACCGCACGCCTTCAGCGAGTCCGTCAAGGTGAACCTGCCCGCGGGCTTCGACGTGGACGAACTACCCGACCCCGTCAAGCTTGACGCGCCGTTCGGCACCTACACGGCGAGCTACGAGGTCAAGGACGGACAGCTCCGCTTCACCCGCAGCTTCACACAGCGCGCCGCCACCATCCCGGCGGAACAGTACACACAGGTGCGCCTCTTCTTCGAGCGCATCCGCGCCGCCGAACAATCGCCCGTCGTGCTGGCGAAGAAGTGAAGCGGACGCAAACCAAAAACGGCAGCGCATTCGAGCGGGCACGGAGAACATTCTCCGCGCCCGCTCGACATTTGAGGCGCCCTGCGTGTCGCAGACTGATCAGAGACTCCGCGGGACGTTCAGACCTTTGAGCGTGTTGTAGGCGGCGAAGAATTTGAGGAGGGCGTTCGCCATGACGCGGTGCCCTTCGTTGTTCGGGTGGATGAGTTCGCCGAAGAGGTTTTGCGTCGCGGGGGCGTTGCCTTCCATCAATTCGGGAATCTCAAGATAAGGGATGCCGTGCGAGTTGGCGGCGTCGCGCAGCGCGGCGCGGGCCTCTTTGACGCGGGCGGCTTCGGGCGGGTTCGTCGCGGCGTCGCGGTAAACCGTGCCGACGAGGACGGCGCGCGCGCCGTGCGCCTCGGCGAGCCGGGCGATCTCGACCATGTTCGCGGCAAACTCTGCTGTGGGGACGCGCGACGTCGTCGCAGGGCGCGGCGTCTCTGTCACGGCGCGCCGCCGCTGCATCCATTGCGTGAGGTGCGCGAGCGTCTGGACGCGGGTGACGAGGCTGCGATAGGCGACGTGCGACCAGTCGGCGGGCATCAGCTCGCGATCCGTCTGCGAGCGCAAGCCCACGTCGTTCCAGCCGAAGCACGCCGTCACCACGTCCGGCTCCAGCCAGTCGATGTCGCGCCTCAGCCACTCCAGGCCCTGATAGCTCGTGTAGCCGGGGGCGGCGAGCGCGATCACTTCGATCTCACGACCGGGGTTCGCCGCGCGCAGAGCCTTCTCTAACAACATCGGGTAGGGTAGCCAGTCGGGGTTGAACTGCTTCGGGCGGTCAGGCCAGACGACGGGGACGCGGTAGCCGAACGTCACGGAGTCGCCGACGCAGACGACGCGCAACGCGCCCGGCCGCTTGCGCCCGATGTCGCCCTCGTGCCTTAACCCTTGCGCGTTCGTCGAGACCATCGTGAAGTCCCAGACGACGTGATCGAGGTTCGGCTTGACGCGCCAGAAGAGGAGCGGGTCGCCCTCGAAGATGGTGACGTGATCGCGGTCGGTGAAGTTCGACTGCGTGCGCTGCGCTTCGACCAGAGATTCGAGCGGCGTGACGCGCGGCAGCGCCAAGCGCACACCCGTCTCGACCGACAAGAGCAGGAGCACGAAGGCGAGATAAGGGATCGAGAGATAGAGCAGCCGTCGGCGTCGCGTCGGCTGCCGCGCGTCGTCGCGGGCGTTCGTGTTGTGGCGGTCACGTCGCTTCCGCATCTTCGCTTCGGGAACTGTAAGGGAACTTACTCGGCTGCTGCCGCCAAACTCTCCGCGCCCATGCGCCGTGCGAGCGACGCGCGCCAGGCGTCTTCCAACTCGGCGACGCCCGCATCAATCCCTCTCGTGCCGTTGACCTCGCCGTTGACTTCGATGACGAGACGCTCGCCGCCCACGCGACCAAGTGGAGTGAAGGGGCAGTCGAACTCGCGTGCGATCTCCTGCACGCGCTCGGTCGCCGCGGCGGCGAAGCTGACGACGATGCGCGAGGGCGACTCGGCGAAGAGCTGCGCCGCCGCAGAGAGCGCGTCGGAGTCGAGCGAGAGACGCGCGCCGACCGCAGCGCGGTTGAGCGAAGAGAAACAACTCTCCGCGACGGCGACGGCAAGCCCGCCGTCCGCACAGTCGTGCGCCGAACGCAGCAAACCCTCGCCCGCCGCTTTCAGACAAGTCTCCTGCACGCCCTTTTCACGTTCGAGCGAGAGCGCGGGGATGCGACCACGCGCGCACATCTCTTCGGTCGTGCGTCCTTCGATGGCAGCGGCATACTCGCTGATCGAGAGATCGTCAGACGTTTTCCCGAGCAGCGCGACGACATCACCTTCCGACTTGAATCCCGGCTGGATAACGCGGCTCACCTCTTCGACGAGGCCCACCATGCCGATGACCGGGGTGGGGAGAATACCGCGCCCCTCCGTCTCGTTGTAGAAAGAGACGTTGCCGGAGATGACCGGCGTGTCGAAGGCGAGACACGCCTCGGCCATCCCGTCGATGGTCTCGGAGAAAGCCCACATCACTTCGGGGCGTTCGGGCGAGGCGAAGTTCAGACAGTTCGTCACGGCGAGGGGGCGCGCGCCGACACAGACGACGTTGCGCGCCGCTTCGGCGACGATGAGCCGTGCGCCCTCGCGCGGGTCTGCGGCGCAGTAGCGACCGTTGCCGTCGAGACACATCGCGAGCGCGCGCCGCGTCTCCTTGATGCGCACGACCGCCGCGTCCGCGCCCGGCAGGACAGCCGTGTTCGTCCTGACCATGTGATCGTACTGCCGATAGACCCACGCCTTCGACGCGACGTTTGGTGACGCGAGCAGCACGAGCAAACTTTCGTTGTGATCCTGATCGGCAGAGACGACCGTGCTCGGCGCTTCGAGCACCTCCTGCAACTCGTCTGCGTTGACAACCGAGGTATTGATCGGCGCGACGCCGCCCGCCGCCTGATCGGGTTCCGTGATGACTTGCTTCGACTCGTCTCGCACCGTGTCGTCAGTCTGTGCGCTCGGCGCGCGCATCGGTCGTTCGTACAGGGGCGCTTCGTCGGTCAGGTAGCCGACGGGGATGTCCGCGACGGTGCCTTCGTGATGGATGATCTGCACGCGCGAGGTGTCTGTCACGCGTCCGACGACGACGGCGTCCAAATCCCAGTTCTTGAAGATGTCTATGACCTGCCGCTCTCTGCCACGGTGCGCGACGATGAGCATCCGCTCCTGCGACTCCGAGAGCATGATCTCGTAAGCCGACATGCCGGTCTCGCGTTGCGGGACGAGCGTGAGATCGAGCTCTAAGCCTGTCCCTGCGCGCGCCGCCATCTCGCACGACGAAGAGGTGAGCCCCGCCGCGCCCATGTCCTGAATCCCCGCGACCGCGCCCGAACGCATCGCTTCGAGGCAGGCTTCGAGCAGCAGCTTTTCGAGGAACGGATCGCCAACCTGCACGGTCGGGCGCTTCTCCAGCGCCTCGTCGTCAAACTCCGCCGATGCCATCGTCGCGCCGTGGATGCCGTCACGGCCTGTCTTCGCGCCGACGTAGAGGACTGGGTTGCCGACGCCCTCGGCGCGACCGAAGAAGATTTGATCGTGACGCACGAGCCCGAGCGCGAAAGCGTTGACGAGCGGGTTCAACGCATACGCGTCGTCGAACGCGACCTCGCCGCCGACGGTCGCCACGCCGAAGGCGTTGCCGTAATGCGCGATGCCGGCGACGACACCGGCGAGCAGAGAGCGGTTGCGCGCACCGTGACGCGCGTCGTCGAGCGAGCCGAAGCGCAAGCTATTCATCGACGCGACGGGACGCGCGCCCATCGTGAAGATGTCGCGCAGGATGCCGCCCACGCCGGTCGCCGCGCCCTGAAACGGCTCGATGAACGAAGGGTGGTTGTGAGACTCGACCTTGAAGGCCGCGCACCAGCCGTCGCCCACGTCAACCACGCCCGCGTTCTCGCCCGGCGGCACGACGACGCGCGCGTTGCGCGTCGGCAGGCGCTTGAGATGTATGCGCGAAGACTTGTACGAGCAGTGCTCCGACCACATGACGGAGAAGACGCCCAGCTCGACCATCGTCGGCTCGCGCCCCATCAAATTTTTGATGCGTTCGTACTCGGCGGCGGTGAGGTTGTGTGCGGCGACCTGTTCGGGTGTGATGAGTTCCATGAGCAAAGCGAGTGCGGCGGCGACGGCTCAAAAAAGAACGGGAAAGCATAAGCCCTCGCCAAGCTTTTGTCACTCGCGGGGAAAGCGATTAGCTGTTAGCAAAACCATTCAATCATCGCCGCACCATGAGCCGCGTCCAGCGCGCGGGCGGTCTGGCTAACAGCTAACAGCTAATCGCTAACAGCTACCCGCTCAGTTCGCGAGAACTTTGTCGAGCGCGGCGCGCAACTCTTTCGGATCGACGCGCCCGAAGTGTTTGAAGACGACGTGCCCTTCGCGGTCGTAGAGGTAGGTCGCAGGCATGTCGCCGCCCCACGTCGTATCGACCGCGTTGATGGCAGCTTCCATGTCGGGGACATTCAGGAGGTAGGCGGGCATCGGGGCTTTCATCTGTTGCAGGAACTGCGGCACGCCCGTCTTGATCTCGGAAACGTCATCGCCGGAGACGACGACGAACTGAAGACCGCGCGCCCGGTAGTCTTCATTGATCTTGACGAGGTCTGGAAACTCCGCGCGGCACGGATCGCACCACGTCGCCCAGAAGTTGACGAGCAGCGGTCGCGCCTGCGCCGGATCGGCGGCGGGCTGCAATAGCTTCTTCAAACCTTCGAGATCGACCGCGGTGACGGTCGGCGCGGGCGTGGCGGGAGCGGTAGATGTCTTAGTTGTTGAAGCCGCCCCGCTAGACTTCGCTCGCCCATGGGCCGTCGTCCGCCGCGCGCCGCGCGCCGTGCCTTGCCTCTTCGCCACGACCGCGTGGGCGGTCGTGGCGAAGAGGCAGAGTGCGAGCGCGTGTGTCGTGAATCGTCGCATCGTCTTACATGCTCCCGGCGCGCTTGATCGCACAGCCGAAGGCTTTGACGTCGGCGCGCTCGACCGGTTTGCCCGCGAGCGTGGCGTCGATGGCGTTGCGCAGGTGGCTGGTGTTGACCATCACGGGGTTCTGCGCGTTATCAATCGCGCCGTGATAGACGAGCTTGCCCGACGCGTCGAGGAAGAAGGCTTCGGGCGTGTGCCCCGCGCCGAGGCGGTCGGCGACGCGGTCGTCCGCATCTTTCAGGATGACGAAGTTAAGGTTCTTCTCTTTGGCGTGCGCGCGCACGTCAGCCGCCGAGTCGGTCGTGTTGGCGTTGATGCCGACGACGGCGACACCTTTCGCCTTGTAATCCTCGTAGAGCTTCTCCATCCGCTCGTTGTAGGCGTTCGAGACGGGGCACCCGACGGCGATGAAGATCAGGACCGTGCCGTTCTTGCCCTTGAGCGAAGAGAGCGTGCGCTCCTGACCGTCGGCGTCGGGCAGTTTGAAGTCTTCAACCGTCGTGCCGATGGCGGCGGGCACGGGCGAACTGTTGTCTGAGGCGCGCGCGGACGCGGCAACCAGAGAGAGCGCGCAGACGGCGACGGAGAGGGCGAGGGGAACGTAAAACTTTTTCATCACGACACTCCTTTTTCGGATTCCGAGGGAGACCGAGATTAACAGAAAAAAGCCGTGAACCGTAAACTGTCAATCGTCAATCGTGGTTGAATCACCGCGCGGCTTGAGTGTGATCATTAAAGCCAGCCAGCTCATCAACCGCGATTCACGATTCACGATTAGCGATTCACGATTCACGATTTACGATTCACGTCTCTTTTCAGTGTGAACCGCCAGAGCATCCTTTGTTCTGTCTCATCGAACTCGTGGCGGGCTGATGTGACGCGCCAGTAGCCCGCGTGCTGCCAGCGCCCTGTGGCGAGCTTGTTGAAGAGCGGGACGGCGTGCCCGCTCTCGATGGCGGCGAGCAGGGCGCGGTTGGCGGGCGTCAAATGTTGATCGCCGTGGCGACCCGCGCCGGTGTAGTGGATCGTGTCCGGGACTTCGCGGTCGTGCCGGTCGGGGTAGCAGGGGTTGAGGCGACCGAAGTCCGTGAGCAGCGAGACGAGGCGGCCCCCGCGTTGATAGACGCCGTTGCGAATCCTGTGCGTGCGCTGCACCTCAGCCCACGTGAGCATCTCCCGGTCTTCGTCCTCAAACTTCGGCACGGGGCAAGGCGAGAAATTCTGTTAGGAGACGGCGGCGAGTGTCGCGGCGAGCGAGCGGAAGACGCCGCGCCCGTCCGACGAGCCGAGTAAATCTTCGCAGGCGCGTTCCGGGTGCGGCATCAGCCCGAAGACGTTGCGCGCGCGGTTGCAGATGCCGGCAATCGAGTCGCGCGAGCCGTTCGGGTTTGCCGCGTCCGTCACGTCGCCCGCCTCGTCGCAGTAGCGCAGAACGATTCTGTCTTGCGCGTGCAGCTCTTGAAGCGTCGCGTCGTCGCAGGTGTAGTTGCCCTCGGCGTGCGCGATGGGGAGGTTCAACACTTCGCCGCGCCGCATCTCGTTCGTGAACGGCGTGTCGGTCGTCTCGACGCGGACGTTTGTATGCTCGCAGCGGAAGTGCAGGTCGCGGTTGCGCATCAGCGCGCCGGGCAGGAGCCCCGCCTCGCACAGAATCTGAAAGCCGTTGCAGATGCCGAGCACGAGCCCGCCGCGCGCGGCGAACTCCGTGACCGAGCGCATGACGGGCGAGAAGCGTGCGAGCGCGCCCGCCCTCAGGTAGTCGCCGTAGGAGAAGCCGCCGGGGAGGATAACGCAGTCGTAAGTCGAGAGGTCTGTCTCCTTGTGCCAGACGAAGGAGACGGGCTGCCCGACGTGCTTCGAGATGACGTGGTAAGCGTCGTGGTCGCAGTTCGAGCCGGGGAAGATGATGACGCCGAATTTCACGCTTCGACCTCCACGCGGAAATCTTCAATCACCGGGTTCGACAGCACCTCGCGCGCCATTCGCTCGGCAACGCTGCGCGCGTCCGTGTCGGACAGCGACTCGTTCAGGGCGATCTCGAAATACTTGCCCTGCCGCACGTCCGCGATGCCGCCGTAGCCGAGCGTCTCGACCGAGTGCTGGATCGCCTTGCCCTGCGGATCGAGCACGCTCGGTTTGAGTGTGACGTAAACTTTTGCTTTCATCGTTCTTTGTCCGTTATCAGTTGTGAACTGCAATTTTTACCACGCCGCGTGTTCGGCGCAAAGCAACGGTCAGCCGGGCATGATTGTTAAAGGAAACTGAACTCAATAATAGGTGATGATGCGATAATAAACTCCCTTCACCACCGACTCGGAATACTTACCGTTGTTGAAGAACGCGGTCGATTTAGTCTGCTTCACCCAGTTGCCGCGCGAGTCGTACTCGTAGCTATACGTGTCCGCGCCTTTGAGACGCCGCTTGGCGTCGAATACTTCCTCTCTGCTCAGGTTTCCGCTCCCGTTGCGAGTCAGGATGGTTATGATCA
>JBJMGS010000215.1:0-12860 GCA_045807785.1 Pyrinomonadaceae bacterium
AGCAGACGAGCGAGCAGTTCGCGCCGTTCGTCGCGCCGGAGAGGGACGACTCGGTGAGCTACGTCGTCGGCACGGGCGCGGAGCCTTACAAAAGCTCCTGCGCGACCGCCGACTTCGCCGCCGTCACCGCCATCGCGGCGCGCGTGTACCAACCCTTCGATGACGCTTACGCGCGAAAGTCTCTGCTTGCGTCGGAGCGCGCGTGGGAGTGGCTCGACAGACACCCGGACGTTTCCTTCCGCAACCCCGCGGGCGTCGTGACGGGCGAGTATGGCGACCGCCGTTGCGGCGACGAGCGACTCTGGGCTTCCGTCGAGTTGTGGCGCACGACTGGAAGGGATATTTATCAACGCCACTTCCTCGCGCACTTCGGCGAGTTCGCGAAATCGTCCGAGGGCTTCGCGCCGCCGTCCTGGGCGAACGTCGCGCCGCTCGCGCTGTGGGCTTACGTGCTCGGCGGCGGGAAAGACGGCGCGGCGTCGAAGTCGATCCGTGATGCCTCTCTGCGGGCGGCTGACGCGACGGTCGCGCACACTGATCGCAACGGCTATCGCAACAGCCTGACGGCGCGCGACTACGTCTGGGGCTCGAACGGCGTCGCGGCGAACTACGGCGTGCAACTTCTGGTGGCGAACCTTATGCGCCCCAACCCGCGCTACGTCGCGGCGGCGCTCGAAGACCTTCATTACATCCTCGGCAGAAACACCTTCTCGCTCTCTTTCGTCACGCGCCTCGGCGAAAACCCTTTCCGCCACCCGCACCACCGACCGAGCGCGGCGGACGATAACGCAGAGCCGTGGCCCGGCCTCATGTCGGGCGGGCCGAACCGCTCGCGGCAAGACCCTGCGATGCGCCGGCTCCCAGACCTGCCGCCCGCACGCATGTACCTCGACGAGCAGGAGTCATACGCCACGAACGAAGTAGCCATCAACTGGAACGCGCCGCTCGTCTTCCTCCTCGCCGCCGTCTTGCCCGACAAGTGACGGCGCACGGCTGCGATTCTCTACCCCTTCAATGAAGCTCCCTGTCCGGCGCACGATCAAGCACAAGTTCAGAAGGGCGCGACCAACTTCAGGCAGACGGGCGACGGCACCTCGACGCTGTGTCCCGTGAAGTTGGGCTGGCCGGTGCGCGGGTCGAGCCGGAAGGTGGTGATCGAGTCGGAGGCTTGATTTGCGACGAGCAGGAACGCCCCCGTCGGATCGACGGCGAAGTTGCGCGGCGTCCGGCCCCTCGTCGGCTCGTGTCCGACGAGGCTCAGTCTGCCCGTCCGCCCTTCGATGCCGAACGTCGCGATCTGATCGTGCCCGCGGTTAGAGCAGTAGAGGAAGCGTCCGCCGGGCGCGACGTGGATGTCGGCGCTCGTGTTCCCCCCCTTGAAGTCGGCGGGCAGGGTGGCGACGGTCTGCACCTCGCGCAGCGTGCCCTGAGTTTGATCGTGCGCGAAGACCGTCACCGTCGCGTCGAGTTCGTTGACGACGTAGGCATAATGCCCTTGCGGGTGAAAGGTCAGGTGGCGCGGCCCCGCGCCCGGCTTGAGCGCGACCGACGGCGAGGGGCTTGGCATGAGCACGCCGCGTCGCGCGTCGAAGCGGTAGATCATGATCTTGTCCGCGCCGAGATCGCAGGCGTAGGCGTGCCGGTCGGCGGCGTCGAGCACGATGCAGTGCGCGTGTGGCGCTTCCTGACGTTGCGGGTTCACGCCGGACGCACCCGCGTCCTGCTTCACGTCCGACGCCGCGCCGAGGCCGCCGTCGCCCCGCACCGGCAGGACGGCGACGTTCCCGCCTGCGTAGTTGGCGACGAGCACGAACCGCCCCGCGCCGGAGACGGTGACGTAACAGGGCGCGCCGCCGCGCGACGCCTGCTGATTGATGAAGCGCAACGCGCCCGAACGCTGATCGACGGCGAAGGCGCTGACCGCCCCGCCCGGTTGACCTTGAAAATCCGTGACCTCGTTGACGGCGTACAGGTAGCGTCGGCGGCGGTTGAGCGCGAGGTACGAAGGGTTCACCACCCCGCCGGTCGTGCCGACACGGCGCAGCTCGCCGGTCGAGAGTTGCAGGCGATAAAGGTAGATGCCCTCGCTTTGTCCCGTCGTGTAGGTGCCGACATAGACGAGCAGTTCGCGCGCGTCCGCACGCGGCGCGACGGCGGTTGATCTGCCCGCCAAGGTCAGACCCAGCGCGCCCGCGCCGGTGGCCTGCAAAAATTCGCGGCGTGTGTGTGCCCGTTTCATTTGACTCACATTCATCTGACTCACAAGTGTCGGCGAACGTCTATCGGCGTCAACTTAAAAGACGAGCGTCTGAATGGAGTGTGGCAGGCTCTTCACTTCAGCCGCCTGTCCCGCGACCCACAGGTAATAGGCGACTTCCTTGTCGCCTCTGTTCATCACCACGACCGAGACCTTCCCGTCAGGGTTCGCGTAGGCCGTTGACATGAGCGCGCTCCGGCTCGGAGAACTGGCGATCCTTTTGGCGCCGGGACGGATGAACTTGGAGAAGTGGCCGATGTAATAGAACGCGTTCGTGTAGATCAACTGCCCAGTCTTCGTCTCGGCGTGGAGCGGCGCGAAGCAAAAATTGTTGACGTGGTTGGGGCCGCCCGTCTCGTCCAGCAAGACGTTCCAGTCCGTCCAGGCGACCGTGCCGTTATTGAAATCGTTGATCATCGAATGCCCGTAACGCTCGCCCAGAGTCCAGTCATGCACTTTCTGCATGTCGAACACGTCGGCACATCCTTCGGTGAAGACGAGCGGCTTGTCGGGGAACGCCTCGCGCACTAACTTCACGATATCGTACATCGCCTCGCCGCCGCTCCAGGGCTCGTACCAGTGATAGCCGATGCCCCAGACGTATTGAGCGGCTTCCCCGTCGGTTAAAATCGTCTGCGCCCGTTGGTAGATCAGATCGCGGTTGTGATCCCACGCGATGATCTTCTTCTCGCCGAGACCCGCCCGGCGCATCGTCGGGCCTAGATAGTTCTTGAGAAAATCTCTCTCTTCTTCCGCCGAGTAGATACACGATTCCCATTTCTGCGTCGCCATCGGCTCGTTCTGCACGGTGATGCCCCAGATGGGTATCCCTTCCTGTTGATATGCCTTGATGAACCTCGTGTAGTAGTTCGCCCAGGCTTGAAAAAACTCCGGCTTCAACTTCCCGCCGTGGAGCATGTCGTTATTACTTTTCATGAACGCGGGCGGACTCCAGGGGCTCGCGAAGATGGTCAGCTTGCCGCCCGCCGTCGCCATCGCCTGTTTGATAAAGGGGATGCGGAATTGCCTGTCGTGCGCGACGCTGAAAGAGCGCAACTCCGCGTCGCCCTCGGTGACGTAGGTGTAGCTGCTGCTGGAAAAGTCGCAGCTATGAATGTTCGTTCTGGCGAACGTGTACCCGATCCCTCTGCGCGCGTCGAAATAAGCCTCCAGTATTTCCTGCTGCTTATCCTTCGGCACTCGGGCGAAGGTCTCAGCCGCTGCATCCGTCAGCGCGCCACCGATCCCGATGTGGGTTTGGAAGGTCTTCGCCGGATCGACGAAGACGCAGACCTGCGTTTCCAGAGGCTGGCCGAGAGGCTTGAACGTCGCGGCGTCGGTGGCCGAAATTCTGTAGTCAGTGTTCGCGGCGGTGGTATAGACATCAACCTTCCGGCCCTCGAGCGATGCTGGCGTGGAGTGCAGAAGCGGCGAGCGATGTTGTGCCCATGTGGGGCGGGCGAATTGTGTGAAGAGCCAGGCGGAAGCGGACGACAGCAGGAAGTTGCGCCGGTTGATGTTCATGTTTGACGCTTATATCATTTTTGCCGTGGGCTAAAAAGAAAGATCGCGCGGAGAGAGCGCGCGCGCCGCGGCGCTCTACCGCGAACTCTGCTTCAGCGCCTTGCTCGTGGCGCGAATCAACGCCCACGTGCTCCGGTCGCTATCGAAGACGGTATTCAGTCCCTGCTCTTCCATCGGAGGATCGCCCATGTAATCGTCCCCCGCTTTCCAGTAAGTCTGGCCTTTGAACGGTCTGGCCGCGCCCCCGAAAGCCCAGAAGTTTGCGCCGGCCAGATGCCCGCCGCTCGCCGCCTGTCTCCCCAGCACTGAGAATATTTTCCCGTAGAACGTGTCCCGCAGAGAGGTCGGGGCGTCCGGCTCGAACGAGTGGCCGTCACGTGGCAGACCGAACTCTTCAATGACCAGAGGCTTGTTCAATTTCTCGGCGACACTCAGGTGCTGCTCGATGTAGGCCAGAGCTTTCTCCGTGACGTTGGGGAAGCCTTCGGCGATCCGCTCGCCCGCGAACCACTGCCAGTTTTTCGGCCAGATGTGAATCGTCAGGTAATCCACATTCCTGTCCGCATGAATCTGCTTGTAGAGATTCATGTCTTCCGTACCCATGAAACCTTCGTGGCCGAGCGTCACCAGATGATGAGCGTCCGCTGTTTTGATCATGGCGGAGACGGCGCCGATCCAACGCCTGTAGGCTTCGGCGGCGGCGGGTCTCATCGGGCGCGGCTCGTTCGCCAACTCCCACGCCATGATCGTCGGGTCTTCCGCGTAGCTTCTGTGGTTGTACTTATTCACCCGCCCCAGGATCAGTTTGACTTGCCGGTTGTAGCTCTCCTCGCAGGGTTCGCAGGTGTAAAACTGTGAGACGATGTCGCGCTGCTCGTCCCAGGTCAGTTTCCTGCTCTTGAGCGCATCGGGGACCAGCCCGTTCCAGATCAGGTACTGCTGAAAACCGCCGCTCCACTCCCAGTTGTTGCTGAGGAAGATGATCGCTTTCAGATGCCGTTTGCCCATCTCCGAGAGGACGAGATCGAGCCCGCCTAACACGTCTTCGTCGAACTCTCCCTGACGCGGTTGGAGCGGCGGCCCCACCCTCGTCACACCGTTGATCAGCCCAGAGCCTTCCGCGCCCGCCATGAGCCTGAGGTTCGTGACGCCGTTCGCTTTCAAAAAATCCAGCTCCCGGCGCAAACGCCCGACGCCCCTGCTCTCGTCCTTCTCCAGACCGAGCAGGCTCCCGTACCAGTAATTGGCGCCGACGTAGTAGTAAGGTTTTTCGTTCAGGTAGAACTTGTGATCCTTAACCGACACGAACGAAGATCGCTTGGCCGCAGCTACGGGGGATGCCAACAGGAATGAGGTCAATAAAGCCAACGTCAGAAGGGGCGAATGTTTCATCTTGAAAAAACTCCCATGAGCCTGACGACCAGAAGCGACCATGCGCCGTCAACTCTCAGTCGTCCGACGCGGGCTTCGCGCGCAGACGCTTGACGCGCGCGCGGCGCGACTTCGCTTCGAGGGTGCGCTCTTTGGCGCCGCGCGTGCGGCGGGTAGGGACGCGCGGGGCGGGGCGGTGATTTAACTTCTCGATCTCTTCGCGGAGCTTCCGCAGGCAGGTCATCTTGTTGCGGTGCTGGCTGCGCTCTTCGCGGCAGGTGACGACGACGCCGGTGGGCTCGTGTCTGAGGCGCACCGCCGTCTCAACCTTATTGACATGCTGGCCGCCGGGGCCGCCCGCGCGGAAAGTCTCGACCTCGCACTCGCGCAGCAGATCGTCGTCCGATTCGGGCAGCGTGATCATCGTCTCGACTCGCTCGCGCGTCACATTACATCGCGAGCGCATTCTCGCCAGTGCATCGAGGCTAGTGCATCCTGAACGCGCCGCCGCGCGGCTCCGGCTCAAGGTCTGGGCGCGCGGAGTCCTGCACGACCTCGTGCATCTCCAGCACGTTCGACTGTGAGAAGGCATCCTTCGGCAGCGTGCCCGACTGCGCGTGCCCTTTAACGAAAGCGTCGGAGCGCACCCAGTTGAGAAAGTCCGCGCGGCTTTGCCAGACGGTGAAGACGACGTAAGGCTCGCCCTCGTTGACGGGTCTGAGCACCTGATTCGAGACGAAGCCCGGCATCTGATCGACGAGCCCCGCGCGGTCGCGGAACCTTGCCTCGAAGGCTTCGGCGTACTCCGGCTTGACGTAGATGCGATTGGCGACCGTGATCATTCGCGCGTTCCCCCTTTGCCGCACGATACTACCACTGACGATGCGCGGGCGTCGCCAGGTGTCGTGCGGCGCAGACGACCGATCACAGTTCCGGCGCGACGCGAACGATCAAGCCGCGTCGTCGGACGAGTTCGCGACCTGCGCGTGACCGAGTGCGGCGACGAGCGTCGTGCCGCCGACGATGTTGCCCAGGAGCGCCGGAACCACCCAGCCGAGATAAGCAGACCACGGCGCGCCACCCGTCGTCACGACGTAGAGCACGTCAACCGACCCGGCGATGACGTGCGCCAGCCCTGCGAGCGCGACGAGATATGTCATCACGATGACGACGAAGAAGCGCGCCGACTCAGCCGAAGGGAGCATCCAGACCATCATCGCGATGAGCCACCCGGCGAAGACGCCGCGCAGGAAGAACGCCCAGAAGCTGCCCTCCAGCGCCTCGCGCCCGATGGCGGCGAACGCCTCGCGCGTCTCCGCGCGGAAAATTTCCGTGTGCCCCGCGACCCACGCGAAGACGAGCGCGCCGACGAGGTTCGCCACGAGCACGACCGCCCACAGCCGCAGGACGCGCGCCAGCGTCTTCCCGTCCTTGCGTTGCAAGAGCGGGAGGATCACGGTCAGCGTGTTCTCGGTGAACAACTGGTGGCGACCGAGTACGATGATCAGGAAGCCGACCGTGTAGCCGAGCTTCACGACGAGCGGCCGCCACGCGGCGTCCGGCAGGTGCGAGCGCAAGAGCCCCTCCGCCGCGAGCGAGAAGCCCATCGAGAGGCCGGCGGCGAGCCCGTCCCACGCGAGCGCCGCGGGCGTGCGCCGCAGCTCGTTCTCGCCCTCCTCGCGGATGGCCTCATAGACGACCTCCGTGCGCGGCGCGCTGCGCTCCTCGACGTCCTTGCGCTCCTGCTCCGTCAGTTGCGGCTCTCCCGCGCCCTGTTGCTTCTCGCCTGTTCGCTTCTCTTCCTTCATGGTTATTCGTCACCGACTTTCACTTCGCGCCCACGCGCACGCGGACTCCGACGCGCGCCAGCACGGGCGGCGAGAGCGTGCGGATGGGCGTGCGCCCCACGTCGTAGCGTCTGTCTAACAGGTTCTCAGCGGCGGCGAACAACTCGACCGCGCGACTGACGCAGCGCGAGACGTAGGCGTCGAGCGTGAAGTACGGCGCGAGCCGGAACAAATTCTGATCATCGTCGAACTGCGCGCCCGCCGCCCGACCCTGCAAGCTCGCCGTCCAGCGCGACGGATCGTCGTAGCGCACCTGAAACGTCAACTGCTGCCGCGCCACCTGCGGCACGCGCAGGCCTTCGAGCGCCGCGTTCGCGGGAAACTTCTCGACTGTCGAATCAACGAACAGGTAGCCGCCCGATGCAGTCCAGCGATGATTCAGACGCGCCTCCGCTTCGACCTCCAGCCCGCGCGCGCGCGTGCTCCCCAGATTCTGCCGCTGCCGGGTGATGAGACCCGGCGCAACCGAAAGCGTCACGTTCGAGACGGGCCGCGCGATCTCCGTCCAGAAGAGAGCGCCGCGCAGATTTAGACGCCGCGCCGACGGCGTGACGCTAGCGCCGACCTCGCCGCCCGTCAGACGTTCCGCGCGCAGGTTCTCGTTCGCGAGCGTCAGCACGTCGCCGACGCGGAAACCGCGGTACAGCTCATTCAGCGTCGGCTGGCGAAACGCTCGATAGGCGGAAGCCGTGAGCGCGACGCGCGGCGCGAGCCGGTAGAGCACGGAGCCGCGCGGACTGACAGCCGACTCGGTGCGGTCTGTGAACGGCACGACGACCGCGGGCGCGCCTTGTCTTAACGGTCGCGTCGTCGAGGCGGCGGCGTACTCGCGCCAGCGATCAAAACGCACGCCGCCCGTCAGGACGAGTCGCGAGCCGACGCGCGCCACGTCTTCGGCGAAGACGCCGACGGTGCGCTCGCGCCCGCCCGCACCGACGAGCGCGGTCGCGCGCCCCAGCGCGTAAGCGATCTCGTCGCTCGACCCGCGCACCTCGCGCGCATCGAGCCCTGCGACGACCGTGTGGCGCGACGCGAACGAGCGCGACCACTGAAGCGAAGCGCCCAAGAACTGCGACGGCGAACGCTGCACGCGCGTCAGCGTCTCGCTGTTGCGATCAGACGCGACCGCCGAGAAGTTTTGATCGAAGACCTGCGTGCCGCCGTAAACCCTCGCGGTGAGCGCGCCGAGCTGTGCCAAAGAGAAGTCTAAGCCCGCCGCGAGTTGCCGCGCGTGCGTGCGGTTCGTCTGCAATGGCGTGCCGTTCGTGCGCGACTCGCCGAAGAGGTTGCCGCGTAGAAAAGCGCGCCCGCCGCCACGCGCGAAACTTCTTTCGAGCGAGAGCGAGACCGCCGAGTCGCGCGAGGCAGCCAGCGTGTCTACGCGACCGCGCACGGCTTCATCCACCAACACGTAACCGCCCGTGCTGAACACCTCCGCGCCCAGACTCGCCGCCCACGCGCCGCGGACGCCCGCCGCGTAGAGCGTCGCGTCCGGCGTCCGCTCGTTGCCGTAAGAGGTTTCGAGCGCGAGCGCGTTCGCCGTCGGTCTCCGCGTGGAGATGTTGACTGCGCCGCCGAGCGCGCCGCCGCCGTAGAGCGCGGACGCGCCGCCGCGCAAGACCTCGACGCGCGCGACTTCGCCGCGCGGCACGCGATCCCAATAGACCCAGCCGCCGAACGGATCGTTTAAGGGCACGCCGTCGGCGAGGACGACGGCGCGGCTCGCGCCGCTCGCGCCCGTGCCGCGCAGAGAGACACCCTGCGTCGTCGGGTTCGCCGTGCGGCTCCCCGCGCGGCGGAACAGTTGGAAGCCGACCGTCTGCCGGAGCACGTCGTCGAGACGGAGCGCGCCGCTCGTCTCCACGTCGCGCTCGGAGAGGACGGCGACCGACGCCGCCGTCTCGTCGAGCCGCGCCTCGGTGCGCGTCGCCGACACGGTCACGCGCTCGTCAAACGCGGCGGGCGCGAGCACGAACTGAAGCTCGCCCGCATCAGCGTCCGTCTGCGCGCCGACTTGCGCCGCCGAGTTGCTTCCTTGCGCCGACAGCTCACGCGCGATTGATGCAAAACCCTGCGCGCTGACTTCGACGACGAGCGCGCGCGTCTCGTCGGCGCGCCTCACATCTTCGAAGGCGAAGCGGCCGGACGCGTCCGTCCGCGCCCGCGCGAGCACGGTCTTCGCGCTGAGCAGAGAGACCTGCGCGCCCGCGACCGCCGCGCCCGCCTCGTCGCGCACGACGCCACGCACGACGCCACGCACGCTCAACTTCGACGCGCCCGGCTGCTGCGCGGCGGCGTTCGCACCAAACGCACAGGCGAACGCCAGCGCGCCGACGATGCTGAAACTTGCGATTCTCACACTGGAAATCTTCACGGCTTGATGGCGACGCCCCACGCGCCTTCGCCCGCCGGGATGGTCGTGATGACCGCGTTCGTCGCCGTGTCGATCACCGTCACGTCGTTCGAGAGCCCGCTGGCCGCGTAGAGCTTGCGCTCGTCGGGCGTGAAGGCGAGTCCCCACGTGCGCTGGCCTGTGGGGATAGTGGCGACGACCGCCCGCGTCGCCGTGTCGATGACGAAGACGCAGTTGGCGCGACCCGCCGCGACGTAGAGTCTGCGCCCGTCGGCAGAGACAAGCGCGCCGACGGGCTTCACGTCGCCCGTCGCGGCGTGTGAGAGATCGATCGTCGCGACGACCTTGTGTCCCGCGTTCACGTCAACGACCGAGACGTTGCGCCCGTTCTCGGCGGTGATGTAGGCGCGCGCCCCGTCGGGCGAAAAGGCCGTCTCGCGCGGGCGCGCGCCGACGGAGAACGTGGCGGCAACTTCGTTCGTCTGCGCGTCGATGACCGAGACGTTGCCGCTGCTCTCGGCGGTGACATAGACCCAGCGTCCGTCCGGGCTTAAGGTCACGCCTTCCGGCTCGATGCCGACGGGGAGCGTGGCGATCACTCTGCGCGCGTCCACGTCGATGACCGACGCCGTGCCCGCGTCTTCGTTCGAGACGTAGATACGCCGGCCGTCGCGGCTCACGGCGAAGCGCTCGGGGTCGCTCCCCACGTCGATCTTCTCGACGATCTTCTCGGACGAGACGTCAATCGCCGCGATCTTGTCCTCGCCCTCCCGCTTGTTCGAAGGGTAGCTGAGCGCGACGTAGATCAACTTGTGGTCGGGGCTCACGCGGATGCCGCGCGGGCGCGCGCCGACGGGAATCGTCGAGACCACCTTGTCCGTCCGCGTGTCGATCACCGTCACCGTGCCCGCGCGCTCGTTCGAGACGTAGGCGAAGACGCCCGCGCGATTCTTCCCGCACGCGGCTGAGATCGAGAGCAGGGCCGCGAGCGCACACACACGCGCGACACGATGACGCCTGGCGCGCTCCGCTTCGCGTCTTGGCGTCTTTGCGAGAGAAATCATCCTCACGCAAAGGCGCAAAGGCGCGAAGGTCGGAGATTGAGTGCTTAATGCTCTTGTCATTTTACCCGTGCAGCTTCTCAAGTTCTTCGACGGAGCAGAGCAGGCGCGGTCGCGTCGGATCGCTCAGATCGAGTTTGTCCCACGGCACGCGGTAGCCGCCGCCCTCTCTGTACGCGCCGAGCCGGCCCAAGAGCGCGCGACCGATGGACAGCGCGGCGAGCCGCTCGAAGACCGCGTAGGAGCCGACCAGATACTCTTCGACCAGACACTCGCCGTGGTGCATCGCGGCGCGCACCTCTTCCAGATGCCCGACGCGCCGACCGTTCACGGCGTACACGCGCCTGCCGAGCAGTTGTTCGACTCTGACCTCTCGCTTCGCCATGCTCACGCCCCCGGAATGCGCCCGACGATCTTCGTGCGCAGCCAACGCTCCCACGCGAACGCCGGAGTCTTTTCCGCCTCGACGCCGACCGTCACGTTGACGCCCGTCGGCGTCACCTCCGACCAGGGGATGCGATACGGATCGCTCCCCGCCACGCCCCAACGTTTCGCGAGCCGCGCCGCCCAACGTCCCAGACGCGGGTGCAGCCGCGCGGCTTGCGTCACCATGCCCGTCTCGACGAACGCGACGCGCGGCGGCTTACCGTCCTCGATCTCCAGAACGATGCCGTCCGCGCGCCCCATGTGGCGGCAGTTGAGATCGACGAGTTGCTTGTCCAGACAGTCGCGCGCCAAGTCCATCCGGGTTTAACCTCCGCCGACGATTTCGAGCGGGATCGTCACGACGGCGAGCACGAAGGCGATGGAGATGATCGCGATGACCGCCGCGTTGCTGATCCAACCGTTCGTGTGTTCTTCGACGTACTCCTCGTCGTTCATCAGAAACAGAAACGGCACGATAGCGACCGGCAGAGTCGCCGCCGTCAGCGCCATCGAGAAGATCGTCAGCTTCAAAGGGTCGATCCCGACCACGACGAAGAGCGCGCCGAGGATGATGAAGACCGTGTAGGTCAGAGAGAAGCGCGCCTCGTCTCGCGGTCGCTGGTTCTTGCTCCAGTTCCAGCCGAACCCCTGCGCGACCATGTAGGAGAGTTGCAGCGTGATCTCCATCGCCGCGCCGAGGCAGGCGATGGCGAGCGACGCGATGACGAGCCAGAAGCCCCAGCGCCCGAAGGCGTCGCTGAGCATCAGCGCGAGCTGCGAGTAGTGCTCGACCTGTATGCCGCGCGGGAGAAAGACCATCGCGGCGACGACGAGCACCGCGACCGAGATGAAGGTGCCGAAGCCCATCCCGCTCACAGCGATGAAGCGGTTGACGGCGACGTAGTCTTCCTTCCAGTCGTCTTCAATCGCGCCCGAAGAGTAGAAGAACATCAGGTACGGCGAGATGGACGCGCCGAGGATCGAGACGGCGATGAACCAGTAGCGCACCGAGTCGTGCGCGGGCAGACGGGGCAACGCGCCCGCTGCGACCTGCTTCCACGGCGGGTGCATGACGACGGCGCCCGCGACGAAGCAGAGTGTGACGAGGCCGAGGATCGCCGTGCCGTCTTCGATGAAGCTGAACGTTCCCTTCCAGATGATGAGCCACATCACGAAGGCGACGGGCACCGCCCACCACTGAAAGCCTACGCCCGTCGCCATCTCCAGAGAGACGCAGACGCCGCCGATCTCGGCTCCGAGCACAAGCAGCGTCACGGCGGCGAGGACGGCGAGGAGAAGGATGTAGTAGTTGAAGCCGAAGCGCTCGCGGATGGCATCCGGGATGGTGTGGCCGCTCACCGCCGAGAGCCGCCCCGACTGTTCGACGAGGAAGGTGATGCAGACGCCGCCGAGGATGATCGCCCAGACGAGTCGGAACTGGAAGAGCGCCCCGGCTTGCGCGGCAGTCGTGATCGAGCCGATTTCGAGAAAGCCGCCGACGCTCGTGACGATGCCGAGCGCGATCTCGACCGCCTTCTTCATTTACTTGGCGCCCGCCCCGCGCGCCAGATCGTCAAACGCACGCTGTTCTTCGGAGAGACGTGCGCTCAACTGTTCCACCGCCGCGCGATCTTCGTTCCGCACAGCCTGTGAAAGCGACGACGCCAGGGAGCCGAGATTTTCCGCACGCGCCCCGAGGAGTTGACTCAGCGATCCGTAGCACATTCTGCAAGATCGTTCGAGCTTCTGCGCCTCTTCCTGCAAAGTCTCGTGCGCCTCCTCCGCGCTCTTCGCCACGTAGCGCGATGGCACTGATCCCTCGTGCCAATCATCCCCTAGCAGGTGGAGAGTCGCCGCCCACGACGCGAGCGTCTGTGCCTCCTGCCGTATCTCTTTCTGCGGGTCTTGCGCGCAGGAAGCCCCTGACAGAGAGAGCAACACGGCGGCGACGCAGATACGCCGCACACGTCCGCCGCCGCGCGTCGAGTTGTGTTCGCTAACCCTCATCTCGCGTCGTCGCC
>JBJMGS010000216.1:0-1519 GCA_045807785.1 Pyrinomonadaceae bacterium
CGCTGGGACGACATCGTGCAGACGAATCTCTTCGGCACCTACTGGAGCTGCCGCGCAGCCGAGGCGCACCTGCCTCCCGGCGGGCGGATCGTGATCACCGCGTCGATCCTCGCGCGCATCGGCGTCGCCGGCTACACCGCCTACTGCGCGTCGAAGGCAGGTCTCCTCGGGCTGACGCGCTCGCTCGCCGCGGCGCTCGCTCCGCGCGGGATCCAGGTGAATGCGATCTGCCCGGGCTGGGTGAACACCGAGATGGCGTGGCAGGGGCTCGACGCATTCGAGGGGCTGACGCGCGCGCAGGCCTTCGACGAGGCGATGCGCGAGGTGCCGCTGCGCCGGATGAGCGAGCCCGCCGAGATCGCGGGCACGGTCGCGTGGCTCCTCTCCCCCGACGCCGTCGGCGTCACCGGCCAGGCGATCGACCACAACAACGGCGCGTTCATGATCTGAGCGGCACGGCGCCGCTGTCCGTCCGACGCGGGACCTAGGCTCTTGCCCGTGCTGGAACGAGACTACCTCCGCCGCGGCGCTGCCGAGTTCGTCGGCACATTCGCTCTCATCTTCGTCGGGTGCGCGGCCGTCGCCTACGCGCGCACGCTGACCGACGTCGCGCTCGCACACGGGCTCGTGATCGCGGTCTTCGTCTCGGCGCTCGGCTTCATCTCGGGCGGGCATTTCAACCCGGCGGTCACCCTCGGGTTCCTGATCACGCGCCGGATCGCACCCGCGCTCGCGGCGCTGTACTGGATCAGCCAGTTCGGCGCCGCCGTCCTAGCAGCCCTGCTCCTGAACTGGGTGCTGCCGAACGCGACGGCAAACGCCTCCAACCTCGGCTCGCCGTCACTCGGCGCCGGTGTCGGCGCAGGCGCGGGAGTCGTGGTCGAGGCCGTCCTCACCTTCTTCCTCGTCTTCGTCGTCTTCGCGACCGCCGTCGACCCGCGCGGGGCGTTCGCCCAGATCTCGGGGCTCGCGATCGGCTTCACGATCGCCCTCGACATCTACATGGGCGGAGTGCTCACCGGTGCGGCGATGAACCCTGCCCGCGCCTTCGGCCCGATGCTCGTCAGCGACACGTGGAACAACTGGTGGGTCTGGTACATCGGCCCGTGCGCGGGTGGCGTGATCGCCGCCGCCGTCTACGAGCTGCTCTACCTCCGGCCATCGCGGCTCGAGCCCGTCGGCGCGCCCGAGACCGGCGTCGAAGAGCCGCGCCCGGGCGACGCGGCGCTGTCCTAGTTTGCGGTAGCTTCCGGCCCCGGATGCTCTCGCCGGTTCACCTCGTCGTCGCCGGTCTCTCGACGGGCAACAAGCTCGGGCTCGCAGCGGTCGCGGCCGCCTTCATCATCTTCGCGCTTGTCTCGTCGTTCGTCCTGCCGCGGCGCAATCCGAACTTCCCGGGACGTGCGGTCGGCTGGTACTCGGCGCTCGCTGTGCTCTTTCTCGTCGCGATGATCAGCGCCGTCCTGATCTTCGGCAAGGAGAGCGAGGAGGCGTCGGCGAACGAGTCGACGCCGTCGAA
>JBJMGS010000217.1:0-5477 GCA_045807785.1 Pyrinomonadaceae bacterium
ATGGCGGAGCCGCGCGAGCAAATTCGCACGTCCGAGGACGTGGTCGTCGCCCGCGTCGGGCGCGAGCTGTACGAGAAGTTCTTCCGCAACTACACGCGCAAGCAGTGGGGGCTCGACCCGTCGGAACTGGATGCGTCGGTCACGGCGCGCGTCCCTATCAGGACAAACCGGGACGACCGGTACTTCGCCGACAACTATCAGGCGATGCCCAAGCACGGCTACACGCGGATGTTCGAGAACATGCTCGATCACCCGAACATCCACGTCATGCTCAACACGGACTACCGCGACATCGAGCGCGTCATCCCGTTCAAGGAGATGATCTACACGGGGCCGGTGGACGAGTTCTTCGATCTGCGTTACGGCAAGCTCCCGTACCGCTCGCTCGAATTCAAGCACGAGACGCACGAGGTGGAGACTTATCAAGCGGCGCCCGTCGTCAACTACCCGAACGACAACCTCTACACGCGCATCACCGAGTTCAAATACCTGACGGGGCAGGAGCACCGCAAGACGAGCATCGTTTACGAGTTCCCGCGCGCAGAGGGCGATCCGTACTACCCTGTGCCGCGACCCGAGAACGCCGAGCTCTACGCGAAGTACAAGGCGCTCGCCGACGAGACGCCGAACGTCCACTTCGTCGGGCGGCTGGCGACCTACAAGTATTACAATCAGGATCAGGTTGTCGCGCAGGCGTTGACGCTGTACAAAAAGATCAGGGGCAAGGCCGCCGCTTCGGGCGGCGAATGAAGAGGGGCGCGAGACCGCAGCCGGCAGCGGTCGCCATTCGCGCGGGCGGTCTTCAGCGCCGGGTGACCGAATGTTCAGCAGCTTTTTTCTCGCGGGCTTCGAGTCAGCCACGGGCTACAACTTAGGCCGCGAGCCGTTCGATCAGATCGCGGCGACCGAGCACGACCGCCGCGCCGCCGAAGACTACCGACTGCTCTCCGGTATCGGCGTCCGCGCCGCGCGCGACGGCGTGCGCTGGCCGCTCGTCGAGCAGAGAGGTCATTACGACTTCTCGTCCTATCGTCCCATCATCGAAGCCGCGCGCCGTCACGGCGTCGAGCTGATCCACGATCTCTTTCACTTCGGCTACCCCGCCGGAGTCGATCCCTTCTCCGACGAATTCCCGGAACGCTTCGCCGACTACGCACACGCCGCCGCGCGCTTCGTCTCGGCGCACACGGACGGCGCGTGCTACTTCACGCCCGTCAACGAGCCTTCATACTATTCGTGGGCGGCGGGCGAGGTCGGTTTGTTCGCCCCGCATGCGTCGGGGCGCGGGTGGGAGTTGAAAGTCTCGCTCGTGCGCGCGGCGATTCGCGCCGTCGAGGCGATCCGCGCGGCGTGCCCGGAGGCGCGCATCGTCAACGTCGATCCCATCTGCCGCGTCGTCGCACCTTTCGACCGACCCGACTTGCAGCGCGAGGCGGACGCTTTCAACGAGGGCGTGGTCATGCAGGCCTGGGACATGATCGCCGGGCGAGTCTTGCCCGAACTCGGCGGCAGCCCGAACCATCTCGACATCGTCGGCATCAACTACTACTGGACGAACCAGTGGGAGTTGGGGGGCACGTGCGTCCCGCTGGACGACGGGGACGTGCGGCGCGCGCCGCTCCGCCGACTCGTGCGCGGCGTCAGCGAGCGCTACGGCGGCGCGGAAGTTCTGATCACGGAGACGGGGCACGTCGGCGAGATGCGCGCGCCGTGGCTCAGGGAACTGGCGGACGAGTGCGAGGCGATGCTGCGCGAAGGTGTCGCGCTGCGCGGCGCCTGCCTCTACCCGGTGCTCGGAATGCCCGAATGGCACGCGCGCCACGTTTGGGCGCGGATGGGGCTGTGGGACTTGGAGCACGACGGCGGAGGACTCCGGCGCGTGCCCCACGAGCCGTCGCACGCCGCTCTGCGCGAGGCGCAGAGCCGTCTCGAACCTTTGCACGCCGTCAAAAACTCGCACCGCGCGCTGGTCGCGTCGGCGCGTTGAAGGGCTATGCGGCAGGGCTCCATACAGGCAAACGCGCGCGGCACGTAGATTGTTATAAGTTATATGAATCTCGCTGGAACGAGTTGATTCCGGACAGGCGGGGGTACGTCTGTCCGAAGTGTGTCCGAAAATTATCAAACAACTAAGGAGGCGGTCTTATGGCGGCGAACGAAACTTCTTTGACTCAGGCTGACGGCGGCGGCGCGGTGGAAGAGCTGTCGAACAAGCAGGGCGTGAATGTGGGCGAGGCGGAGCGCTGGGTGTCGGTGATCGGCGGCGGCGCGCTCGCGCTCTACGGGCTGACGCGCGGGAATCTGCCGGGCGTCGCGCTGGCGCTGCTCGGCGCGAGCGCCGTCTATCGCGGCACGACCGGTCACTGCTACGCCTACGACGCGCTGGGCGTCAACACGGCGGGCACGGAGACAGACAACCCGAACGTGAGCGTGCGCGGCGGGCGCGGCGTGAAGGTCGAGAAGAGTCTGACGATCAACCGCACGCCCGCCGAGCTGTACAACTTCTGGCGCAACTTCGAGAATTTGCCGCGCTTCATGAACCATCTCGAATCCGTGAAGGTGACGGGCGAGGGTCGCTCGCACTGGGTGGCGAAAGGGCCGGCGGGCTCGACCGTCGAGTGGGACGCCGAAGTCTATAACGAGAAAGAGAACGAGATGATCGCTTGGCGCTCGCTCGAAGGCTCGCAGGTGGACAACGCCGGGTCGGTGCACTTCACGCCCGCGACGGGTGGCCGCGGCACGGAGATGCGCGTCGTCCTTAAGTACGATCCGCCCGCGGGCGTCGTCGGCGCGCTGGTCGCCAAGCTTTTCGGCGAGAGCCCCGCGCAGCAGATCGACGAAGACCTGCGCCGCTTCAAGCAACTGATGGAGGCGGGCGAGGTGGCGACCACCACGGGTCAGCCTTCGGGGCGCGCCGCGTCGGCGAAGTGAGAGCGGACTGTCCTCGCGACCTGACAACCAGACGAGGCGGAGCGCGGTCGGCGGCATCAATGCAATGATTGCGATGCGACCGCGCGCTGCCGCGCAGCATGAAGGAGCGAAGGAGAAAAGACGATGACGAAGAAGATGACGGCGTTCGCGCTGCCGCTGCTGACGGCGCTGCTGGCGTGGTCGTGCGCGGGCGGGGGCAGCGACTCAAACGAGTTTGCGAAGAAGGCGGCGCAGGGCGGGATGGCGGAAGTCGCACTCGGACGCCTGGCGGCGGAGCGTGCGACATCGCCGGAGGTGAAGCAGTTCGGCCAGCAGATGGTCTCTGACCACTCGAAGGCCGGCGCGGAGTTGACGCAGCTTGCTGCGCGTAAGGGGCTGCAGCTGCCGACCGAGATGAACTCCGATCAAAAGTCGGAGCAGGACAAGCTGTCGAAACTCTCCGGCGTGGACTTCGACAAAGAGTACGTGACCTACATGACGAGCGATCACGAGGAAGACGCCGACGAGTTTAAGGAGCAGTCTGAGAAGGGCGCGGACGCTGACCTCAAAGCCTTCGCCGCTAAAACTCTCCCCGTCATCCAGCACCACTTGCAGATGATCAAGGACATCAAGTCGAAGATGTAACCAGCGCGCAGGCATTGCATCCGCGCTCACGGCGTGACAGCCGACGCAAACTCGCTACAGGGAGCTCCGCTGCGGGGGCTATCATGTACGCGAGGAGAATAATTCATGATTCAGACAAACGGTTACGCGGCGATGAGTGCGACCACGCCGCCCGAGCCCCTCACGTTCGAGCGGCGCGAGCCGGGCGAGCATGACGTGCTTATCGAGATTCAATTCTGCGGCGTCTGCCACACCGACATACACCAAGCGCGCGGCGAGTGGGGCAACTCGACTTTCCCGATGGTGCCCGGTCACGAGATCGTCGGTCGCGTCGCGCGCGTCGGCGCGGCGGTGACGAAGTTCAAAGAGGGCGACATGGCGGGCGTCGGCTGCTTCGTTGACTCGTGCCGCGTCTGCGAGAACTGCCGCGCAGGGCTTGAGCAATACTGCGAGGTCGGCAACGTGCAGACATACAACAGCACGGAAAGGGACGGGAAGACGCCGACCTACGGCGGCTACTCGACGCAGATCGTCGTTGACGAAAACTACACGCTCAAGATTCCCGCGGGTCTCGATCCGGCGGGTGCCGCGCCGCTGCTCTGCGCCGGGATCACGACCTATTCGCCGCTGCGCCACTTCAAGGTCGAAGCCGGGCAGCGCGTCGGCGTGGTCGGCTTGGGCGGCCTGGGTCACATGGGCGTCAAGCTTGCCGCCTCGATGGGCGCGGACGTCACGGTCTTCAGTACCTCGCCGTCGAAAGAACAGGACGCGCGCTCGCTCGGCGCGCACCACTTCGTCGTGACGCGCGACCCGGAGAAACTCGCGCCGCTCGCGAGCAACTTCGACTTCATTCTCGACACCGTGTCCGCGCCGCACGATCCGAATCTGTATCTCAACCTGCTGCGCCGCGACGGCGCGCTGGTGCTCGTCGGCGCGCCGGAGAAGCCTCTGGACGTGCACGCCTTTTCGATCATCGCGAACCGGAGGCGCTTCGCCGGGTCGAGCATCGGCGGCATCCGCGAGACGCAGGAGATGCTCGACTACTGCGCGGAGAAGGGCATCACGTCGGACGTCGAAGTGATCCCCATCCAGCGGATCGAAGAGGCCTACGAGCGAACCGTCAAGGGCGACGTGCGTTACCGCTTCGTCATTGATATGCAATCACTCAAGTCCGAGTCTGGGCAAACAACCGGAGGGTAAAGTCATGGCGGATCAGGAGAGGGAAGAGGGGCGTGCGGGCAATCAGGGCGAGTCGCGTGGCGAGACGGGCGATCCCGGTCGCACGCCAGGCACGGCGGAGGGCGACGAGCAGACCGTGGACGAAGACCTGGAGCGTCAGGCTTAAGTAACCTAGAGCAGTCTCCCGGCGCACAAAGTCAGACTTTCCGCTGGCGCCGCACGTCTTAAGGCTCAATAGAAAGCCGACCGTCGAGAAACGATGGCGGCTTTCTGTTGAGCCTTTTTGCGTGTGCCATCCGCGTCGCGCTCGAGGCGTGTGGCGGGCGGCGGAAATTCGTTGGGCGGGGTGGCGGCTCGTGCTATATTCCCCTCGCCTGCTCCACGGGTTCGCGCTTGCCCCACACGGTTACGGTTATCCCAACATTTCTACCCCGGTCACTTTCGGAAAGCCTCGCCAGAGATTTCTTCGACGGTGCTCTATGACGGTGCTCTATGACTGACAACACCTCCCGCCGCCTTCGCGCACGAGTGGGGCGCGCGCCGCGCGCACTCTGCGCGCTCGCCGCCGTCCTCGGCTTCGCGGTCGCAGTCCGCTCGGCTCCCGTCATCATCACCGAGAACAACTCGACGCGCGCCATCGCCGTCGATGCGGTGTCGCGGATGCGCGATCCATTCTCGACCGTCGCGCCGGGCTTGGTCGGCACGGATCGACGCGCGCGCGTCGTCTTCTTCGTCCTCAACCTCGACCTGCTGGCGGGCGAGCC
>JBJMGS010000218.1:0-1781 GCA_045807785.1 Pyrinomonadaceae bacterium
ATCCGAGTTTCGTCGCGGCTTTGATTATGCTTTCGTATTGCTAATAGCTAATCGCTGACAGCTACCAACGCTAACAGCTTCCGAAGGAGTCTCATGGCAAACATCCCCGAAGATTTACACTACAGCAAGGATCATGAGTGGGTCAGGGTCGAGGGCGGCGTGGGCACCATCGGCATCACCGATCACGCGCAGCACTCGCTCGGCGACGTGGTGTACGTCGAACTGCCGAAGGTCGGCGAGAAGTTCGGGGCGCACGAGGCGTTCGGCTCGGTCGAGTCGGTCAAGGCCGTCTCGGAGCTGTTCTCGCCCGTCGGCGGCGAGGTCACGGAAGTTAACGAGACGCTCAACGACACGCCGGAAACAGTCAACGCCGATCCTTACGGCGGCGCGTGGATGATCAAGGTGCGCATCAATGACCGCGGCGAAGTCGATAAGCTGATGAACGCCGCCGAGTACGAAGACTACGTCAAAGCCGAAGCCGAATAGGCTTTTTCGACGGACAGGAGCTTTTAGAACTTGCGCTACATTCCCAACTCGCCGGAGGAGCGGCGCGAGATGCTGCGCTCCGTCGGGCTCGCGTCGCCCGAAGAACTCTTCTCGACGATCCCGTCTGACATTCTCCTCAAAGAACCGCCGCGCACGCCCGACGCGCTCTCCGAAATAGAGTTGCTCGCGCGCTTCGATAGTCTGGCGGCGCAGAACGCGGCGGCCTACCGCCCTTCGTTCCTCGGCGCGGGTGCTTACTCGCACTACTCGCCGACCATCGTTGACGCGCTCATCCAGCGCTCCGAATTTTTCACCGCCTACACGCCCTACCAGCCCGAAGTCTCACAGGGCACGCTGCAAGCCATCTTCGAGTTCCAGACTTTGGTCTGCCAACTAACGGGCATGGAGGTCGCCAACGCCTCGATGTACGACGGCTCGACCGCGCTCGCCGAGGCGGTCTTGATGGCCGAACGCGTCACGCGCCGCCGCAAGGTGATCGTCTCGCCGGCGCTCCACCCAGAATACCTGCACGTCGCGGAGACTTACGTCGCGCACGCGGGGATTGAGCTTCAGCGCGGCGACTTTAACGAAGCGGCGGGACTCTCAAGCTTCGACGCAGGGATGATCGACGCGGAGACCGCCGCGCTCGTCATCCAGTCGCCGAACTTCTTCGGCTGCGTCGAAGAGGTCGAGCGGTTGGCGGAGCAGGCGCACAAGGCCGGCGCGCTTCTCGTCGTCTGCGTGACGGAGGCGATCTCGCTCGCCATGTTGAAATCGCCCGGCGGCTGCGGCGCGGACATCGTCGTCGCGGAGGGTCAGTCGTTCGGCGTGCCGCTCTCGTTCGGCGGCCCCTACGTCGGCCTCTTCGCCACGCGCGAGAAGTACGCGCGGCAGATACCGGGCCGCCTCGCGGGCGTCGCCTACGACAAGCAGGGGCGGCGCGGCTTCGTGCTCACGCTCGCCACGCGCGAGCAGCACATCCGGCGCGAGAAGGCCACTTCAAACATCTGCACCAACGAAGGGCTCATCGCGCTGGCCGCGACCATCTACATGACGACGCTGGGGCGGCGCGGCCTTCAGGAAGTCGCGGGGCAGTGCGCGCAGAAGGCCGCCTACGCGCGCCGGCAGATCGCCGCGCTCGAAGGCTTCTCGCTTCCCTACTCTGCGCCCGTCTTCAACGAGTTCGTCGTCCGTGCTCCCGAAGACGCCGCCGCACTTCTGCGCCGTCTGGCCGAGAGTCATAACGTGACGGGCGGGCTCGCGCTCTCCCGATACTTCCCCGAACGCCCGAACGA
>JBJMGS010000219.1:0-7044 GCA_045807785.1 Pyrinomonadaceae bacterium
CGCGCACGCTCTCGTGCTGCACGTCGGTGAGGGCGAGCGCGATGCTCCCGGCGTCAACCGCCACGCGGTCGTCGATGACGTAGCAGGTCAGGCGCTGTTCCGGTCGCGCGAGACCTTGCGGGTCGAAGGTGCTGGGGAGCAGTTGTATTCTCAACGGGGGATGACCTGCTTACATCAGACTGTGTGGCGAAAGCCGGCCAGAGCGCCGTCGCAGCCGTGCGAGAGCGTGCTGCCCGATAATCAATCTACGCGCCGTCCGCGCGAAAAGGATTCCGACCGCGAGACGACTATAACCCCGTTGCGGCACGGACGGCAGTCGCCAAGGCGTCTCGTCAGGTCGTCGGCGTGGCGGCCGGCGCTTCAGCCGGCGCGCAGACGCGCGAGCAACTCGCACAGTTCACTGCGGTAAAGCTGCTCGCGCGCCGCGTCCGAGCCGTCATGCGTGCGACCGCCGCGCGCGACGCGTTCGCGGTGGAACGCGAGTTCGCTCGCCACGCCGTGAAACTGCCGCCGCGCGCGCCACGTCGTCACGCCGCCACGTCTGAGCGCCAGCAGCGATGCCGACATGCGTCGTGGCACGGAACAGAGGCACTCGATCTCTTCGGGCGTCAAAAGCCCCTCGCTGAGATCGACCTGCAACTGCTCGCGCACGATCCTGCCTTCGCGCCGGAGCCCGTAGAAGACGGCGAGGAGCACGCCGACGAAGACCGGCATCATCACGAGGAAATAGACGGCGAGGTAGAAGAGGGCGTGGACGGAAGCCGAGAGGTTCCAGAGCGAGTGCAAAAACATCGCCAGCGCGAGCCCCGCGACGGGCGCGATGAATTTCAGCGCGCGACTGCGGGTCTGCGCGGCGAGACCGAGACCGATGCCCGTCATGCTCGTGAACAGTGGGTGCGAGTAGGGTGCCATCGCGCCGCGCAGGATGAAGAGCTGGAGCGAGCCGTGGACGCCGCCTTCGAGCGCCGCGCCACCGTAATATTGAATGTTCTCGGTCATCGCGAAGCCCAGGCCGACCATCGAGGCGTACACGATGCCGTCTACCACGCCGTCGAAGTCGTCGCGCTTGAGGAAGAAGAGGCCGAAGAGGACGAGCGCCTTCGACGACTCTTCGACGACCGGCGCGAACAGAATGGCGCCGCTCGTCTCGCCCGCCGACCGGCTGACGAGCGCGCCGACGACGAGCTCGCCGAGCGTGTTGAAGAGGAAGGCGAGCAGCACGGCGACGAGCGCACCCCAGAAGAAGACGAGGGCGAGCTGCGCGGCGGGCTCCGCCTCGTAGCGGTCGAGCCAGAGGACGAGCGCGAGATAGACGGGCACGGGCAGAGTCGCCAGCGTGAAGCCGATGAGCAGGGGCACCAGCCCCGTCTGAGACCCGACGAGGAGGAGGATGCCGAGGGCGAGCAACAGTGCGACGATCACGGCGGCGCTGCCCAGCAGCCAGCGCACGGCGCTTGCGCTCCGCGCAGACGCGCGTGGCGCGAGCGCCGGCGCGAAGATATTACTTCCGGTTTCGCTCATATTTGCTCAAGTAGGAGAACGCCGCGCGGGATCGGTTGCCGCTGGATGCGTGGCGCGCCACGCTCTGCTCTCGTCCGCGACGCGTGTGAAGTGCTGACTCAGTCGGTGAGCAGGGCCAACGCGATGAAACCTAAGACGAGCAGCAGGAGGGCGAGGAGGACGACTACCCAGCGCCTGCCGAGAAACGTGCGACGCGCGGGCGCAGTGGCCAACGCGCCTTTCGAGTTGTCCGCGCGCACGTTCGCCACGGTCGCGCCTGTCTCCATAACGCTCAACGGCACATGTGTCGAGGGCGGCGGCGTTGTCCGCGCGGCGCGTTCCTGCTTGGGATCGAGAACGGTGTCGCGGAATTCCGGCGCCGTCTCCTCTGGCTTAGCCGGTGCCGCGCCCATCGCCGCACCGCAGTTAAAGCAGAACGCCTTGCCGTCGCGGACGGCTGCTCCACATTTAGGACAAATCGCCATTCACCCAAACCGCCTTGCTCCACCCTGCCGCGGGCAAGTATAGCGACATTGCCGCGCCGCATCCAATCCTGACCGTGGCGAGAGGGGACCAAGGGAGGCGGAGAGTTTGTCGTCTGTCGGCGTCGGGTCGGGGTCACAGATGGCAGACCGTGTGAGCCGTCGCCCTTGACGTTGACAGACCGGGTTGAAAAAGCGACTATGTTTCCCCATGTTGATTTAGCCGCGCCGGCTCACCTTCGTCGTGCCACGCGAGCCGCGGCGAATCTGATCCGGTGATGCCCGGATCACAAGCACAGTTCAACACACCCTTCGCCGGAGAGTCCGTTTGCAGAGCAACTCAGCAGACTACGTTGAGACTGACGCGCGCCCCGTCGCGCGCCCGCCCGGCGTGCGCCCCGTCGCACGGCGCGGGGCGCGCCAGCCGCGCGTGCCCTCGACGGCGGGCTACCTGTTGCTCACCGTTGTGCTCGCCGCCGCTTTCTTCTCCGGCACGTGGTGGCTCTTCTCGTCCGCGGGCGAAGATTCGCCGTGGCTCCCGGCGACGGTCTTCGCCAGCGTCGTCGTGCTCGTCTCGGTGGCGGCGCGCGAGGTGGTGTTGCGCCGCGCGTGGTCGCGCTACACGCGCGAGCTGGAGCTAGAGATGGGCGGCAGGGAAGCCGCCGCGACAGCGGTGCCGCAGCCGCATGCCGCCCGCCGCACGACCAACGTGCAGACGGCGGCGGCTTCCCTGCGCGCGTTGCAGCAGCGCCTGTCGGTGGCGGAAGAGGCGGGCGGGCGCCAGCCCGAAGCACACCTCGAAGCCTACCGCCTCTGCGAGCAGTACCTCGCCAACTCCGAGGACACGATCCGGTCTTCGCGCACGCCGGTCGAGATGCGCGTGGCGCTGCGCGCCGGGCAGGAGCGCGTGCGCGAGTCGCAGAAGCACCACCTGCTCGCGTGGGCGCGCGGCGAGGCGCAGCGGCTGACGCACGAGGCGCAGCGGCGCGCGAGCGTCTCCGCCCGGATCGAGACGGCAATGCGCGCCGTCGAGGTCATCGACGAGGCGTTGAAGGTCTATCCCGGCGAGCCGGAGCTGCGCGACTCGGCGGTCGCCGTGCGCAACTACATCGCCTCGGCGAAGGTGGCGCACTGGGTCGAGCTGGCGGAGCGCGCCTCTTTCCGCGGTCGCTACACGCGCGCCATCGCGCGCTACCGCGACGCACTCTTCTATCTCTCGCGCGCCGAGATGGGCGACGACGCGCGCGACGAAGGCGCCGCACGTATCAACCGCGAGATCGAGATGCTGCGCGCGCGCATCGCGACCGGCGAGCTGGTGGAGGAAGCGCCCGTCCGCCGCCCGCGCGCCGCGAAGAAAACCAAGGCGGGCGGCAAGCGCGCCCCCAAACTCTGAGCCTCACGACTGTTTGCCGACCCGCCCGCGCCCGTGCGAAAATCTAGTCCGCCGTCGTCCGACAGCGCGCCGCCGTCGCCGCGCCGCGAAACTTTTAAGTCGAGCCCGGGCAGCTTTCTGCGCGCACGCGCGCATCCATTGTATTCGCGCGTGCCGCCGGAGACTGGCGGGGGCTCTCTTTCTGCCCGACGGGATTCGTAAGTCAGAGGAAGTAAGTGAAGATGAAAACTCTCAAAGTCGTACTCGCCATCGCCACGCTCTGCTCGATTGTCGCGCCGCCTGCGGGCGCGCAGCAAAAGCCCGTCGCCGACACGCAGCCGCCCGTCAAGCAGGGGGGCGCGCAGCCCGACCCCGGCGCGACGCCGATAACGACGCCCATCGCCCTCAAAGAGTCGGCAACGTATACGGCCCCGCACGAGTACCTGTTGGGTCCCGCCGATCTGGTGGAGCTGAGGGTCTTCAACGACGCGCAGTTTGGCGGCGACTTCGAGGTCGATCCGGACGGCAACATCGTCGTGCCCTTCATCGATCAGCCGATCCACGCGCAGTGCCGCTCGGTGACGGCGGTCACGCAGGACGTCAAATCCGCGCTCGGCAAGTTCCTCAAAGAGCCGCGCGTGTATATGCGCGTCAAGGAACAGAAGAGCCACAAGCCGGTGGTCATCTACGGCGCGGTGCGCTCCGCCGCGCCGGTCGAGATGCGCCGCCCCGTGCGCCTGCTCGAACTCGTCTCCAGCAGCGGCGGCGTGACGGAGCAGCACAGCGGCACGATCCAGATCATGCACACGGAGCCGCCGCAGTGCCCCGACCTCGAGCCGTTCCTGTCCGCGCCCGTCCAGTCGGAGATCGATCCGCTCGCCCCGCCTTTCTCGATCTACAAGGTTGACGATCTCAGGCAGGGTAAGCCGGAAGCCAACCCGTACCTGCGCCCCGGTGACATCGTGTACGTCGCGGAGGCGCCGCCCGTCTATGTCGTCGGCAGCGTCGCGCAGCCCGCGAACCTCTACCTGCGCGAGGGCACGATGCTGACGCGCGTGATCGCGCAGGTCGGCGGATTGAGGGAGGCGAACGAGGAGAAGGTGACCATCCACCGCCAGAAGAGCGGCGGCGAGCAGGAGCTGATCCCGGTCAACTACAAGCTCATCAAACAGGGCAAAGCGCCGGACGTGGCGTTGCAGCCCTACGACATCATCGAAGTTCCCAAGCGCGGGCAACTCTCGGTCGGGAACATTACCAAGATCATCGCCGGCATAGGATTGCAGGGAGTCACGCAAATGGGAACGAGCGTGCCCATGCGCATCATCTACTAGCCCGTGGCGGGGCGTCGTCCGCCGCGTGAGAGGGGTTGCCGGCGGGGCAACCTCTCTTCGTTTGTGGGGAAGTTGTTCCCCGGCGGATCGCGCCCGCGCGTGGCTCTGTGTTACATTCTGCGTTCTTAAATTGCGACCGGGCTTTTCGGTCGCGAAGCGACAGGGAGAAGTTTCGTCACATGGCTAAAAATACCGCCGCCGCCGCCGCGCGCAGACGCCGCCGCCTGATTACGCTGCTGTGGAGCGCGGGCGTCGCCGCCGTCGTCATCGCACTCATCTACAAGGAGCAGATCGCGCTGCTCTACATCCTCGCGACCGTCAGCGTGACGGCGCTGCTCGTCGTCGTCGCGATGGCCGATCTGAGCGGCGCGCGCCAGGCCGGGCAGAGCGCGCCCTTCGACGACTCCGCCGCCGTGGGCGACGGCACCACCGCCAAAGCTCGCTCGTCGCGCGCGTCATAGCCGGTCGCACCCCTCGAAGCGCGCTCCCACCGCGCGCTGAAAAGGCTTGTCGCCGTCCCGCGCGAACTGCTATACCTTGATCGCGTGCCGTGCGCGTCGAGTCCGCCAGCTGACCCACAACCCCCTCGATGCCGAAGCACGACACCACTCCTCGCTCATGATCCCTTAAAGGCTCTTAAAGGGAAGAGATATGCGTTGGGCTTTAATTTCGCTCTGCCTCTGCGCACTCCTGTACTTAGCCGCCGTGCCCGCGGCGAGCCCACACACGCAACAACTCACCGCCTCTGCACAGCCGATCCGCTGGGCGGCGACGACCATCACCGTCTATCTCGCGGCATCGCTCGATTCGCCGCCGCCGAACATCAAGGCGGGGACGGACGTGGCGGGCGCGGCAAGGCGCGCGCTGCGCCGCTGGTCGGAGGCCGCCAACATCGGCTTCGACATCCGCACGAACGGGCCTGATGCGGTCGGCAACGCCAACGACGGCTTCAACGTGATCAGCGTGGCGGCGGCGAACGCGCGCTTCGTCACCGGAGCGAGTCCCGGTCGCACGCGCGTCTCATTCGACGCGGCGACGGGCGTCATCGCCGAGGCGGACGTGGCGATCAACCCGAGCCTGCCGTTCTCCGCGGACAGCACGCACGGCACCTACGATCTCGAATCCACCTTCGTCCACGAGATCGGCCACTTCCTCGGTCTCGATCACTCGGCGCTCGTCGGCGCGTCGATGCAGCCGCACCAGGCGCAAAACTTCGCGAGCGGCGGCTTCAACCTGACGCAGACCTCCATGCGCACGCTCTCGGACGACGACGTGGCGGGCGCGAGCGCCATCTACGGCCAGCGCGTGCCACACGCGGTCGGCTCGATTCAGGGGAACTTGAACTACCCGTTCGCAGGCGCGCACGTCTGGGCGGAGAGCGCGGCGACGGGGCGCGTGGTGGGGAGCGCGGTGACGCGCGCGGACGGCTCGTATCGCATCGAGCAGGTGCCGCCCGGCGACTACCGAGTCTTCGTCGAATATCTGGACGAGCCCGTGCGCGCCGCAGAGATCACGCGCCGCCGCGGCGTCTATGCCAACATCGGCGAAGGGGCTGCATTCCAGACAACCGCGGCGACGGCGAGTGTCACAGCGAACAACGTCGTCTATGTGCCGCTCGTCGTCTTCACCGTCGCGCCGACCGTCAACGCGCGCGTGCAGGGACTAAACGGCATCGTCCACGCCGGAGCGATGCCGGTCGCGCCCGGCAACACTTACCGCTACTACGTCGGCGGCGACGGCGTTGAGCAAATCCCGGCGAACGGCTTTCTCATCGACTCGCCCTTCTTCCAGATAGATCCTTCGACCTACAGGCGTGAAGACAGCGCCGCGTTCGGCTTACCCTACGCGCTCGTCAGCTTTGAGCTGCGCGTGCTCGACGGCGCGAAGCGCGGCGACTACACGCTGCGTCTCAAGCGCGGCGACACGGGCGAGACGGCTTACATCGCCGCCGGTGTTGTCGTCCGGACGGACGCCGAGTCGGTCGCGCCGGGTGCGACCGAGCACGAAGAGCTTTCCGTGAGCCGTTAGCGCGGCGCGGTGATGAACCGCTGCAGAAATAAAAAACAGACGGGCGGGATCGTTCGGGGCGATCCCGCCCGTTCTGCCTTTCAGCCCGACTTGCGCCGCGTGTCGGACTGATAAGTTGGTCTGTCGCTTAGTCGCCCAAGACCACGCCGTCGCCGAGCACTACGCCGTCGCCGAGCACCACGCCGTCGCCCAAGACCACACCGTCAATGATGAGGACGATGCCGTCGCCGAGCACGATGCCATCGCCGAGGACGACCCCGTCGCCTAAGACCACGCCGTCGCCGATCAGGATCAAGACGTCGACCAGAACCACGCCGTCGCCTAACACGAC
>JBJMGS010000220.1:0-15431 GCA_045807785.1 Pyrinomonadaceae bacterium
CTGGCTCTGCCTCTCTGGTCGAGCTTTCTTCTCTCAAAGAACTCAGCCGCAACGACAGACTAGAACCGTATGCGCCCCTGGAGTTCGACGACGCGCCCGGCTAAGCCCCGCTCGGCCTGACCGAAGAGTGGGTTGTTGACCTGCGTGCTCGGGCTGTTGAAGTTGAACGGCTGGAGGTTGAGGATGTTGAAGGCGTTGAAGAGGTTCGCCTTGAGTTCGAGGAACTTCCCTTCGCCGAGGAAGGAGGGCAGCCCGAAGTTCTTGGCGACGCTCAGGTCAATGTCGAAGTAGCGCGGGCCGCGGAACGAGTTGCGGCCGATGCCCGGCAGTTGGAACCCGGTGGGCGCGGCGGTGCTGAAGAAGCGCGAGCCGCCGCCGGGGAAGTTGCTGCCCGTGATGAACGCGTCGTCCGACGTGTCGGTGCCCGCGCCGCCGAAGTACGCGACGGGGCGCGAAGGGCAGATCGAGGGCCCACGCGTGCTGGTGCACTGCCCGACGACGGGCGTCCAGGGGAAGCCCGTGTGCGCGGTGAGAATGCCGCTCACCTGCCAGCCGCCGAGCACCTTGCTGAGCACGTCCTGCTCGTGCCTGAAGAAGGGCAGTTCCCAGACGCCGGAAGCGACGAAGTTGTGGCGCACGTCATAGTCCGAAGGGCCTCGCTCCTGGCGAACGTCGAGCGGGTAGGTCGGGTTCGTCGCCCCCGTCGGGCCTTCATACGAGACGATGTCAATGCTCTTGGCCCAGCGGTAGTTCATGTCGAACATGACGCCGCCCGAGAAATGGCGCGTCAGCCGGGCGATCAAGGCGTTGTAACTGGCGGTCGTGTCCGGCGTCGGGAACAGGATGTTGGAGAAGGTGCCGGGGTCTGTGAAGAAGAACCGCTCGTTGACGAGGCGGATGAGCTTGCGCGAGGCGCTGCCCTGATAGCCGAGTTCCGCCGTCAGCTTGCCGGGCAGACTGTACTGCCCTTCGAGCGAGTAAGAATAGACGTAGGGCGTCGGCACGTCAGGCGGCGCGCCCCAGACCTCGACCGAAGACCCGGGCGGCAGGTTGGTGGGAATGCCGTTCCCGTTAAACGTCATTTTCAGCGCGGGGTTCGCCGGGTAACTGAAGGGCGAGTTGCTCGCGCCGAGCGCGTAGAGAATCTGGCCGCCATTGAAGGGCGTGCTGAAGTCCTGCGAGGAAGTGCCGCAGCAGATGCCGTAGCGCGCGAAGAAGGGCGGGTTGCCGCGCGTGTTAGAGAATTCGAGGAGGGGGATGCGGTTATAGGCAATGCCGAAGCCGCCGCGCAGCACCATCTTGTTCTGTTGGAGCAGGCCGCCGAAGCGCTCGCCGTAGTCTGGGCTGTAGGCGAAGCCGACGCGCGGCGCGAAGTTGTTCCGGTCGGGCTCGTAGAGATTTTTGACGACGCGGAGCGACCCCCCCGTCAGTTCTTGCCCCGTCGGGCCGAGGACGAAGTTGCTGAGGATGCCGTCCTTCTCGCTGAGCGGCGAGAAGTATTCCCAGCGCAGGCCGAGGTTCACCGTCAGGTTCGGCCTCAGCTTCCAGTCGTTCTGCGCGAAGAGCGCGGAGGTCGTCGAGCGGAAGTGGCGCTGCGAGACAGCGGGGCCGCCGGTGCGCGGGTCCGCGTTGATCTGGTAGAAGAGCGGCGTGTCGTTGGCGAAGTTGAAGAGGCCAGCGAAGGTGTAGAGCGGGCGCGAGCCGCCCGAAAGGTTGTTGTTGTCCTGCTCCTTCCGCAGCTCGCCGCCGAAGCTCCATGCCTGATTGCCGCGCACCCAGCGCAGCGTGTCGCGGAATTCGAAGGTGTTCTCGGCGAAGACGCCCGGCGTCGTCTCGGACTGCGGCGCGCCCCAGCGGATGCGGTCGAAGGGCAGGTCTTCGATCTCGATGCGCGGGATGCCGAAGTTCGTCGCGCTCGACGAGGCGATTTCGTCGAAGGAGAAGCGGGTGGCGTTGAAGCGCGCCTCGTTGACCATCATGGACGAGAGGACGCGCGTGTAGGTCACCATGCCGAAGAGGTTCTTCGGCGCGGTCGTGATGTCGCCCATCGGGCGGCTGCGGCCCGCCGCGTCCCCGCCGAGTCCGTTGAAGCGCGAGACGTAAGAGCTGAAGGTCAGGGTGTCTTTCTGCGTGAGGTTGAAGTCGAAGCGCGGGTTGTACTGGTTGCCGCGGCTCGTGGTCGGCACGGCGAGCTGCGCGAGCTCTATGTCCGGGATGCCGTCGAGTCCGCCGCCGTTCAGATTGCTGAAGGGCAGGTACTGGCCCTGCGCGCCGCCGACGCGCCCGATGTCGAGGCCGCCCGCGACCTGTTGGCACGCGGGGAAGTTTCCGTTGGGGAAACCGGCTTTGGCGCAGGTGATGGGGATGACGCTGATGACGCGCGGCGAGACGCCGGGGTCGTTCAGGATTCTCGCGGCGATGCTGTTGGGCCGTGCGGCGGTGACGGTCGAGCGGAACTGCGGCGTCTCGATGAAGGAGTTGACGGTGTCGGCGTTGTTGCTGCGCAGTCCTTCGTAGGAGAAGAAGAAGAAGGCTTTGTCCTTGCCGCTCCAGGTCGAGCGGCCCCCCTCGCCGAAGCGCGGCAGGTACACGGGGCCGCCGATTGAGCCGCCGAACTGGCTGAGGCGCTGGTTGACGCGGATGGCCGGCGCGTTGTTCGGCCCGCCGTACTTGTTGAAGGCGTTGAGTCCCGGACTGTTGTTTTTGAGGAAGAGGCTGCCGTGAAAATCGTTCGTCCCGTTCTGAGAAGTGGTGAGCACCTGCGCGCCGGAGTTGCGCCCGTACTCCGCGGAATAGACGTTGGCGATGACGCGCACCTCCTTGATCGACTCCTGGTTGGGTGTGATGACCGCCGCGCCGCCGTTGGTCAGGCTGTTGACGCTCGTGCCGTCAATCTGGAAGTTGTTGGATGTGATGCGCTGGCCGTTGGCGGAGATTTGCGGCTGGTTCTCGGTCTGGAAAATGGAACGGTTTGAGCCGCCCGGCCCCGCCGTGTTCGGAAGGCTGACCGCGCCGCCCGTCCCGCCGCGCGCCGCGTCGCCGAAGACTCCCGGCGTCAGGCGTGCCAGTTCATACGGGTCGCGCCCGAACTGCGGTAGGTCTCGCACCTCGCGCGTCGTGATCGCCTTCGAGACGTTGGCGTTCTCCGTCTCGATCTGCGGCACGGCGGATTCCGTCACCGTCACCGTCTCGGCGATGTCGCCCGTGGTCAGCAGGAGATCGACGCCCTGCACGGCCTCTGCATTGACGACGACGCTTTCCAATACCTGCTTCTTGAAGCCAGACTTCTCGGCGCTCAGGGAGTAGGCGCCGGGCGCGAGTTCGTTGAAGCGATAGAAGCCGTCATCGCTGGAGGTGGTCGTCTGCGACTTGTTCGTCTCCTTGCTGGTGAGCGTGACGGTCGCACCGGGCACGATGGCGCCGGTCGCATCTTTGACGGTGCCCTGCACGCCGGCGCGGAACTGCGCGTGCGCGGCGGCGCAACAGAGGGCGGCGAGGAGCGCGCAGGCGGCGGCGCGCAGGGCATGGTTAAACAACTGACGCATGAAGAGACCTCCCTGGTGATGTGGACGGTATGTTGGCGCCGGTGCGCGTAACGAAGGCGCGCCGCCGGGTTCGTGTGTTAAGACGCAAAGATGTCCGCGAAAAGAGAACTGCCGTTTTTCCGTCGGGGAAACTTTTCAAACTGTCAGAACATCTGGGGGGATTTAACTTGCAGGCAAGTTACCATTCGACACTGTATATTTCAATGGTAATTTTCGCCGTGTCTTTGGTAAGCTAGGGCGCACCCGAAGAGAACGTTCGAGCAAGCCGTTTCATGGAGCGCGCCGGGTCGAAGTTGCGCTCCTCCGCCCGCCGCGAATCATCCTTCTCGCAGCACGGGCACCCACTCCACACGTTTCGCGCCTGTCCGGCGCGGGACACGACCTAAGGAGCTTATTAAATGCGAGCGATGAAACTACTGACCGCCGCCGGACTCCTGGCGGCGCTCTCCTTGTCGGCCTGCGTGAGCGGCGGCGGTGGCGGCGGCACTAGCACTAATGGCGGCGGCGGCGCAGCGCGTGCCCGCAAGGGGCCGAACGACAAGGTCAAGATCGGCTTCTCAATGGACACGCTCAAGGAAGAGCGCTGGACGCGTGACCACGAACTTGTCGAGAAGCACGCTAAGGAACTCGGCGCCGACATCGAGATCGCCGTGGCGAACGGCGACGACCGGATTCAGCTCAACCAGGTGGAAGGGATGCTCACGAAGGGCGTGGACGTGCTCATCGTCGCGCCGCACAACGGCGTCGCCGCCGCCGCCATCGTCGAGGCGGCGCACCGGCAGAACGTCCCCGTCATCAGCTACGACCGTTTGATCCGCAACGCCGACGTCGATCTCTACGTCTCGTCGCAGGTCGTCAAGATCGGCGAGATGCAGGCGCAGTACCTGCTCGATCACGTCGGCAAGAAGCCCGCGAATTTCGTCATCGTCGGCGGCTCGCCGACCGACAACAACGCGCTACTGCTCCATCAGGGGCAGATGAACGTCCTGCAACCCGCGATCGATCGCGGCGACGTGAAGATCGTCAAGGACGACTACGCGAAGGAATGGCTGGCGGACGAGGCTCTGAAGATCGTCGAGAACGCGCTCACGCAGTCGAACAACAAGGTGGACGCCGTGGTTGCCTCGAACGACGGCACGGCGCGCGGCGCGATCAGCGCGCTCGATCAGCAGGGGCTCGCCGGCAAGGTGCTCGTTTCGGGGCAGGACGCAGACCTTGCCTCGCTCAGGTTCATCCTCACGGGTCAGCAGACGATGACCGTCTATAAGCCGATCAAGCCGCTCGCCGACGCAGCGGTTGAAGCGGCGCTGAAGCTGGCGCGCGGCGAGGCGGTCGCGACGCACGACAAGGTGAACAACGGCAAGCTCGACGTGCCTTCGATCCTGCTCGACCTCGTCGCCGTCGATAAGACCAACATCACGACGACCATCGTCAAAGACGGCTACCAGTCGTTAGAGCGCATCTGCGAGAAAATCCCGGCGGACAAGTGCCCTAAGCAGTAGGGTGACGGGTATCAGGTGTCAGGGGTCGGGTTTGAATTTCAGGTGTTGGGTTTAAGCCGAATGGCACGTGCTTCCACATCATAAAACCCGATACCTGACACCCGACACCTGACACCCGATGAAATCCAGATGACGAACACCGATGAGCGCGCTCCGTTTCTGGAGATGCGCGAGATCACGAAGACGTTCCCCGGCGTGCGCGCTCTGGACGGCGTGACGTTCGACCTGCGTGCGGGCGAGGTGCACGCGCTCGTGGGCGAGAACGGCGCGGGCAAGTCCACGTTGATGAAAGTGCTCGGCGGCGTCTATCCGCACGGCTCCTACGGCGGCGAGATTCGCGTCGGCGGCGCGGAACAGAAGTTCGCGGGCGTGCGCGACGCCGAGACGGCTGGCATCGCGGTCGTCTTTCAGGAGCTGTCGCTCGTCAAGGAGATGACCGTCGGCGAGAACATTTTCCTGGGGCGCGAGCCGCGCACGTTCGGCGTCGTGCGCTGGGAAGAACTCTACCGGCGCGCGGGCGAACTGCTCGCGTCCCTGCGACTGAAGGTCGATCCGCGCACGCCCGTGCGCAGCTTGGGCATCGGCCAGCAGCAGCTCGTCGAGATCGCGAAGGCGCTCTCGCAGAACGCGCGCATCCTCGTCCTCGACGAGCCGACCGCCGCCCTTACCGGCTCTGAAGTCGAGACACTCTACGGCATCCTCGACGGGCTTCGCGCGCGCGGCGTCGGCATGATCTACATCTCGCACAAGCTCGATGAGGTGTTCCGCGTGAGCGACCGCATCACGGTCTTGCGTGACGGGCGCACGGTCGGGACGGCTGAGACGAAGGACTGGGACGAGGCGCGCGTCATCGCGCGCATGGTCGGGCGCGAGGTGGGCGATATCTTCCCGCAGGCCGATCACGCGCACGGCGAGGTCGCGTTCGAGGTGCGGGGCGTGACGGTCGAAGACCCGTCGGTCGCGGGGAAGCGACTCGTCAACAACGTCAGCTTCGCGGTCAGACGCGGCGAGGTCTTAGGGATAGCGGGGCTGATGGGCGCGGGGCGCAGCGACCTGCTCACCGCCATCTTCGGCGCGCACGCGGGGCGTGTGTCGGGGGAGATTCTGGTCGGGGGGGCGCGCGTGTCGATCAAGAGTCCGGCGGACGCGATCCGTCAAGGGCTCGGTTACGTCACGGAGGATCGCAAGCGCTTCGGCCTCGTCCTCGATCAGACGATCCTGAATAACATGACGCTCGCGGGGCTCAGGAAGCTGTCGGGCCGCTTCGTCACGGACACGGACGCGGAGGCTGCGGCGGGCGGGCAAGCGATGAAGGAGTTGCGGGTCAAGGCGAACTCGGTCTTCACCGTCGCGGGCACGCTCTCGGGCGGCAACCAGCAGAAGGTCGTGCTTGCCAAGTGGCTGCTCACAAATCCGAAAGTCCTCTTCTTGGACGAGCCGACGCGCGGCATCGACGTCGGCGCGAAGCAGGAAATCTACGCGCAGATCAACCGCCTCGCGCGCGCGGGGTTAGCCATCGTCCTCGTCTCTTCGGAGCTGCCCGAAGTCCTCGGACTCTCCGACCGCGTGCTCGTCCTGCACGAGGGTAAGTTGACGGGTGAGTTCACGCGCGCCGAAGCGACGCCCGAAGCCGTCATGGCTTGCGCCACGGGTCGCGCGCGGCGCGCGGCGTGAAAACCTTCGTCGGACATTCGACTCAAACTGATCAGGTGAGGAGCGGTGACGTTGAACTCGATAGGCTTGGGCTTAGGCTTACACGAACTGCTGGTCATCGCAGTTTTGATTGCTATCGTCGCGTTGATCATCTGGCTGGTGAAGAGATCAGGTTCGGACGGGAGCAAAAAGTGTCCTCATTGCGCCGAGACGATCAAGGCGGCGGCTAAGGTGTGCAGGTTCTGTGGTCGTGAAGTCTGAGCCCGATGTCTGCGAGGTAAGTAACTTATGAATCAAACGACGAACGAACCCACCGTCGAACGCCCGCCCGCGACGGCCGACGCCGCGCCTCTGCCGGCGGACGCCGAAGTCGTGAAGCAGACGCGCATCGGCGGGTTTAAGATTCCGACCGACGCGCTGCGCGCCTACACGATGCTCGGCGCGCTCCTCGTCATCTGGCTCGTCTTCCACTACGCGACCGATCAGATTTTCCTCTCCCCGCGCAACTTCTCGAATTTGATGCGGCAGGCGTCCGTCACCGGCGTGCTCGCCGTGGGGATGCTGATGGTGATCGTCGCGGGGCAGATCGATCTCTCGGTCGGATCGCTCGTCGGTTTGGCGGGCGGCATCGCGGCCATCGTGCAGGGGTGGCTCGGCTGGGGGCTCGCGCCTTCGCTCGCCGCAGGGATAGGCGTCGGCGTCGTCGTCGGCGCGTTTCAGGGGACGCTGACGGCATACCTGAACATCCCCGCCTTCATCGTCACGCTCGGCGGACTGCTCGCGTGGCGCGGGGTCATCCTCGGGTTAAGCCGGGGCGAGACGATCCCGATCAACCTGCCGGGCTTCAAGATGATTGGACAGGACTACGTCGCGCCCATCGTCGGCTGGGCGCTCGCGGCGGTGGCGATTGCCGCGCTCGCGTGGACGACGATCAGGCGCGGGCAGGCGCGTCGTCGTTACGGGCTCGGCGCGTCCAGTGCCTTGACGACTGCGCTGCGCATCGTTGTCCCTGCGCTCGTCGTCGTCGCATTCGTCTGGATGATGAACTCATACGAGATCGCGCCCGGCAGGTTCGCCGGCATCCCGATCCCCGTCTTCATCCTGCTCGCCGTCGCCCTCTCCGGCGCTTTCCTGACGCAGAACACGACGTTCGGTCGCTACCTCTACGCCATCGGCGGCAACCCCGACGCGGCGCGACTCTCCGGCATCTCCTTACGCAAACACATTCTCGCGGTCTTTTGTCTGATGGGCGCTCTCTCCGGCGTGGCGTCGATCATTCTGACGGCGCGCGTCGGGAGCGGCTCGCCGGACGCGGGCGTGCTGCTTGAGCTGGACGCGATTGCGGCGTGCGTCATCGGCGGGACAAGTTTGATGGGCGGACGGGGCACGGTCTTCGGCGCAATCCTGGGCGCGCTCATCATGGCGAGCCTCGATAACGGGATGTCTCTGAAGAACGTCGAACCCTACACACAGCAGATCGTCAAGGGCGCGATCCTCGTCGCCGCAGTGGGCCTGGACATGGCAGGACGCAAGCGCGGGTAGATATTGAGTCGAACGCGCAGCTTCATTCAACGAGTCACAAACGGAAACGGTCACGAGCGTTCGTGACCGTTTCCGTTTTGAACTGAAATGCCCGCTGTAGGACTTGAACCTACGACCCCACGCGTGTGAAGCGTGTGCTCTACCACTGAGCTAAGCGGGCGTGCAACCGAACCGACGCGAGGCGAAATCCTAACAAGCGGAGCGGGGAAGAATCAAGCGGCGCGCGCCGTGAGTCTTCCCCGCGAAGGTGTTTCAAGTTGCGCGGAAGTTTAACCGCCGCCGAGCGGGGGGTCTTCGAGCGTGGCTGCTTGCGACTCGCTGACGTGGATGGTGCTCGTGTTGGCGTCAATGAAGTAGAACTGCCGCCCCGTGGCGTTGAAGCCGTCAGCCTTCTGCGGGTCGGCGTTGACGGCGAACATCGGCGGCTGGTTGCCGGTCTTCGGCGCGACCTTCATCTTGTAGATGTAGCCCTCGACGACCGGCGCCTCGCCCGCGAAGCGCTTGTCGAACGCGCCGTCGGCGATGAGCTGATCGAAGGTGCCGTAGGTCGAGCGGTTGTGCGTGTTGTAGTAGGTGCGCTGCTCCGTGACGATGGTGTTCAGGGTCTTGATCGCCGCCGCCTGATTCGCCGAGCGCACGCTGTTCTGCCACGCCGGGATGCCGACGCCGACGAGGATGCCGATGATCGCGATGACGATCATCAGCTCGATGAGCGAAAACCCACGCTCGCGTCTGTGTCTCAAATCTCTCTTCATAACTGTTCCCTCTAAAGTAAGGCGTTCGACCACTCTGGCCGGGCTAGTACACGCGACGGGGCTGGTCGAAGTTGCAAAAAGGTCTGACCCCTTGAGTGAAACATCCGTCTGACCTCAGCAGCGAAAATTTTACTACACGACTGCGTGCGAAGCCACCGGGCAGAGGTTAGATGTCGGCGTGCGCCTTCGCGTTCCATTTCGGGAACCGACGACTGGCTTGCGCGTCTAAGGGTTCGTCGCGGGCTTTCCTTTGCGTCTTTGCGCCTTTGCGTGAGGAAGGATTTTCACGCTGGAGGCGCAAAGACGCAAAGCGGAAAGCGTGCGGCGGCGCGACGAATCGGGTTAGAATACGGGCGAGTTTCGGAGACCACCTGATGAGACGTTTTCAAGCGGCGGAGAGCGAGGACGAACGTGTGGCGAGCGTCGCCGCCGGGCGCGTCGGCGCGTTGCAGACGGCCATCGAGTCCGTCATCAAGGGCAAGTCGGAGGCGGTGCAGCTCTCGCTCGTCGCCCTGCTTGCGGGCGGGCACCTGCTCGTCGAAGACGTGCCGGGTGTGGGCAAGACGACGCTCGCACAGGCACTCGCACGCGCGCTCGACTGCGAGTTTCAGCGCATCCAGTTCACGTCTGATTTGCTGCCCTCGGACGTGATCGGTCTCTCGGTTTACGACGAGCGCGCGCGCGCCTTCGAGTTCAAGCAGGGACCCATCTTCGCCAACGTCGTCCTCGCCGACGAGATCAACCGCACGACGCCGAAGACTCAATCAGCCCTGCTCGAAGCGATGGCGGAGGGTCACGTCACGGTCGAGGGTACGACGTACAAGCTGCCGACGCCCTTCATCGTCGTCGCCACGCAGAACCCCATCGAGCACCACGGCACGTACCCGCTGCCCGAATCGCAGCTCGACCGCTTCATGCTCCGCATACGCATCGGCTACCCCGCGTCCGAAGTGGAGAAGGTGATCGTGCGCGACCGCGAGCACGGCGATCCGCTTGAAGCCTTGCGCCCCGTCATGTCGGGTGCCGGGATCGCGGAGTTGCAGCGGGCGGTCGCTGACGTGTCGGTTGACGACTCGCTCGTGGACTACCTGATGCGCATCGTCTCGGCGACGCGCGACTCGGAGATGCTCGACCTCGGCGTCTCACCGCGCGGCACGCTCTCGCTCTTCCGCGCCGCGCAGGCTCTGGCGCTCACCGAAGATCGCACCTACTGCGTCCCCGACGACATCAAGCGCCTCGTCCTCCCCGTCTTCTCCCACCGCCTCGTCGTCAACTCGCGCTTCTCGTCGAGCCTTCGCCGCAGCGAAGAGGCGGAAGCCGTCCTGCGCGAGATCATGAAGACGATCAGCGTGCCGATCTAGAGCCGTGTAATACAGCTTAATTGCTATGACCACGACAAAACTGCTCGTTTCCTCATTCCTTATTTGTACGTTCCTAACTTCTGCTCCTGCTCAACGCCGGAAACTTCAAACTCATCAATTTGATCCGCGCATCTCGAAACACCATCCAACTATCTATATCTCCTTCGTGCGTGTCGGCAAGGCTGAGCCTGTGCTAAACGGAGAGAGCGATGAACGTGTCTGGTTACGTCTTAACAACAACACTCAATGGGCGATTTGGATTGATGCTAACGGCGTGCCTGATAAATTATATGGAGACGTGGGGCTATTTTACGCCGTCGAAGACGAGAAGTGGAACCGATTATTCGGAAGCACGAGTTGTCATGTCTGTTCAAGAATACCTTTGCCGCCGGGGAAGGCTATGACATTCAGTGTGCCTCGTGAAGACCTTGAAAAGAATCAGAGGATTCATCTGATTTTTAATTACGACTGGGAAGAACATAGCGAGGACTCAGCGAGTGAAGTCGAGCACAGTCTGTTCTTTTACGGACGAGATGTGAAAGGCAACGCTCGTTAAATACGTTTCTCGTTTGCTCGATATGCTGCGCGCGTGGTGGAGATCGATCCTCGGGACGCTGCTGGTGCTCGGCGGGCTGGCGACCGCCGTGCTGACGTGGCTCGCGCGGCGCGCGCAGGACTGGCAGTTGACGCAGTGGGGCGCGCTCCTCTCGCTCGTCTTCGTCGCGCTCATCACGATCTTCGTCGTGCCGCCGCTCGTCCGCCGCGCAGGGCGCGAGTCGAAAGGCTTCGACCCGCCCTTGCGACTCACGACCGGCGGAACGATCTTCTGCGGCATCTTCCTCGTCGTGGGCTTAGCCGCCTACAACACGGGCAACAACCTGCTCTTTCTCGTCTTCTCCGTCCTCGCCTCCACGCTCTTCGTCGCGTGGGCGGCGGGGCGCACGCAGTTGCGCGAGCTATCGGTCTCCGCGCGCTTCCCCGACCACATCTTCGCCGGAGAGCCCGCGCCCGTCCTCGTCAGCCTTCGCAACTCGAAACGCGCGCTCCCCTCTTTCTCCGTCCTCGTCCAGTGGCGACACCAGCTCGAACACGACGCGCGTCGAAAATTCTTAAGCCGACTCGCGCGCCGACGCTTCGACAAACAGCCGCTCGCCTACTTCATGCACGTCCCCCGCCGCACGCGCGCCGAGCAGCGCGTCGAGCAGGTCTTCCCGCGCCGCGGTCACGTCCTCGTCACGGGCTTCGAGCTATCCACGCGCTTCCCCTTCGGCTTCTTCCGCCTGCGCCGACGCTTAAGCGCGCGCAACGTCGATCTCGTCATCTACCCGAAACTCGAACCCGCAAGTGACGAGCTGCACCTGCTGCCGATGAACATGGGACGGCTCCTCTCCACGCGGCGCGGTGCGGGGCACGACCTGCACTCTCTGCGCGAGTACCAGCCGCAGGACGACGTGCGCCACATCGACTGGAAGGCGACCGCGCGCTCGCGCCAACTCTTCGTCCGGGAGTTCACCGCCGAAGACGAGCGCCGCGTCCACATCGTCCTCGACACGCGCCCACGCGACGACGACCACGCGGCAAGCGAGACATCAACACGCAAAGACAAAGTGTCGGCCAGCGCCGACGACACGGCGACAACACACGCCGACGTTGCGGCGACGCGATTCGAGCGAGGTGTCACGCTCGCCGCCTCGCTCGTCGCACACTTCATCGAAGAGCGCGCCGAAGTCCGGCTCACGCTCGGCGCAGACGCGGGCTCCTACGGCGCGGGGCGCGAACACCTCTACGCCTCCCTCCGACGCCTCGCGCTGATTGCGCCCGACACGCGCGCGGAGAGCACACAAGCATCAGCGCGCACGCAGCCCGCCCCAGACTTCTGGGACGCCATCGCCCACGCCTCTTCCGCCGACGCAAACTACGTCATCCTCCTCACCCCAGCCGAACCCGGCACCATCCCCGCGCACCTCTGGCGGCAGTCGCACGTCATCTATCTGTGAGTGACGAGTGACAAGCGACAGGTAGCAGTTAGCTTTTAGCGATTAGCGGTCAGCCAAACTAAAAGCAATGGCTAACCGCTAACAGCTAACCGCTAACAGCTATTTGCCACTTATCACTTGAAGAATCTCGTCCGCTGCGCGCCAGCCCGTGCGAATGCAGTCGGGCAGTCCCGCGCCTTCGTAGGCGTTGCCGGCGAGTTGAAGTGTCGGGAAGTACGTGAGGCGTTCGCGGATGCGTGCGACGCGTGGGATGTGGCCGACGGTGTACTGCGCCATCGAGCGCGGCCAGCGTTCGACGTGCGCGAAGAGGGGCGCACTCGTGATGCCGATCAGCTCGCGCAAATCCCTGAGCACGGCTGCGGTCATCGCCGCGTCGTCGAGCGCGAACATGTCGGGTTGGAGCGCGCCGCCGACGAAGGCGCGCAGGAGCACGTGTGCGTCGGGCGCGCGACCGGCGAACTTGACGCTGCTGAAGGTGCAGGCGAGCGTCGTGCGACGTTCGACGAAGGGGACGACGAAGCCGAAGCCGTCGAGCGGGTGCGCCACGTCCGTGCGGCGGAAGGCGAGGTTGACCGTCGCGGTCGAGGCGTAAGGAATGGCGTCGAGTTCAGAGGCGAGCGCGGCGTCCGTGTCGCGCAGTAGCGCGGCGGCGGCGTAAGCCGGAAGCGCGAGGCAGACGCCATCCGCCGTTAAAGTCTCACCCGCTGTTGTGCCGGGCTTGCCCCCGAGACGCAGATGCCAACGCCGTGATCTTTCATCAAAAGTCATCTGCTCGACTCTCGTGTCGAGCCGCACCGATTCGCGCGGGAGCAGCGCAGCGAGCCGGTCTGTGATCACCTGCACGCCTTCGTCAAAGGTGAGGAACAGGCTGTAGCGCGCGCCGCTCGTGCCGCGCGCGGGGTCGCCGCCGTCGCCGCCCGCGCCGTTCTCCCTCTGCTTCGACTTCGCGCGGCGTCGCGCCTTCAACATCGCGCGCGTGACGCTGCCCGCGGCGCGCTCCATCTCGATGAAGCGGGGCATCGTCGCGCGCAGGGAAAGCTGTTCGGGGTCTGCCGTGTAGATGCCGCCGACGAGCGGCTGTGCGATGCGCTCCAGAGCCTCGCGTCCGAAGCGTCGGCGGACGAACGCGGCGAGGCTTTCGTCCGAGTCTCCTCTGCCGCGCGGGACGAACATCTCCAACGCGATGCGCGCCTTGCCACGCCAACTGACGATCTCAGACGTGGCGAAGGGGAGCAGCCGCGACGGCGCGAGCAGTTGGAAGCCTTCGGGCACGGGGCGCAGCCGCCCTCCGCGCACGATGAAGGCGCGACGGTGCGCGTCGTTCGTGCCGATGAGACGCGATTCGAGCCCGATCTCTTTCGCGAGAGCGACGGCTTCCGGCTTTTCGGAGATGAACGAGTCGGGGCCGGCTTCGAGGAGAAAGCCTTCGCGACGGTGCGTGCGAACGGTGCCGCCGAGTCGGGGTGAGGCTTCGAGCAAGGTGACTTCGAGAGGAATTGTAGAGGTTGCGGCGCGCGTCGAGAGCCTGTGCGCGGCGGCGAGACCGCTGATGCCGCCGCCGATGACGACGACGCGGCGAGCCTTATTTTGCTGCGTTTCGCTCATCGGCAGCGCGTTTGTCATCCGTCGCAACAGCCTTGTCGCGCGCCGCAACGGTCTTCGCGCCCGACGCAATAGACTTCGCACCCGCAACAACGCCCTTCGCGCCCGCGACAACGCCCTTAGCATCGCTCACAACGGACTTTGCACCCGTGCGAAGGGCGTTGTCAGGCGCGACAACGTCCTTCGCAGGCATGACAACGCTCTTCGCAGTCGTGACAACGCCCTTCGCGCCCGCGACAGAGGCGTTGTCAGTCGCCGCAACGCCTTTGTCAGCCGCCGTTGGGCGGGTTGCGCCGGGAAGACAGCAATCCGTGGCGCACAGGTCATGGCTCGCTCCGCGCGCGCCTAAGAAACGGCGCGGTGCGTCGTCTCTCGTGCGCTCGTTGATCAGTTCGCGGATCATCGAGACGAACAGGGGGTGCGTGCCGACGGTCGCGGCGCGGATCATGTGGATGCCGATCTCCTCGGCGACGGCGCGCGCCTCCGTGTCGAGATCGTAGAGCACCTCCATGTGGTCGGAGATGAAGCCGACGGGGTGGACGACGACATCCGCCGCGCCTTCCGCTTTCAACGCGCGCAGGTGTTCGCAGACGTCCGGCTCAAGCCACAGCTGCGCGGGCGAGCCGCTGCGACTCTGAAAGACGAGTCGCCAGTGTTGCGCGCCCGCGCCAACGGCGACGAGGCGGCAGGTCTCCTGTAACTGGGCTTCGTAGTCGCAGCCCGCGGCCATCGCGGCGGGGATGCTGTGTGCCGTGAACGCCACGCGCGCGGCGGCGCGTCGCTCTGAAGGGATTTGAGCAAGCGCGGCGCTTAAATTTTCGACGTTCGGCTCGACGAAACCCGGATGGTTGTAGAAGGCGCGCAGCTTTTCGACCGTCGGCGCACCCGCACCAACTTCGGCGCGCGCCGCTTCGATGTTCTCGCGATACTGCCGGCAGCCGGAGTAAGAGTTGTAGGCGGAGGTGACGAAGGCGAGGGCGCGCGTGATTCCGTCGTCGCGCATCTCGCGCAGGGTGTCGGCGAGGAAGGGGTGCCAGTTGCGGTTGCCCCAGTAGATCGGGAGTCGCAGATCGTGCGCGTCGAAGTCTGCGCGCAGAGCCTCGATGAGTCGGCGGTTCTGTCCGTTGATGGGGCTCACGCCCCCGAACAGCTCGTAGTGGTGCGCGACCTGCTCAAGCCTTGCGCGCGGGACATTGCGACCGCGCAGGACGTTTTCGAGGAAGGGCATCACCTCGTCCGTCCCTTCGGGGCCGCCGAAGGAGACGACGAGCAGTGCGTCGTAGGTGTCGTTCATCGCGCGCCTAGCGTAGCAGCTTGCGCGCTGTCGCCGCTACTCAGACTGGATGTCGTGGCAGGTGACGGGCTTCATCTTGAAGTACGCCTTCATGTTGACGCCGCCCAGATACATCTGCTCGACGATCTCTTCGTAGGGGACGAAGACCGTGCGCTTGAGCGTGCGCACCGCGCCCGCGTC
>JBJMGS010000221.1:0-12133 GCA_045807785.1 Pyrinomonadaceae bacterium
CAGGTTGCCGTAGTAGAGCGGGTCTTGCACACTCGCGCGCGCCTCGTCGGGCATCATGCCCTTGGCGCGGCGCAGCTCGTAGTAGAGCGCGGCGACGCGGTCGAAGTCTGTGGCGCGACGGTGATCGATGATCTCGACGCCGCCGAGGTCTGCGCTCACTTCGCGCGCCGCTTGCCGAATCTTCTCCTCGTTGCCGAGGAGCGTGACGCGGGCGATCTTTTCACGCGCGCAGCGGGCGGCGGCGGCGACCGTGCGCGGGTCTTCGCCTTCGGGCAAGACGATGTGCTGCGGGTCTGCGGCGGCGCGCTGGCGGATGCGGTCTAGAATCATAAGACAGGTTCCGGGTAACAGGTGTCGGGTGTCAGATGTTCAGGCTGCGTGTGGCGGTCAGTATATGCCATGCGGGTTTGAATGGGGAACAGAGGACGCCTCCTGAGAGAAGGGCACGACGAGGCTGGAAACTGAAAACTGAAAAACTTGTCCTTTGCGGGCGAGCCGAATTACACTCTGGGCGAATCCGGCTCGAACCAGCGTCGCTTTGTTCAGGCCCCGCGCCCACTTGGGGCGGGGCGACTGTGTAACTTTCGGTTAACACGGAGAGGCAACATGGAGAGTAAATTCAGAGTGCTTGGTCACGGCGCGCACCCGATCCTGATCGTCTTCCCGCTGGGGCTGCTCAGCACGTCGGTCATCTTCGACATCGTCTATCTCGTGACGCGCAACACGGAGTATTCACTCGTCGCCTACTGGCTGATCGCCGCAGGCATCATTGGCGGCGTCGTCGCGGCGGTGCCGGGCTTCGTGGATTGGCTGTCGATCCCGAAGAACACGCGGGCGAAGCGGGTGGGGCTGCTGCACGCGATCTTAAACGACATGGTGCTTGTCCTGTTCGCCGTGAGCTGGTGGCTGCGGCGCGACACGCCGCCGACCTACCCGCCCGACGTGCCGGAGCTGGCGCTCTCGTTCGTCGCGCTCGTGCTCGCGCTCCTCTCCGGCTGGCTCGGCGGCGAGCTGGTCGAGCGCCTCGGCATGTCCGTCCACGAAGGCGCGCACCTCGACGCGCCCAGCTCCCTGTCGGGAAGACCGGCGGGCGAGAAGGACTGAGAGAAAGGATGAAGGATGAAGGATGAGGGATGAAAGCGTGGTGGCTCAAGTTGAGTGAACCTTCTTTCATCCTTCATCCTTCATCCTTCATCCTTTGCGTCAGCGCCGCGAGCAGTTTGTCGTGGATGCCGCCGAAGCCGCCGTTGGACATGACGGCGACGGTGTCACCAGCGCGAAGTTCAGGCGCGAGGCGGGCGACGATTGTCTCCACCCCGTCGATGCAGAAGGCGGGCGTGCCCGCCGCGTCGATCTCTTTCGTCAGCTCTTGCGTGTCGAGCAGTTGACCGTAGATCGATCCCTTCTCGCGCGCGAAGACCTCTGCGATGACGACGTGATCCGCCTGCGCGAGCGCTGCGACGTACTCCTTCTGGAAGACCGCGAGGCGCGAGGTCGCCGAGCGCGGCTCGAACACCGCGATGAGGCGGCCCTCTCTGTACTTGGCGCGCAGCGCCTGCAACGTCTCGCGCACTGCGGTCGGGTGGTGCGCGAAGTCGTCAATCACCGTGACGCCTGCCGCCACGCCTTTGACCTGCATCCGGCGCTGCACGCTCTTGAACGTGGCGAGGGCTTCTTTAATCTGCGCGGGCGCGACACCCCACGCGTCTGCCGCGACTATGACGGCGAGCGTGTTCCTCACGTTGAACTCGCCGATGAGCGGCGTCTCAAACTCGCCCCAGAATTTCCCTTCGCGAAAGACCTGAAAGCGCGTCAACTCGCCTGAGAAATCCATGTCGCGCGCCTGCCACTTCGCATCAGCGGAAGTGCCGAAGGTTTCGAGCCGCGTGTGGAGCCGCGCGCCCATCTCCGTGACAACCTCGCGCACGTTAGGGTCGTCCCAACCGGCGACGAGGCGACCGTTGGCGGGCACAAGGTTCATCAGGCGGCGGAAGGCGAGTTTTACCGCCGCGAGATCAGCGTAGATGTCTGCGTGGTCGAACTCGATGTTGTTGACGATGGCCACTTCAGGCAGGTAGTGCATGAACTTCGGCCCCTTGTCGAAGTAAGCCGTGTCGTACTCGTCGCCCTCGATGATGAAGTAGTCGCTCTCGGTGACGCGGAAGCTCTTGCCGAAGTTCTGCACGACGCCGCCGACGAGAAAACTCGGATTCAAGCCCGCCACCTCCATGACCCACGTGGCGATGCTCGTCGTCGTCGTCTTCCCGTGCGTCCCCGCGACGACCAGCGAGCGACGACCACGCACGAACTCCTCTTTGACGACTTCAGCCTGCGAGCGGTACGTGAGCTTCCGGTTCAACGTCTCTTCGACCTCGGCATTGCCGCGCGACAATGCGTTGCCGACGACGACGCAGTCCGGCGCTTGTGCCAGGTGCTCAGGCTGGTATCCCTGCATCACTTCGATGCCGAGTTCCGCGAGCATCGTGGACATCGGCGGATAGACGTTCTCATCCGAGCCGGTGACGTGATGACCGCGCGCCTGAAGCATTCCGGCGAGTGACGCCATCGCCGTCCCGCAGATTCCGATGAGATGGTAGTGCATAAGAGCCGTGACGAGTGACGAGTGACGAGTGACGAGCAAATCATTGCACGATCATTAATCACCTCGCCTCAGTCATTATCCTCCGCAACAGGGATCGTGAAAGAGAACGTCGAGCCTTTGCCGACTTCGGACTCGACGGTGATCTCGCCGCCGTGGAGTTCGACGAGCTGGCGCGTGATGTAGAGACCGAGCCCCGTGCCGCGCTCGCTGCGGGGCGCGCGCGTGCTCGCCTGCTCGTACTTGTCGAAGAGGCGCGGCAAATCTTCCGGCGGCACGCCGATCCCTGTGTCCGCGACGTTGACGCGGACAAACCGGCCTTCGCGCGCGCCGTTGATGTCCACGCTCCCACCTTTGCGCGTGAACTTCACCGCGTTCGAGACGAGGTTGACGAGGACGCGGCGCAGCTTGGCGCGGTCGGCTAGAGCCTTCGGCAGATCGTCTGGGAAGTGGCAGGCGACCGCGACGCCGCGCTCGCCCGCCATCGTGCTCATCGCCTCGCAGATTTCGCCGACGAGCGCGGGCATGTCGGTCGGCACGAGATCGAGCGTGAGCGAGCCGGATTCGATCTTGGCAGAGTCAAGTAGGTCGTTGACCAGCTCGATGAGGTTCTGCGTGTTGCGCTCCATCATCGAGACCATGTTCTGCTGCTCCGGCGTCAGCTCGCCCAGTCGCCCCGAGCTGAAGAAGCTGATGACGCCGCTGATGACTGTGAGTGGCGAGCGCGGATCGTGCGTCGTGACGGCGAGAAACTCTTCTTTCAGTTCTGAGACTTCGCGCAGCTTCGCGTTGGCTTCACCCAGCTCGCGGTTCGAGTCGGCCAGCTCGCGGTTGAGGCGTTCCAACTCCTCGCGCTTCTCTTCGAGTTCGCCAAGCACCTCCAGCAGATCGTGGTTCTGCTGCTCCAACTCCTCGACGGCGGACTCTTCGGCGGTCTCGACGAAGCGCGCGCGCAAGGTCTCGAACTGATCGGTGACGGCGGCGGCTTCGGCGGGCGGCAGCCACTTGATGATGGTGACGCGCGTCCCCCCGCCCTCGTTCGCCTCGACGTTGAAGTCGTCCACCAGGCGGCGCGTGCCCGCGAGCCCGATGCCGAGGCCGTGCTGCGAACGGAAATCGCCGCGCATGATCCGTTCGAGCGTCGCGGCGTCGATGCCGGGACCCGAATCGCGCGCCGTGACGTGCATCCCGGCGGCGCGACCCGCCTGCGCGACGGCGAGCGTGATCGCGCCCGACTTGGCATACTCGTAGATGTTGCGCGTCAGCTCGGAGACGGCGGTCGTGATCTTGATCTGCGTCGTCTGATCGAAACCCATCTCGCGCGCGAGCCGCCTCACGCGGTCACGCACCTTCACAATGTCCGCCTCACGCCGGATGTAGATGTCGCCGAGTCTGTTGACGTTGATCTCTTGCACGACAGTAAACTGCTATCTCGCCACGAGCGCCGTCGCATCGTCGGAGTCGCGCGAGTAGTCGCGGGCGAGCACGCCGGCGATGAGCTGCGGGCTCTTCGACGCCAGCCCCGGATAGTCTTCGATGTCCCAGCTCGCGCTGAGCCCGTCGGAGGCGAGGACGACGGTCGCGCCCTCCGACCAGTCGAACGTCCAGACGCGCACCGTGCCGAGGCGCGCGCCGAGCGTGCCGTTGGTGGGGATGGGGCGCACCGGATGCGGCGAATTCAGCACGCGCACCTCGACATTGCCGACGCCCGCGTAAGTGAAAGTGCCGCGCTGCGTGTCCAGCACGCACGCGCCCATCACCGCGCCGCGCGTCGGGCGCAGACGCTCGTGCGTGCGCCGGAAAATATCGTCGAGCGACTCGCCCTGCCACGCCGACAAGACTTCGAGCGCGGCGGCTGAAGCCTCGCTCGCGCCCTCGCCGTGGCCGAGGCCGTCCACGACGGCGAGCAGCAGTTGGCCCGCGCGGCGGCGGATGAAGTAGGCGTCGCCGTTGGCGTCCTCGCCCGGTCGCGGTCGGCTCCAGACGCCGATGCGCCGCGCGGTCGAGGCGTGGCGAGGCGGCGTCAGTTTCGTCGCCGCGACCCACTTGCGCCCCAGGAGCGCCGTGCCGTGCGTCGTGCGCCGGTTCGACGTCAGCGAGAGCCGATCAGTCCGCGCCCTCTTCACCGTCGAGTAGAACTCAAACTCGTCGAGCAGGCGCTTGATCGCGCCGAGCCCCGCGCCGAGACTGCCGCCCGTCGAGACGCCGTCGCGCACGGCGCGGTCGAGGTCGCTGATGCCGGGCCCCTGGTCGCAGTAGAAAATCTCCACGCCCGGCTCCGCGCCGAGCGGCGTGGTGAAATGAATCCAGCCGCCGCCCGTCGCGTAGCGCACGGCGTTCGTCCCTATCTCTTGCACGACGATGTCCAGCTCCGCCAGCTCGCGCTCGGTGAACCCGACGCGCCGCGCGTAGGCGTGCACCGCCCGCCGCACCGCCCCGACCTGCGCGTCGTCCCTCACTTCCATTGATTGAATGACACGCATAAAAACAGAGGTCAGAGGTTAGAGGTCAGAAGTTAGAAAAGCAATCGAACACTGACCTCTAACCTCTGACCTCTAACCTCTGCCTTTCAGAGCCAGCGCACGACCGTAATGCGCGTGCCGCGACCGGGCGCGGAGTCGATGGAGAATTCATCGACTAGACGCTTCGAGCCGGGCAGGCCTTTGCCCATGCCGTTGCTCGTCGTGTAGCCGTCGCGCATGGCGGCGGCGATGTCCGGGATGCCGGGTCCTGAGTCCTCGAAGAGGAGGCGCAAGCCGACGCGACCGAAAGCGCCGGTCGTCGGCTGCGCGATCAGTTGGCCGCGTCCGGCGTACTTGACGATGTTGCGCGCGAGTTCGGAGGCGACCGTCGAGAGGCGCGTCTGATCGAGCGTGCCGAAGCCGAGCGCGGCGGCGAACGCGCGCACCTCGCCGCGCGCGACGACGATGTCGTCGTCGCCGTTAAGGGCGATAGCCTTGCTCTCCAAACGCGCCCGCCCCTCCGAAGAGATCGTCGTCGTCCTCCTCGCGCTCGTCGATGTCGAACTCCCGGCGCAGCAGCCTGATGCCTTCGTCCACGTTAAGCACGGTCGCGACGCCTGACAACTCCAGCCCCAGCTCGACGAGCGTGATGGCGACCGCCGGCTGGATGCCGACGACCACCGTGCGCGCGTCCATGATGCGCGCCATCGCCGCGATGTCGGAGAGCATCCGCCCGATGAACGAGTCAACCATCTCCAGCAGCGAGATGTCGATCAGGACGCCGCGCGCGCGCGTCCGCTCAAGCTCGGCGAGGATGTTCTCTTGCAACTGGATGACCGTCCGGTCGTCCATGTCGGTCTGGATCGGCACGACGAGGACGCGTCCGACTTTGAGGATGGGAATGCGCTGGGCTCGGCTCATCGGTCTTTACTCCGTAAAGACAGTGACGGGTGACAGGTGACGGGTGACGGGAAAAAACAAAGTCTCATCGTGGCGTCCGTCATACGTTGAACTTGTTGTCGGCGCTGGCGGACGGCTGCTCGGCGGCCTTGACGCCGTTCAGAGACGCGCTGTCGCGGAGCTGTGAGAGCGCGGCGGCAGAGACGATCTGTTTGCCGATTATTTCCAGCGCGAGCTTGACGCCGTCGGACATCTGCGCGCGGGTCGTGATCTGCGAGAGGTCTATGCCGAGCTGCACCATCGTCTGCGCGATGGCTGGCGAGACGCCCGTCAGGATGCAGCGCGCGCCCATCAGCCGCGCCGCCGTGACGGTCTTAATCAGGTGGTTGGCGACGAGCGTGTCCATCGTGCGCACGCCCGTGATGTCGAGGATGGCGACCGTGCTGCCGGTCTCGACGATGCGCTGCAAGAGCGCCTCCATCATCAACTGCGCGCGGCGCGAGTCGAGCGTGCCGATGATCGGGAGCGTCAGTATCTTGTCCCAGACTTTGATGACGGGTGTGGAGAGTTCCATCATGTCGGCGCGCTGCTGACGGATCGTCTCCTCGCGCGAGTGGATGTAGTTCTCGACCATGACGAGCGCCATCTTGTCGATGAGGTTGGCGAGGTAGCCCAGCTCGTTGGCGAGCAGGACGGGATCGCCGCCCTCGTACTCCTCGACGAGCATCGGGCGCACCGTGTTGCGCAGGGCGCTGACGTAGGTCGCGTTCTCCATCGGCGTGTAGCCCTTGACGGCGCGCTGGTGCGAAATCTCGTTGAGGAAGCGGCGCAGCTCATCGAACGCCGGATCGTCGAAGCCCTCGCCGTGGGATTCCTGAATGCACTCCGCGAGCAGTTCGATCAACCGGCGCGACTGCTGGCGCAACTCCTTTTTCGAGATCAGCTCGTCGCGAAAGTCATCGGAGTCGAGGCGATCCTTGATCCAGAGGTTGAGCACTTCGTCGCGCCGCGTCGAGAGAATGTCGGCGATGCGCTCGGCGTAGTTTTGTGTCGTCGCAGCGGATTGTTCTGCCATCGAGTCCTCACGTGTCGGGCGCGCGGGACCGGCAAAGCAGACGGGGGAGAGGGCGCGCTGACGGGCTAAATTTTCGGGATCGTGTGCCGAAATATCTTAGCATCGCGGCAGGGAAAAGCAACTCGCGCCGCCCCCGGTCAAAAGGGGCAGCGCGATGGCGAGAGTTCGCGCGCGCGAGTGGACGCGCGAGCGTGCGGCGCTGTCGCGCATCTTGCGCGACAGCGCCCACGCGGGGAGACTGTGGAAGTTGCGCGCGTGGCTTCCGCGCGAACGGTACTGCGCTACCTGAGCTTCTGGATCGTCACGGAGACGGTCGGCGCGGAGCCGGCGGTGCGGTTGTAGGCGACGAAGTAGCCGGCCTTCTGGTAGCGCACCATCTTGTACATCGAGCCGTCCGGCTTCGCCTCGATGTCCGCACCGAAGACGGTCTTCGCCGACATCGCGTCCGCACCCGCGTTCATGAACATGAGCGCGATAGCGGAGACTTTCCCGGAGTCGTAATAGACCTGAATGATCTGCTTGTCCGAGACGTTGTAGAAGTCGAGCGCGTCGGACTTCTCGGTCGGGTTGCCGAGCTTTTGCCGCGCGTCCGCCGCGCTCATGCCGATGCAGACCCCTTTGAAGTCGTGGAACGGCGCTTCCTTCGCCTCGTCCTGCGCGCGCGCGCCGGCGGCGCAGAGGCAGACGAGGGCGAGCGCGCAGAGCGGCAGGCGCAGACGTGAGCGTGGAGTGATCGAGTTTGGCAACATGGAAGGGACTCCTTAAATCGAAGTGGGGCGCGGATCGGACGAACGCGCCCGCGGTACTACCCTGACGAGGTGGTGCGGAGAAGGGAGGCTTGGATGAACCGAAGACCCGACTCCGGCACGACCGCCCTGAAGAAACCAGCGGCCAGAGATTATCCCCGCGCGGGGCGACAAGTCAATAGCGTGATGTTAAGTGTCGCGGGCGGCGGTTAACAGGGCTTAGAGTTCGACGCCGCGGAACTTTTCGACCTTTTTCGCGGCGGGCTTGACGAGCAGGGCGTCGTCCTGTGCGCGCCGCTCGGACGCGCCGTCGGAGTGCCAGCGCGCCCACTCGTCGGGCGCGTCGAAGGTCTCGCCGCCGTGGCGCGTCAGGCGCTCGCGCACGCGGCACATGACGGGCGTGTTGACGCCGACGCCCGAAATCACCGCCTGACCTTTGGTGAGCGCGGGCAACTCCTGCAAGAGCTGCCGACCGGCGCCCTCGACCGACTTCGCCACCGTGTCCTGATCCACGGGGTTGACGATGCGCATGATGACCTGCGTCATGCACTGTGAGAGCACGTCCTGATCGAGCTTGCCCGGTCGCTGCGTGATGAGGCCGATGCCGACGCCGAACTTGCGTCCCTCCGAGAGAATCTGTTTGAGGATGTTCGTCGAGACGACGGTCGCGCCCGCCGGGGCGAAACGGTGCGCCTCCTCGACGAGAGTGAAGACCGGGTAAGGCAAGTGGTTCTCGCCCGACGCCGCCTCGCCGCGCACCGTCATCATGCGCGCCTTGTTGACGCGCCGCAGGAGTGTGGCGACGATGACCTGCTGCTCGTGCTGCTCGATGTCAGAGAGTTGGAGCACGGTGCAGCGACCGGGGAGGAAGATGTCCTGCAGCGGGATGTGCTCGCGGTCGTGGAACAGTGCGTCGGGGCGTCCCGTGTTGTCGAAGCGCGAGTCCAGCCGCCAGAGCAGTGCGTCGATTGATCCGGCGTTGCCGCCCGATCCTTTGGCGTCGTCGTCGCCGTATTTTTCCGAGGTTACGGCGTCGCGTAGATCGTGGTAGGCGTAAGTCTCATTTTCGCCCCGCGAGCTGGCGCGCAGTTTGCGGTACGCCTGCGACAGGTAGTGCAGCATCTTGTCGGACGTGCCTTCGGGCAAAAGGTACTTGATGTCCGCCTCGGTGAGTGAAGAGAAGCGCACGCGGATGCGGTCGGGCGTGTAGATTTTAACTTCCGGGTGGTACTTGCCGTCAGAGAAGCGTGCGTCGCTCTCGATGGACGTGAGCGTACCGTACTCGCCGTGCGGATCGACGATGAGCACGGAGGCGCGGTTGTGCGCCATCATTAACTCTTCGACGAGCACGCCCGCCGTGTAGGACTTGCCCGATCCGGTCGAGGCGAGAATCGCGAGGTGCGTCGAGACAACATCCTTGATCGAGAGCACGACCGGCACCTCGCCCGCGTCGCGCGTGAGCAGACTCCCGACGTGTGCCGCGCCCACCTCGCCGACGCGCTTCGAGCTGAGCACGCCAGCCAGCGTCTCGGAAGAGGCGAGGAAGACCGCGTCGCCCGCGCCGGGCGGGATGCGCGGGTTGACGAAATCACTTAAGCGGCGGCTGAAGTAGCCGATCGACTCGACCGTGATCTCGTACAGCTCGCAACCCTCGCCGTCGAGCCCGATGAGCGACGAGACGACCGCGGGCGAAGTCTCCGGGTCGGAGAGAAAGGCGTCGGGCAGATTGCGCACGAGCCGGCGCGAAGTGATGTTGCCGAGGATGCGCCGCTCGTCTTCCGCGTCGCGCGCCGTGTAGTAGACGAACTCGCCGATGCGCGCGCGCACGTGGTCGGCGGTGATGAAGAGGAACTCGTGCGGTCGCTCGCCCGGCCCCTTGACGGTGCCGACGAGCGGATCGGCTGCGCTGTGCGTGTGGCGGGAACTCATAAGACTGATGCGTACAGAAAGACTGATGAGAACAGAAGCGTCGGGAGACGAAAGGGCGTGGCGGACTGCCTGCCAGCTTGCTCGCGCGGCGGGAGTATAACACGCGCGGCGCGCGGCGAAACCAGCCCGGCTGAAGTGCGGTGGCGGCGCGTCCCCCGCGTCCTAGTTAACTTTTTTGAGCGCGCGCGTGTTCAGGTGCAGGTGTGCGATCCGCCCGTCCGCGCCCTCGGTCAAGAGGAAGGCTAATTGCTCTCCGCCCTAGTGCGCGGGCCACGGCTCGTGCCGGTGAGAGTCGGGGCTGGAATCTTAGGGTGACGGAGGGTCGCCGACCGGAGAGTCGTCGCCCTGTCGGACGAGAGTTACGAGAGCGTGGTCGCGCGCGGTTGTCCACCAGCTTCCCGTCCAGCCGCCGATGCGTCTGACGACAGGCAGACGCCTGAGAGCAGCGCCGACGAGAGGGAGTTGCGCGAGCCGCTTGAAGCCGACGTAAGCGACGTTCTTGAGAGCCTCATCCGCACGCTCGCGCGGCGGCGCGGGGTGAAAGGAGAGTCGCCGGACTGACCCGACGGCGCAGCCTAGTTGCGGCGCGGCCCAATGGAACCACGACGGGCGGAAGAAGACGACGTGTTCAGGCATGGCGGAGTACCAGTAGTGCTCGCCGGAGAAACGCCAGGCTGGGGCGTCGGTCGCGCCTGTGAAGATCACGAGCCGCCCGCCGGGTGGCAGCAAGCGGACGAGCTTGCGCAGAGAGTCGAGCGGCCGTGGCAGATGTTCGATCACGTCGATCAGCGTGATCGCGCCGAAGCGCATGGTCGAGTCTGCGAGCGCATCGACCGTCTCGCCGATAATTTTGACGCCGCGAGACTCCGCGACGCGCCGCGCATCGCGCGAAGGCTCAACGCCAAAGCGTTCCCAGTCGTCGCCGAGGAACGCGAGGAGATCGCCGCGGAAGCAACCCACGTCGAGCACGGTGCGCGCGGGGGCGCGCTCGATCTCGGTGCGGACGTGTCGCCAGACCTCGCGCTCCTCTTCATATTGCCACCACTCCTCGCTCGCGAGCGTGCCGTAGTAGTGCTTCAACTCCTCCGCGGTCGGCACGGGATGGCGGAAGCGCAGTTCGCAGCGGCGGCAGCGGTAGAGACGACTCCGCCGGCTGCCATCGAGCAGCCCTGATTCGTCGGGCGTGAAGACGGGCAGGACGCCGAGCGTCTCTGTGTGCGGACTGTCGCAGGCTGGGCACGTCACGTTCATCCGTTCGGCGATCACGCCAACTCCTACTTCTGCGCACCGGCTCTCGCCGCGGCGCGCAGATGTGAGAGCGACACGCGCACGCGGGTCGGGAGTCGCGGCGCGACGTGGCGGCGCAGCCACCCGCCTAAGCCCGGCGCGGGCACGGCCCACGGGCAGATTTGCCTGAACGTGTACGCGTCAATTTCCCGATCCCGCGCCATGTAGCCGGGATGCTTTAAGGGAAACTCCATCGCGGAGCGGGGGAGTTCGGACATGGCTGCGACCGCCGTCTTGGTGTGCGTCGCGTCTTCGCCGAATCCGATGTTGGTGATGAGGTTCGTGTCGGAGACGGCGGCGAGGCAGTTCTGCGACCACCAAGTGAAGAACCACTGGTAGTCCCAAGTGTCGATCTCGCCCGCGCGAACGCTGTCCAACCTCTCGCGCCAGTAGCGCGCCGCGAGTTCGTCGCCGAGAATATCCAACAGCCACGAAGTCTCGCGCAACTGCGGCCAGAGATTGATGTCGGCGTCATAATGCGCCCACGCGCGCCGCCACGAAGCCCAGCCCCAGATGTGCCCGAAGCGCGAGAAGTAATAGCTGTCCGGCGTAGGCTTCTGCGCGTGGAGAAAGTTGCTGCCGCAGATCATCGAGACCCGCTCATCCGTGCGGAATCTCTCAAGGAGTTCGGAGCAGAAGGGGAAGAAGGTCGGATCGGGCAGGCAGTCGTCTTCCAGGAAGATCGCTTCCTCGACCTGATCGAAGACCCACGAGATACCGCTCGACACGCGACGCCGACAGCCGAGGTTCACGTCCGAAAAGTTGGTGAGCACTTCGCAGTCCCAGTCAACCCGTCCAACAACGGCGCGCGCCGCGCGGCAGGCTTCAGCCTCGCCGGGGCGTCCGGCGCGCGCGCCGTCGGCGACGACGAGCAGTTTCGGCGGGCGGGCGCGCGCGATCTCTGCGAAGACGCGCTCGGTCACGTCGGGTCGATTGAAGATGATTAAGGCTACGGGCGTGCGCAAACGAGAATCACCTGCGACGTTCTTTGCGGTTTGACGCGAGGACGGGCCGCGCGTCACGACGCGACGCCCGACGCTTGACGCTCCGCCAGGTAGGCGCGCGCGTCGGCGATGACGTGCGCGACGCCCTCGGCGAGCGACACTTCCGGCCGCCAGCCGGGGAGCGCGTGTTC
>JBJMGS010000222.1:0-6696 GCA_045807785.1 Pyrinomonadaceae bacterium
CTTCCCACTTGTCGCTGTCAGCCACCATCGCCACGAGGTAGGCGGCGAGTAAGAGCGCGTCGTCGGGAGACAATCGTTGCGGCAACGGACGCAGGAAAACAATGTCGTGGCCCGCCAACGTGACTAGAAACTTGTTCGTCGTGTCAATCGCGTCTGCCATGTCTCACCTCGCCAGCAGAATGATCCCGAAGTACATCAAACACGCCCCGCCGAGCAGGAGGGCCGCCCTGCGCCACGAGACGAGAGCCCGCCTGAGCCAAGCGATCTCGCGCTCCGCGTCCGCCTGCGGGTCGTAGAGCACCTCGTCCCACGCGAGCGATTCCACCTCGCGCCGCGCCCGGTTCGTGTATGTCCGTTGTGGTGTCGCCATTGGTTACTCCTGCGCTAAATCTTTCTCAGTCAAATCGCGCACGAGCCGAGCGAAGTCGCCGCGCGTTTGCGACCCGCCCTCGCGCCTAATGCGGTAGAGTCTCTGACCGGCAGCCGCCAAGATGGCGTCCTTGTCCGCATCCTTCGCCTTGCGCTCCGGCGTGTCGTGGTGCGGGCTGTCCAGCTCGTAGAAGTAGCGCGGGAGGTAAAGGTCGCTGTGGTAATCGAAAACGACGCAATCGATCGTCGCCTTGAAGTAGTAGTCCCTCTGCGAATGCGTCAGCGCGTCCCTCACCGAGTCGAACTCGACGACGCTCTTGACCGCCACGTTCGGGTACACGATGTACATGGGGAAGGCTTCGCGCACCGCCTCGAAAAACTCTTTCTCCTGCCTCGACTTGAAAAGTGTACAGCGCCCGTCTCGCGCGGCGACGTTCTTATTCTCGGTGACGCCGATCGAGCCTTGCTGCGAGTGGGCGACCTGCTTCGGCAACGTCGCCTCGTAGCGCGCGATGACGTCGCGGCACGCTTCGTCGTCGGGGAAGTGGCGGGCGCGCTGGTAGGCTTGGGCGAGGCTCTTGTCGCTCCAGAGTTTGACCAACTCGACCGTGACCGCCTTGAACCTTTCGTCGGGAAGTCGGTACTTGCCCGAGGTGTGCAACAGGTGAAAAGATTCGAGCGTGCTGACCAATGATTCCTTGTCCGCCTCGGCGTCGAGTTTCGAGAAGAAGACCGCCTCGCACGTCGCTATCGCGTGGCGGATGATCGGGTCGGTCGTGATGATCTGCGGGTTCTCCCACACGAAGCTGAGCAGGGCAGCCCAGTTGCCTTCCGCCAGCAGCCGGTAGATGTCTTCCTGGTTCGGGACGGGTTTATTTTTCTTCATCGCCTGCGCTCTCCTTGTAGTCATGGTAATCGCCCTGATTATCTACCGCCTCAAGGCGTCCCGACACCTCGTCCGCGCGATCACCGATCATGTCAGCGGGCGCGTTAGCCCGGTCGCCGTAAGGGACGTAGCCCAGCCTCGCGACGAGCGCCTCGTACTCCGGGCTCGCGCTGACGTGCTGCCAGCGATCCCGCGAGTTCAGTCGCCGCCAGTCGCCCAGGTGCGTGCGCGTGTATTCCCGCGAGAGCGAGCGCAGCGTCGCGTGGTAGTCGTCGTAATCTTCGCGCGTGCGGAAGTGGTCGAAGACGAGCATCTGCTCGGTCTCGCGCGCGAGCGCTTCGGTCTGCGCCGCCGTCAGCGCCGGCTCGCCCGGCGCACGCGGGGTCTCTCGCGAGAGAGCGCGCCGCCTCAACTCCGCGACCGTGGGGAAGAACTTGCTCGTCGCGATCAAGTCCCTCGCCGCCCGCTCCACGTCCGCCACGTCGAGGTCGGAGAGCCCGCGCTCGTAGGTCTCGACGGTCGAGACGCCGACGCGCGCCGCGGGGTAAGCGTCGGTCAAAGTCGCGATCACGTCGATGACGGATTCAGCCTGCATTGCGACTGTTCCTCACGGCTTCGACCGCCGCCCTGCCCGTCAACTCCCTGCCGTTCGGCGTCGCGCCGTCCGGCTTTTGCAGGAGCTTGACGAGGTACTCTTTCGGGCTCGCCGGGTTCGCCGCGGATGTCATCGCGATAGCCTGCGCGAGCGCCGTCTTGCCGTAGTCCTGCGCGAGCGAGCCGAGCAGAGAGCGAGCCTCCTTGTTCGCCATCCCGCCCGCCCGCAGCACGTTCACACCCAAGTCCCAGATCACCCGCAGTTCGTTCTTGGGCGTCGCGCCCTCGTCCGATTCGGCGTCGCACCGTGGCGCGGTCGCCGCGCCACCGCTAGGTGAGTTCTTTTCTTTTCTATTCTCTTCTTCTTCAGGGGCACCCGACGGGCACCTCGCGGGCACTTCCGTATGTACTTGTAGCCAGCCGATTTGCGGACTTGAGAAGACTTCGACGGCGCGCACGATCTCGGCGACCGGGCGACGCCACATCACCGCCATGTCGTCGGGTGTCCACGCCCTGCCCGTCGGGTGCCCGTCGTCCGTCAGCCATCCGTCGCGCGGCTTCTTCTGTCGCGAGCAGGCTTGCACGATCATCGTCCAGATGCCGACGAGCATCGCGCCGTCGGGCTGAGAGATGACGCGCGTGAAGCCCATGCCGTGCTGCTTGTTCGGCATCACGACGAACGAACAGTGGTCACGCTCACGAGATTTGTTGTTCTCGAAGTGGTCGTTCCAGTCTTTGACTTGGAAGACGTTCATTGAGTTTTAGCTTTCGTGCCCGCCTCACGCGAGCCACACTATCGCGCTGCGCCCCGAACTGTTCGCCCGCTTCGCGCCCCGGCGCACCAAACCTTTGCGTTCGAGCGGTTTCATCCGTGGGGAGACCGTGACGAGCGAGAGCCCCGTCCGATCAACCAGCTCTTCCGTCGTCAGGCCGGCGGGCGCGAGCTTTAACGCGTCGAGCACGACTTGTTCGACGCGCTGCGTGTCCACCGAGCGGGCGGCGGCGCGCGACGTGTCGGGGTCGGAGCGGCGCGCGCCGCCGGGCGTCGAGTCGAAGGGTAGTTGTTGCGGGTGCATCGTCGTTTCCAGTGGTCGGCTAACACTGACCGCCGGGGCCCGTCGCCGCGTGCGCTTCCTTCTCCGTCTTCTCCCACGCCGCGAGATCGATCTTGTCGGTCACGTCGTACATCTGCCCGGCGACCCACACGTAAGCCGCCTTGCACTTGACGCAAATCTTGACCGGCTCGCTGACCATCTCGACGCGCTTCTCGCCGCCCGGCTTGAGGAACGGCAACATGATCTCGGCGTAGCCCGCGTGACGGAAGTGGCTGCCTTTGCACGTCGCGCACTCGAAGAAGAAAACGTCTGCGGTAGGCTTCTTCGGCGTGACGCGCTCGACGAACCCCGCGTTTTGCGGATGAACTAAGTCGTTAGCGGTAGATTTCTCGTCTGACATTACATTCCTTTCTCGAATCGAAATGTGAACCGGGCTCGCGCGCCCTTCCGCGGGACGCCCTGAGATGTGCCTATCACCCACTCACGACAGAGCGCGAGCCCGGAAGCCTCGTGACTAACCCGCGGGCGCGGCGGAAGCAGACTTACCCTTCACCTTGCCTGCCGGCTTCTTCGCCGCTTTGCCGTCCGTCTGCATCGTCGGCAGCGCCAACTGCTTCGCGCCGACCTCGACCATGCGGCGCACGTCTTCCTTCCACAGACCGCGACGCTTGATGACCTCCGTGAACTCCTCCACGTCGTGCGGTCGAATCTCCGGCGCGCCCGAGTCCTCGTTGAGCGCGCAGTGCGTCAGCTCGTGATCGACTAAGGCGACGCGCCCCGCCTCGTCGAGCCGCTTCCAAGCGTAAGCGCTGATCTCGATGACGAAGAACGGCTCGCCGCCCTCGGTCTCGTCGTTCTGCGCGAGGTAGGCGTTCAGCCCCGACACCGTGCGCGCCTTGCCCCACTGCTGCTTGCCCTTCGACTCGATGGGCTTCTCCTGCCCTTCCTTGTCGGTCTTCGAGACGAAGACGTAGTCGATCCGCGCGCCGTGCAGGTGCGGGTGACACTCGTTCATGACATTGCGTGCGACGCGCCGCACGTCGGGCGCGTTCGCGTATTCTGTCCCCATGCGTTTGCTCTCCTTCCGTCCTTCCGAATTGAGACTCCGCAGACCCGCCAGCGTGACGGGCACCGTCTGACCCCACCTTGATCGGTAGTGCGTGAAGCCGCGCGCGCGAAGGAACTCGACCTCGTGCGCCGTGATGCGCGCCTCGACTTCCGCGCCGTAGCCGGAGAACTGTTTCGCGCCGAGCGAGAGGAAATACTCGCGCTCGATCTGGTGGTGCGCGGCGTTCTTGCCGGGGTTGAAAACTTTGTCGGTCATCAGAGGTACTCGAACTCGATGCGCGTCACGATCTGATCCGGCGCGCAGCGGTGACCGCGACAGAAGAACTCGACGAACTCCGCGGGCGTCATTTCTGGAAAGCCTTCGTAGTGGCAATCGTTCCACCTGATCGCGTTCAGCGGCTCGCGCCTGACACTCACGACACGAAGCCGCGCCAGCCTGACGGGGTGCTCGCCCTTCTTGAATCCCATCGTGCGGTTGACCGCGTTCAACTCCTCGCCCGGCTTCAAGAACTGCCAGCCGAGCCGCCGCGTGACGGTCTTCGTGCGCGCCCCGATCTGCGCGGTCGTCATCGCGAAGCTGATGTTTCTAGGCATCCGCGCCCACCCCCTGCGCCGCCAGCGCGCGCGAGACCGCCCCGCCGAAGTACACCCACCTCGCGCACAGTTCCGCCTCGATCATCGGGTGGACGAGATCGCACCTGTGGCAGAGGTACGACAGATCGTCCGGGTCGCCGTTACACGGCCTGTCGTAATCGGGATCGAAGTAGTTGCCCAACTCCACGTCCTCGAACGGCGCGTTCGAGACGAGCCCTTCGGAGCGCATCGCCTTCAGCTCGTCGTAAATCTCTTCCGGGTCGTCGTCGAGGGAGCGACCGAGTTCGATAGCCGACCGCGCGCCGTTGAAGATCAGGCACTCGATAATGTCCTGCCGAAAGTTGTTCACCGCACCTAGCCCTCCACCTGCTGCCACAGCCCGTCGTCGGCATCGACACACATCAGTTCGCCGTCGCTGAACGTCTCGACGGTCGCGTTCGTGTGGTCTTGCCGACGCGCTTTGATCTCGCCGCCTTCGTGCGACTCGACGGTGAAGTAGTGACCGTCTTTGCCGATGATCGTGTCGCCGTTGCGAATGCCCTTGCTCATCGCCAACTCCTTCCGCAGCTCCCGCGCCCGCCCGTCAACCTCAGTCCACGAAAAGTTCTCCCTGTCGCACTTGCCCCAACGGTCAACGAGGTCTCTGCGCCCCGCCGCTTCCGCCTCCCTGACGAGCGCGTCCCACTCGCGCAGGGAGGCGACCCTGTTCGCCTGCGCCACCTCGCCGACGACCGTCTCTTTCACGCCCCGAACATCTCCGACATGAGCGGCTGCACCGTGCCGTCGGCGAACATCTCGTCGAGCATCACGTCGCCCGTCACTTCCGTCCCGTCCCACTTGTTCGGGAAGGTGCGCGCCTCGATTAACTCAAGAATGCGTCCGTGCTCTTCTTCGTTGACGAGCGACACCTGCGGACGGTCGTTGATGATGGCCGCCGCGTTGATCTCGCCCTGAATGCCGAGCACCACGTCGAGACCGAGCCGCCGGGCTTCGAGCGTCAGCGGCCCCATCCGCATCTGGTTCTTCGAGAGAGTGCCGTCTTTACGCCGCTCGTTGCCGCCCTTGCGGAGTCGGCTGTGCGGCAGCGTCAGTTCGGCGTAGAGCGGCTTGAGCCGCTTGAACGGCGCGAGGTAAGTCCATCGCGGGTTCTTCAGGAGCGTGTCGAGCGCCGTGTCGCGCGAAGCCAAGTTGCAGCCGACGCAGCCCGTACGTGCGCCGTTCTCTGCCTGCGAGCCTTCCTCGTCGAGCCCGTAGGTTTCGGCGACCGGGAGCGTCGGGAAGCCATGTTCGAGGTGGTCGAACATGAGCCAGTCCCAGACGTGGCAGACTCTCCAGTGCAGGAGCGGCGCGAGCGTGTCGGCGACAGCTTCGGGCGTTGACTCCTGGAACCATCCCTGCCCGCACTCCGCGCCGTCGCGCGAGCACGACGTGACGATGCGCTGATCGCGCGCGGCGCTCTCGCCCAAGCGCACGCCGGTCAGCATCAACAGCTTCTCGCCCGCCTCCTCGCGCAACGATTTCAGCGCGGCGACCATCGGCTCGATCTTGAGTTGCGCGGTACACCAGCGGAAGCGGTTCTTCGGCGGCGGCACGCCCCGACCGAGCATGTACACGAAGAATCTGTCGTCGAGCGTCGGGAGCACGACTTGCGCCCGCGCCCCGCGCCGCTCTAGCTCCGCGAGCACGGTCACGGCGCACGTCTGCAATGGCGGGAGTTCCATGCGCGTGTCGGCGTAGAGCACGGTCAGCGTCTCCGGCGCTCGCACGCGACCGACTTCAATCAGCCGCTTGACGAGCGTGACGAGCGCGGAGGAGTCCTTGCCGCCGCTATAGGCGATAGCCCAGTGGCGGTAGCGCTCGCGGTAGGCGTTGAGCGCGTCCACGGTCAGGGCGATGGAGTCATCCATCGTCAGCCGGTCGCCCTCGAAAAGACTCTGCGATCTCACTTCGGCTGCCTCTTCCCCTTGACCGCCTCGCCCCGTTCGACCGTGAGCGCGTCAGTCTGTACGAAGGCGTCTCCGCAGTAACGCGGCTGCGCTCTGACATCAGCGCCCGTCACGTGGAAGCCGGCCATCTGCAATCCGCGCGTTGCCCCGCCTGCACCACAAAAAAGATCGATGGCGCGCGGGA
>JBJMGS010000223.1:0-24209 GCA_045807785.1 Pyrinomonadaceae bacterium
CGTGAAGGCGGGCGACCGCGTCGAGCAGGAAGAGATTTTCGGACCCGTCCTCGCCTGCGTCCGCGCGCAGGATTTCGACGACGCGCTGCGGATCGCCAACGACACGGAGTACGGTTTGACCGGCGCGGTTTACTCGAACGACGAGGAGAAGTTAGAGCGCGCGCGCCGCGAGTTCCACGTCGGCAACCTCTATCTGAACCGCAAATGCACGGGCGCGCTCGTCGGCGTCCACCCGTTCGGCGGCTTCAACATGTCGGGCACCGACTCGAAGGCGGGCGGGCGCGACTACCTCGGGCTCTTCATGCAGGCGAAAGTCTCCGCCACGAAAGTCCGCCCCGGCTACTCGAACAAGGAGAAGCGCGGCACGATCTGAAAGGTACGGATGCGGAGACGGAGAGACGCGGCGACGCGGGGAAGGATTCATGTTTTCTCTCCGCGTCGCCGCGTCCCCGTGTCATCGCGTCTTTCTGAATCTGTATGCGACTTGTTTTCATGGGCACGCCCGAATCCGCAGTGCCGACATTGCGTCGCTGTCTGGACGACGGGCACGAGGTCGTCGCCGTCTGGACGCAGCCCGACCGCCCGGCGGGTCGCGGCAACAGGATGCACGTTCCGCCCGTCAAAGAGTTCGCCCTCGCGCACAACCTCTCAGTCTACCAGCCGGAGAAGATCAGAACCGAAGCAGCGCTCGCGCTGTTCGCTTCGCACGACGCGGACGCTGCCGTCGTCGTCGCCTACGGTCGCATCCTGCCCGCGTCGTACCTGCGCGCGCCGCGTCGCGGCTGCATCAACGTCCACTTCTCGCTGCTGCCGAAGTATCGCGGCGCGGCTCCGGTCAACTGGGCTATCGTCGGCGGCGAGGCGGAGACCGGCGTGACGACGATGCAGATCGACGAAGGGCTCGACACCGGCGCGATCTACCTGCAACGTGCGACCGCCATCGGCGACGAAGAGACCGCGCCCGAACTCCTCGCGCGCCTCGCCGAGACGGGCGCGGAGCTGCTGGGCGAAACTCTGTCGCGCCTCGACGAGCTTGAGCCGCGACCGCAGCGCGGAGAGGACGCGACGCACGCGCCGATCCTCAAACGCGAGGACGGCCTGATCGACTGGCGTCTCGCGGCGCAAGAGATCGCGCGTCGCGTGCGCGGCTTCCAACCTTTCCCCAACTCGTTTACCCCCTTCCGTTCGCAACGCCTTGTCGTCTGGCGCGCGCAAGCCTCCGACTCAACTTCCGGCGCAGCCGACCAAGACTCGGAGACTGCTTCGCGCCAGCCCGGCGAGATCGTCGCGGCTCACGGCGACGACTTGATCATCGCGTGTGGTCATGGCACATCGCTGCGTCTGATCGAGGTGCAACCGGAAGGGAAGCGGCGGGTGAGCGCGCGAGACTTCCTCAACGGGCTGCGCCCGCAGGTCGGCGAGAAGTTGGGATGAAGACCGCGCGTGGCAAAGGCGGTGCGGGCGCGAAGGTCGCGCGGCGCGTGTCGCCTTCGAGGCGCGCGGCGTTCGAGGTGTTGCGGCGCGTCGAGGAAGAGTCTGCTTTCGCGTCCGTCCTGCTCGCGCACGCGACGAATGATCTGCGCTCAGATGATCGCGCGCTCTGCTACGAGCTGACGCTCGGCGTGCTGCGCTGGCAACTGTGGCTCGACGCGCTGATCGGTTATTACGCGGCGCGCGATGCGGCGACGCTCGACGCGCCCGTGCGCCGTGCGCTGCGTCTGGGGCTGTACCAGTTGCGCTTCCTCTCGCGCGTCCCCGCGTCCGCAGCAGTCAACGAATCGGTCAACCTCGCGCACGAGTACAAGCTCCGTTCGGCGGCGGGCTTCATCAACGCCGTCCTGCGCCGGGCGACGCGTGAGCCCGACTTCGATCCGGCTTCGACGGCGCGCGATGAATTAGAACGCATCTCGATCTCGACCTCTCATCCGACATGGCTCGTCGCGCGCTGGGCGGCGGAGTTCGGCGCGCTCGACGCCGAGCAGATCGCGCGCGCGAACAACCGTACGCCGCCGGTCGCGTTCCGCGTGAACACGATGCGCGCGGCAGAGCGCGAAGTCGTCGAGCGTCTGCGCGCGTCGGGCGTCGAAGTCGTCGCCTCGCAGGTTGCGCCGGGCGCATGGCGCGTCGCGTCGGGCACGGGCGGCGAGGCTCTGCACGCGCTCGCGTCCGAGGGGCTCATTTACACGCAGGACGAGGCGTCGCAGTTGGTCGGGCATGTAACGGGCGCGCGCGCCGGCGAGCGCGTGCTCGACGTGTGCGCCGCGCCGGGCAGCAAGGCGACGCAGATCGCTGCGCTGACGGGGGGGCGCGCTCTCGTCGTCGCGTGCGACGTGTACGAGCACCGCCTGCGCACGGTCGTCGAGTCGGCGGCGCGACAGGGCGTCGCGAATATTTTGACAGTCGCGCTCGACGCCGAAACGTCAACGCTGCCTTTCTCCGACGGATCGTTCGACCGCGTGCTCGTGGACGCGCCCTGCACGGGGACGGGGACGCTGCGGCACAACCCCGAAATCCGCTGGCGCATCACACCGTTGGACGTGTCGGAGCTGGCGGCGCGGCAGCAGGTGATTCTCGCCAACGCGGCGCGCGCCGTCCGCGGCGGCGGGCGGCTCGTCTATTCGACCTGCTCGCTCGAACGCGAAGAGAACGAGTCGGTCGTCGCGTCGTTTCTCGCCGGACATTCTGAGTTCCGACAGATTCAGGCAGACTCGCCCGCAGAGTTATTAACCCGGACGGGCGCGGCGCGCACCTTCCCGCAACGCGACGACACGGACGGCTTCTTCGTCGCGGTACTCGAACAGGGGAGGTGAGATGACAGTTTTCAGTTTTCAGCCGGAGAGGTTGAGTCTGAGAACAAGATCGGCTGAAAACTGAAAACTCGAAACTGAAAACTGTTCTGGGGCTGGTAACTGAAAACCGAAAACTGAAAACTGCCCGGCTTGCGGGCGACTGGGGCGGGTGCTAGACTTTCGCGCTTGAATCGACGTCCCGTCTTGCTGTTAGATCAGGCGGGGCGAAAGGATCGGCATTGGCACAGCGCTCTCTACCTTCTTTGTTCGGCAAACTCGCCACACTCGTCGTCATCGCCATCGCGTTCTTCTGCGCGCTGGTCGGGACGGTTCTCCTCTCGCTGCACAGCCCGAACGTGAAGGTGCCGGAGGTCGTCGGCAAGAACGTCTCCGAGGCTGAGAGCGCGCTCGCCGACGCGGGGTTGAACGTGCGCACGCGCGCGCGCCGCTACAGCGCCGAGGTCAAGCCTGACACGGTGCTCGACCAGACGCCGCGCGCGGGTATTGAGGTGAAGAAGGGGCAGACCATCGCCATCGTGCTGAGCCGCGCCGACGCGAAGTCGGGCGAGTCGTCGGTCGGCGTCAAGCAGGAAGAGACGAACGCCAACCAGAACGCGCAGGAGGCGTCGGCAACGGGCAGCGAGTCAAACACGAACAACCGCAACGAGAATAAGAACGCCAACAAGAACAAGAACGTCAACAAGAATAAGAACGTCAACAACGCGAACGCCAACGTGAACGCGGGTGGCAACGTCAACTCGAACCTCAATACGAACCTCGTCGTCAACAGCACGAACACGGGCGGCAACCGCAACGCCGAAGAGACGCCGACCCCCAACCGCAACGCCGCCGAGCACAACACGAACGCGCCCGTGCCGACCCCGACGCGCAACACGAACACGCTCACCGTCGGCACGTCGAACTCGAACACGAACACCGCGCGCCAGCGCACGGTCGTGAACCGCAACGCGAACGCCGCCGGCAGCCGCAACACGAACGCGAACCGCCGCCCGCCGGGTGAGTAGATGGGGAGCATGGTCGAGATCGCGCCGTCAATCCTGTCAGCCGACTTCGCGCGGCTCGGCGAGGAGATCGCGGCGGCGGAGCGCGGCGGGGCGACGCTGCTCCACTGCGATGTGATGGACGGTCATTTCGTGCCGAATTTGACCATCGGCCTGCCCGTCATAAAATCCCTGAGCCGCGCAACCCGACTCCCCCTCGACGCGCATCTAATGATTTCCGAGCCGGGGCGTTACGCCGAGCTGTTCGTCGAGGCGGGGGCGTCGCTCGTCTCAGTCCACGTCGAAGCGGACGCGCACCTGCACCGCACGCTCGCGGCGATCAGGTCGAAGGGGGGGCAGGCGGGCGTGGCGATCAACCCGGCGACGCCGCTCGCGGCGCTGGACGAGGCGCTCGCTTTCGCCGACTTCATTTTACTGATGTCCGTCAACCCCGGCTTCGGCGGGCAGAAATTCATCCAGACCTCACTCGACAAGGTGCGCCGCCTACGACGCATGATCGACGAGCGCGGTCTGAAAACCCGCATCGAGATCGACGGCGGCATCGACGCGACGAACATCGCCGAGATCGTCGCCGCCGGCGCGGAGATCATCGTCGCCGGCACAGCCGTCTTCGGCGCGGGCGACCCCACACGCTCTGTCCGCGAACTGCGCGACGCGGCGGCGCAGTGGGTTTAAGTGCCGTCAATCGTCAATCGTGAATAGTAAAGGACATGTTTTTCTACTGACGATTAACGATTAACGATTTACGTTCTGCCTGGAGGTTTACCGAATGCTTTTTCGTAGCTTGAAGGTCGCCGTGATGTGCGCGACGTTGATGACGGGGCTCGCGAGCGCCGGGTCTCCGGCGCTCGCGCGGCAGACGCCGCAAAACGCCGGCACGCACGGCGAGGGCACGCCCGCGCAGCGCATCCAGGTGATGCGCTCGCGCATCGACAACCTGCGCCGCACCCTTAACTCGGCGCTCGCCTCGCTCAACGCGGGCGGCGACGCGGAGAAGAAGGGCAAGGAGAAGAAGGATTCGGACGATGCCGCGTCGCGGCTGCGCGGGCTTGAGCGCGAGGCGAGCCAACTCTCCGGCGAGGTCGCAGACATCAGCGGGAAGATCGACCGCGCGGAGAAGTACGACCCGGCGCAGCTCGACAAGCTCGAAGTTTCGGTCACAGACCTCAACGACCGCGGGCAGAAGGCGCTCCAGGAGACGGCGGGTGAGCGGCGCGTCGCCGCCGCGTCCGCGCCTGCGGAGTCGACGAGCAAGAAGAAGGGCGGCGGCGGCTTCCTCGGCATCGGCCACCTCTTCGGGCACGGCGATGACGAGGACAAGTATGCCGAGCTGATGAGCGGCGTGAAGCCGGGCCGCGACCGCGAGTTGTTCGAGGAGGCGGCGAAGCTCGCGCGCAAATCGAACTACGAGGGCTCGCGCCTGCTCTTCGAGACGATCATCAACACTTATCCTGAGTCGCCTTACTTGCCGCACGCCAAGCTCGCCATCGCGGACACCTTCTATCTCGACGGCACGACGAGCGCGCTCATCCAGGCTGGTAACGCCTATCAGGAGTGGCTCACCTTCTTCCCGACCGACCCACTCGCCGACGAGGTGATGCTCAAAGCCGCCGAGGTCGAGATGCGTCAGATGGGCTTGCCCGACCGCGACGTGACGCACGCGCGCAAAGCCGAGCAACGCCTGAAGGCGCTCTTGCAGCAGTTCCCCAACAGCTCGCTCCGCCCCGAAGTACAGATTCGCCTCAACGAGACGCAGGAGAATCTGGCGATGCACACCTTCAGCGTCGGCAACTTCTACATGGACAAGTTCGCGCGCGGCGCGGCGCCGAACCCGAAGGGCGCGCAGTCGCGCTACCTCGAACTCGTGCAGAAGTTCCCGAACTTCTCGCGCATGGACAAGGCGCTCTACCTGCTCTCACAGACCTACATCGCCGAGGAGCAGCCCGACGAAGCGGTCAAATATTTGCAGCGCATCCTGCGCGAATACCCCGACAGCGAGTTCGTCGAGAAATCGACCGAGCAACTCGACGCCATCGGCGCTGAGAAGCCGAACGCCGACGGGAGCGTGCCCAAACACCTCGCGCCGCAGCAGGATCGCGGCATGATTCGCCGCTTCCTCGATCAGGTGGTCGGGGCCGCGCCCGCCACCATCGATAAGAACGGCGTCCTCATCAACAAGGACAGCGACGCGCCCGCGCTCATCGACGTGATCATCGACAACAAGGGCAACCTGCCCGTCACCACGCCGACCGCGCCGCACTCTTCGACGCGCATCGCGCCCGCGCGACCCACAGCGCAGCCCGTGCCGGTGAAGAAGACGACGGGCGACGGCGTCAAGCCGCAGCCGACCAAGACGGGACAGCCCGCGACGGGCAGCGATCCGACCAAGCCGCAGCCGCCGCCTCCGGGCGCGTAAGGCGACAGGCTGAAGGCGACAGGCTGAAGGCGGAAGTGAAGGAGGCTCAGACTCGATTCACTTCCGCCTCATTCTTTCGTCACGCGTCCGGCGCGGTTTTCGTCAAGCTCTGCGCGGCTCGTCTTTTGCCCCGCTCAAACATGGGTGTTAGAATTTTCGGCGAACTATTGCGACGTAAAGATCGTGTCCACCTAACGCCGCGACCGACTGCGGCAGGGGCTGAGCTGACCGATGGCGGAGATCGACGATAAAGAACTGACACAGGCGCACGGCAGGGCGCGCGCCGTCGTGCACGGGCTGATCACGTTCAGCCTGCTGCTCGTCGCGCTAGCTTACGCGCGGGTTCAGTTCAACCTCCCGCAATCGCTGCTCGATCCGAACCTGTACCGCGCCCTCTGGATCGTCATCCTCTTTTTCGGGCTCGGCGCCGTCGTCCTGCGTCGCGTCCGCCTGAACGCCGCGCGGCTGCAAGACATCGCGGGACTGTTCGGCCCTTCGGCGCTGCTCGCCTCTTTACTTAAAACGACACTCTTCGTCGCGGCGCTCGGCGCAGCCTCCGCCGTGCTCGGCTACCTCGCCTACCTGCTCTCGCGCGCTCCATCGGACATGCTGAAGGCGGGCATCGTCGCCGTCGCCGTGCTCCTCTACGCCTACCCGCGACGGGCGGCTTGGCGTCGCGTCATCGAAGCATCACAGGAACCGGGCGGGATTCCGGGACCGTCGCCCGCGAAAGGAACGTCCGCGTGAAACTCTCGCAACGCCCCGCACGTCTCGCTGCGTCGCTCGCCTTCGTCGCGCTCTCTTCGCTCGCCCTAACACCAGCGACCGCGCGCGCGCAAGGAGCGACTGGTGCATCCTCCGCGCCAGCGGCGACCCAGAGTCCGCAGCCAGCCGCTCAAGGCGAACGCGCGCGCGCCTACGCCAAGCTGCTCGAAGGTCAGCGCTACCTCTCGCGCGCCAAGAGCACGGGCGGCATCACGCGCGAGGGGCTGGCGGCGGCGCAGGAGGCCTTCCGGCAGGCGGCGCAACTCGATCCTTCGCTCGCCGAGGCGCACACGGCGCTCGCCGAAGTCGCCTTCTTCTTCCTCGATGACAACCAACAGGCCGAGCGCGAGGCGAAGTGGGCGACCCGGATCGACGCCGACAACTTCGGCGCTCACCGACTGCTCTCGCGCCTCTACTCTCTGAGCGCCGGGGTTGAAGATTCGAAGTTCAAGCGCGAGGACGGCGAGCGCGCTATCGCGGAGTTGAAGGAAGTCCTGCGCCTCGACCCGACCGACGCCGAGGCGCTCGCGCTCGTCGGCGAGTTTTACCACCTGACGGGTCACGAGGAGGAAGCCGTCGAAGCCTTCAAGCGCTGGGTCGGCGCGCCCGCGACCACGGACATCGGCTTCTACCACGCCGTAACGCAGGGCGAGCTGTCGTCCGACGCCGCGCTCGGTCGTCTCGCTGAAGCCTACCTGCAAGCCGGGCGCGCGAGCGAGGCGGTGACGACGATTCGACAGGCGCTCGCCGTCGATCCTCAGAACGCGCACTACCGCGAGCTGCTCGCGCAGGCGGTCGAGCAGGGCGGCGACGCGAGCGGCGCGCTCGAAGAGTTGAAGCGCATGGTCGCGGCGAACCCGGCGGACGCCGGTGCGTCGGCGATGCTCGCGCGCGCACAAGCCCGCGCGGGGAAGACGGACGACGCGGTCGCGACCCTGCGCGCCGCTGTCGCGAAGAACGAGAAGGACGCCAAGCGGCAGGAGGCGCTCGCGGGCGAACTAGCGCGCGTGCTCTCCGACGCCATGCGCTACGACGAAGCGGTCGCCGTTTACGACGAACTGCTCAAGGCGCGCGGCATCACGGACGCGCCGCTCGTCGCCGACAGCGACAGACAGTTCGCGTCGAAGTACCTCGATCAGATCATTCAGTTGCAGCGACAGTCCGGTCGCGCCGACGCCCCACTCGCCACCGTCGAGCGGATGCGCCGGCTCCTCGGGGCGACCGATCTGCTGCCGGAACTCTACTCAATCGATCTCCTGCGCGAGCAGGGCAAACGCACGGAAGCCCTCGCCGCCGCGCGCGCCGCGCGCGAGAAGTACCCGGAGAACCCGTCGCTGCTGCGGCTCGAAGCCACGACGCTCGCCGAGATGGGGCGCGTGGACGAGGCGGCGACCCTCTTGCGCTCGCGCCTGAACGGCACGTTCGAGAACGACTACGAGACCAACGCCCTCATCGTGCAGACCTACATCGACGCCAACCGCGGCAAGGAGGCGGTCGAGGCGGCGCAGAAACTCGTGCAGATGACGCCGAAGGAAGCGCCGGGCGCGATGGCGCAGTCGCTCGTCCTGCTCTCGTCGGCGCAGGAGCGCGCGGGCGACTTCAAGGGCGCGGAAGAGTCTCTGCGTAAAATCCTCGCCGCCGATCCGTCGAACGCGACGGCGCTCAACAACCTCGGCTACTTCCTCACCGAGCGCGGCGAGCGCCTGCCGGAGGCACTCGACTTGATCCAGCGCGCGACGCGCGCCGAGCCAACCAACCCCTCTTTCCTCGACAGTTTGGGGTGGGTCTATTTCAAGCTGGGAAAACTCGACGAAGCGGAGCGCAACCTGAGCGACGCGTCGCGCCGCAACTCGCGCTCGCCGACAATTCAGGAGCACCTCGGCGATCTCCTCGAACGGCGTGGCAAGGCGGAGCAGGCTCGCGCCGCCTGGCGCAGGGCGCTCTCGCTCTCGACCGAACCCGGCGAGACGACCCGGCTCAAGACGAAGATCAACGGCGACCCTCGCCGCTGACAACTCCCACAAAATCCGTGCCCGCCGACCCTCCGGCGGCACGTCACGAGTCGCACGCCGGAGGCGCGGCGCGTTTAACACGCGTCGGGGAAATAGTTGTTGACGGTTCGCCCCCCGGTTTGTACATTGGGATCAGTCGGATTCGACCGCCCCTTTCGTCGGTTCGACTGGTGAGACCTCCCGCCGGGTTAAAGTTGCAGTAAGAGAGATAGTTCCCCTAATGACGCTCGACAATTCGTTCCCCCGAACGCGTGCACGCGTGTACCTGTCGCGCCCTCTCTCCGCGCTCCCGCTCTTCATTCTCGCTCTTTTCGCCGTCTCGTTCGGCACAGCCTTACAGGTCAAAGCACAGTCGGCGCGCCCGGTCGCGCGACTGATCGCCTCGACGACCGCCGCGCCCGGCGCGTATCCCGTCACCTCTTCCGCGAGTTGTCCGGCGCGCGCGCGTTACGTGATGGCTGGCGGAGCGTCCGCGACGGTGCGCTTCGCCGCGACGAGCCAGGAGCGACGCGCCTTCGATCTCATCAACCGCGAGCGCGCGGCGCGCGGCGAATCGCCCCTCGTGTGGGACGAAGAGTTGGCGAGCATGGCGCGGCAGCACTCCGAAAACATGGCGCGCGACAACTTTCTCTCGCACACGGATCGCGCCGGGCGCGACACGCCGGCGCGCGCCGCGGCCTGCGGCGTCTGCGGCTGGCGCGCGCTCGCCGAGAACATCGCGTATAATCAGGGCTTTGACGACCCGGTCGCGTTCGCCGTCGAGCGCTGGATGGGCTCCGACAAGCACCGCGAGAACATCCTGCGCGCGGGCTTCACGCACGCCGGGCTCGGCATGGCGAAGGCGGCGGACGGCAGCGTCTATTTCACGCAGGTCTTCGTCACGCGCTGACGCCGAAGCTAAACAGGGTTCACGCGGCGGCTGGCGCTCAACTTGAGAGGTCAGCCGCTTTGCTTTCGCGCGAGAACAGTTTCACGCTCCCGTCCTACGCCAAGATCAATCTGTCTCTGCGCGTGCTCGGTCGCCGCCCGGACGGCTATCACGAAATCCACACGGTCTTCCAGACGATCACGTTGTGCGACCGGTTGACGTTCGCCCCGCTTGACGAGCCGCGTGTCGAACTGGAATGCGACGCGCCCGATGTCCCTTCGGACGACTCGAACCTCGTCGTGCGCGCGGCGAAACTTCTCGTCGAGCGTTTCAGGATCGACCGTGGCGCGCGCGTCAAACTTGATAAGACGACACCTGCGGGCGGCGGTCTCGGCGGCGGCTCGTCAAACGCGGCGGTCGCGCTGTTGGGGCTCGCGTGGTTGTGGGAGATCGAGACGACGCACGGCGAACTCTGCGCGCTCGGCGCGACGCTCGGCGCGGACGTGCCCTTCTTTCTCACGGGCGGGACGGCGCTCGGCACGGGGCGGGGGACGGAGATCGCGCCGCTCGAAGACGTGCCCCGTCTGAGCCTCATCGTCGTCACGCCGCGCGTGAAAATCTCGACCGCCGCGGCTTACGAGTCGCTGAACGCGCCTGCCTTGACAAAGGAAATTGAGCCCGTTAATCTGCTTGTTTCGCGCGCGAAGTCTGATTTTTCAGGTTCGCCACTGTCGTCTCTGGCGAACGATTTCGAGCCCGCGATCTTTCCACGCCATCCAGAAATCGAGCGCGCGCGAGACGCTCTGCTCGAAGCCGGCGCGCACGCGGCGCTGCTTTCGGGCAGCGGTTCGAGCGTCTTCGGCGTCTTTGAAAGTTCGGCGCAGGTCGCGCGTGCGCTGGCTATGTTGAGGGTCGAAGCGGGCTGGCAAACGTTCGCCTGCGAGACGCTGGCGCGCGCCGACTACCGCGCGGCGTTTGGCGAGTGCGCGAAGTTTTTGTGAGCCCGCGCGGGCGCAAGCGGCGGGGCGACGAGATTGGGGCGTAGCCAAGTGGTAAGGCACCGGTCTTTGGAACCGGCATTCGTTGGTTCGAATCCATCCGCCCCAGCCACACTCAAGCTGTTAGCTATTAGCTGTTAGCTTTTAGCTAAGAACCCAGAAGGCTAACAGCTAACGGCTAATAGCTAACAGCTTCTTTATGACGACCACAGGCGGCATCAAGGTCTTCTCCGGCAACGCGAACCGCGCGCTGACCGAAGAGATTTGCAACTTCCTGAGCTGCGATCCGGGTGCGGCGACGGCGGGTCGTTTCTCGGACGGCGAGTACAACTTCCAGATTCTGGAGAACGTGCGTGGCGGCGACGTCTTTATCGTCCAGCCGACCTGCCCGCCGACCGATCAGAATCTGATGGAGCTGCTCGTGATGCTCGACGCCTTCCGCCGCTCGTCGGCGGAGCGCATCACGGCGGTCATCCCGTACTACGGCTACGCGCGCTCGGACAAGAAGGATCGCCCGCGCGTGCCGGTCGCGGCGAAACTGGTCTCGAACTTGATCGCGACCGCCGGCGCGCACCGCGTGCTGACGATGGACTTGCACGCCGCGCAGATTCAGGGCTTCTTTGACATACCCGTCGATCACCTGTTCGCCGCGCCCGTCTTCATCGGCTACTATCAGGCGAACCCGATGCCGAATTTGACGGTCGTCGCGCCGGACACGGGCGGGGCCGAGCGAGCGCGCGCCTATGCCAAGCGGCTGAACGCCGAGCTGGCTTTGTGCGATAAACGGCGTGAGAAGGCGAACGAGGCGGAAGTGATGAACGTCGTCGGCGACGTGCGCGGGCGCAACTGTCTGATCGTCGATGACATGTGCGACACAGGCGGGTCGCTCTCGAAGGTCGCCGCCGCGTTGAAGAGCGCGGGCGCCGATCACATCCACGCCTGCTTCACGCACCCGGTCTTGTCGGGCAAGGCGTGCGAGAAGCTGTCGGACTCCGCCATCGAGCAGATCGTGACGACCAACACGATCCCGCTCGACGACAAACTTTGCCGCCAGAGCAATATCAAGGTCTTGAGCATCGCGCCGCTGCTGGCGACGGCGATTAAGTCGATCCACGAGGAGACCAGCGTCTCTTCGCTCTTCGTGTAAGAGCGATTAGCTGTTAGCTTTTAGCCAACAGGAGGAGACTTCAGACTTTGAAGATCGATGTCCGTCGCTAAAAGTCAGAATCATGTTTGGCTGATTGCTAATAGCTAACAGCTAATCGCTAACCGTTTTGGAGTAATCATGGCTGAAAGAAAAGAGATCACGATTCGCGCCGAGCTACGCGGCGGGCGCGGCAAGAACGATTCGCGACGCCTGCGCGCGCGCGGCTACGTCCCCGTCACGCTCTATGGTGGCGAGGGCGAGTCCGTCTCCGCCGCCGCGCCTTTGAGCGAACTGGCGGCGGTGCTGCGCAGCGACACCGGGCACAACACGATCTTCACGCTCGACGTGGACGGCGTCGGCGCGAGCGAGGTCTTGTTCCTCGACCGCCAGATCGATCCTGTGCGCGGTCGCCTGATGCACGCCGACCTGCGTCGGCTCGTCAAAGGGCAGAAGGTCGAAGTCACGGTCGCGTTGCACCTCGTGGGCGAGCCCATCGGTGTGCGCGAGGGTGGCGGCGTACTCGAACAGATCGTGCGCGAACTCGACATCCGCTGCGCGCCGCGCGAGATTCCCGAGGCCATCAACGTGGACGTGTCGAACCTCGGCGTCCACGACGTGCTGCACATCTCGGACGTTCCCGTCAGCGAAGGCATCGAGATTCTCGAAGCGCCGGAGACGGTCATCGCCACGGTCGGCGTCGTGCGCGAGGAGCCGGTTGAAGCTCCCGCCGCGACGACGGAAGAGGGCGCGGCTGCCGAGCCGGAAGTCATCGCCAAGGGCAAGAAGGAAGAGGAAGGCGGCGAGTAGCGTTCCGAGACGCGGTGGCGGGACGACGCGGCAACGCGGTGACCCGAACATTTTTCGCCGCGTCTTTGTGCCACCATGTCACCGCGTCTCTTGATCGTCGGACTCGGCAATCCCGGCGCGGAGTACGAGTGGACGCGGCACAACCTCGGCTTCATGCTCGTCGATCTGCTGGCGCGCGAGGCGGGGCGCGAGGTGAAACGCGGCGAGTGCCGGGCGCTCATCGGGCTCGCCGAAGTGGAAGGCCGCCGGGTCGAGCTGGCTAAGCCGCAGACCTACATGAACCTGAGCGGCGAGTCGGTCGCATGTCTCGCGAAGAAGCGTGAGTTGAAAACTTCAAGCGAGCTGATCGTCGTCAGCGACGACCTCGCGCTGCCGTTCGGTGCGCTTAGGCTGCGGGCGCGCGGCTCAGCGGGCGGGCACAACGGCCTGAAGAGCATCATCGGCGCGCTTAAGTCCGAGGAGTTCATCCGGCTGCGGATCGGCATCCAGCCCGCGCACCCGCTCTCGGACACGCGCTCGTTCGTGCTCGAGCGGTTTCCCCAGGCGCAGCGCGGCGAGGTCGAACAAGTTTTGGGGCGCGCCAGCGAGGCGCTCCGCGCCGTCCTGAGAGACGGCATTGACAAGGCGATGGCGCAGTACAACTAGCTGTTAGCGATTAGCTGTTAGCTGTTGGCAAAACCAGAAGCCGGAGGCTGCTGGCTAATCGCTAACAGCTAATCGCTAACAGCTCCTAATCTCCTTGCTTCGCTCACGAGGGCGAGGCTCGACATCCAAAAGGAGGATGAGTTTTGGCAGACAAGAGAGTTTACGAGATCGTCTTCATCGTCGATCCCGACACGCCTGAGGGCGAGGCGACAAGCCTCGTCGAAAACCTACAAAAGATCGTCACGGATCAGGGCGGCACGATCGCGCGCTCGGAGAGCATGGGCCGGCGGCAACTCGCCTACAAGATCGGGCGCAAGAACGAGGGCAACTACTGGCTCTTCGAGGTCGAAGGGTCGGGCTCGGAGATCGCCGAACTCGAGCGCCGGATGCGCGTGAGCGATGCCGTCATCCGCTACATGACCGTGCGCGTGGACGAGGATCGCCAGCGCGCCGAGAAGCTCAAGGAGAAGCGCGCGCGCAAAGCCAGCAAGAAGCGCGGCGGCGCAGCGAACGCGGGCAACTCCGGCAATGCGGCGCGGGCCGCGGCGGGAGCCGGGGAGGGCGAGGGCGCGTAAGGTCAGACCTGCGCCCCGATCTTCCGCGAACGAGTTTTGCGATCAGGCGCGCGCGCACGTCGTCAGACGCGACGCAGTGCTGGTTTGATCGGCGAACGGAAGTTTGAGAGGGAACTATGTCGAGAAACAGAGACGAACGCGATCACGATGGTGGGATGGACGACCGCGGCGGCGGCGGCGGACGAGGCGGCGGCGGACGGCGCTTCCGCCGGCGCAAGGTGTGCCGCTTCTGCTTGGATAAGGTCGATTACATCGACTTCAAGGACGTAAAGCTGTTGCAGTCTTACGTCCCGGAGCGCAGCAAGATCATGCCGCGCCGGATTTCGGGCTCGTGCGCGCCGCACCAGCGGATGCTGGCGGAGGCGATCAAGCGCGCGCGCAACATCGCGCTGCTACCCTACGCCGCGGACTAAAGGGAGGTACGACACGAGATGGCACAGACGAGAGTCCTCTTACGAGAAGACGTGGATAACTTGGGCGCGCGCGGCGACATCGTGCGCGTCAAGGCGGGCTACGCGCGCAACTTCCTGCTGCCGCGCAAGCTCGCCGTCGAGGCGTCAGCCGGTAACGTCAAGCAGATCGAGGCGGAGCGCGGCGCGTTGATGAAGCGCGAGGCGCGCGACCGCGCGACAGCCGAGGGGCAGGCGGAGCTGGTGCGCAAACTCACCCTGAGCTTCACGCGCAAGGTGGGCGAGCACGGGCTACTCTACGGCTCGGTCACTTCGATGGACATCGCCGAAGCGCTGCGCGAGCAGGGCTACGAGATCGACCGCCGCCGCATTCAACTGCGCGAGCCGATCAAGGAGACGGGCGACTTCACGGTCAGCGTCAAGCTGCACCGCGAGGTCGTCGTCGATGTCCCCGTGACGGTCGCGGGCGAGGGCGGCGAGACGACGCGCGGCGCCGACGCGGCGACGGGCGATGCCCCGGCGAGCGACGCAGGCGGCGCGGCGGAAGCCTCCGCGGCGGGCGACGAACAGTAACGTCCGGCACAAAAAAGAGGGCGCGGCAACTTCACGTTGTCGCGCCCTCTCCTTCGTAGTATAGTGCGGCTCGCGCGGCGGCGACGTGCGGCTCGCGCGCTTCCGAGTTTTTCTTACCGCAGTAGTCACACCAGAACTCCCGATGGCAAAAAACTTCGCCGGCGATCCGTCCCGCGACCAGATGCTGGAGCGCCCGCTCCCGCACTCGGCAGACGCCGAGAGGGCGATCCTCGGCGCGATCATCCTCGACAACGCTCTCGTCAACCAGTCCATCGAGCTGCTACGCCCCGACGACTTCTACGTTCGCGCGCACCAACACGTCTTTCGCGCCATGATCTCGATGAGCGAGCGCGGGGCCGAGATCAACCCGATCCTGCTCGGCGAAGAGTTGCGCCGCGAGGGCGTGTTGGAGCAGGTCGGCGGCATCACCTTCATCTCGGAGCTGACCTACGGGCTGCCGCACTTCACGAACGTCGCGGCCTACGCCAAGGTCGTCAAAGACAAGTCGCTGATGCGCCAGCTCGTCAAGGTCTCGAACAAGATCACGAGCGAGGCGCTCGAAGAAGAGGACGAGGCGCAGATCATCCTCGACCACGCCGAACAGATGATCTTCGCCCTCGCCGACGAGCGCACGCGCCAGGGCTTCTCACACGTCAAGCCGGTCGCCGACGCCATCCTCGAAAAAGTTCAAGAGATGGGCGGGCGCGGATCAGTCCTCACCGGCCTAACGACCGGCTTCACCGAAATGGACGCGATGACTTCCGGCCTCCAACCCTCCGACCTAATCATCGTCGCCGCGCGCCCATCAATGGGGAAGTGCCTCGCCGCCGAGACGGAAATCCTACTCGCCGACGGAAGCATCGCGACCATCGAAGAGATTTACCGCAGGCGCGACGGGCGGCTGCTCACGCTCGGCGACGACTTCAAATTCCGTGGGACTGCGCCGTCAGCCTTCGTTGACGATGGGCTCAAGCCGGTGTTCCGCGTGACGACCCGTCTCGGTCGCACGGTCGAGACGACGCTCTCGCACCCCTTCCTCACGCTCGACGGCTGGCAACACCTCTACCGTCTGAAGGCGGGAGATCGTGTCGCCGTGCCGCGCTCGCTCGGCGTGTTCGGAGCGGGCGAGATGCGCGAGTGCGAGGCGAAGCTTCTCGCGTACCTGCTCGGCGACGGCTGTCTGACTTCGACCTCGCCGGTCTTCACGGTGGGCAAGCCAGCCCTGTGTGCTGACTTCGAGGCGGCGGTTGCGGACTTCGGCGGGGTCGAGACGCGGGCGGCGAACAGCGCGCAGCGAACTTTCTCGCTGCGCGTCCGCAAGTCGAAAACTCACCCCGGTCGCACCAACCCGCTTACGGCTTGGCTGCGTGACCTCGGGGTTTACGGCTGCGACAGCCACGCCAAGTTCGTCCCGGCACAGGTCTTCACCTTGCGCCGCGAGTTACTCGCGCTCTTCGTCAATCGTTTGTTCGCGACCGACGGCTGGGCGACCGTGCTCGCGAGTGGACAATCGCAATTAGGATTCGCGAGCGCCAGCGAACGTCTCGCGCGACAGGTGCAGCACCTGTTGCTGCGCTTCGGCGTCGTCGCGTCGCTTCGGAGGCGTTCGATCAAATACCGCGACGGGCGGAGAACCGCCTGGCAGTTAGACATCACCGATCGTCTTTCGATTGAGACCTTCATCGCCGAGATCGGGATTCATGGCAAAGAGGAAGCCCTCGCCGCCGTCCGGCGCGCGCTCTCGCACCGAAAGTATCAGACGAACCGCGATCTAATTCCGGTCAATGTCTGGCAGCGGATCGCCGATGCGAAGGGCGCGGAATCGTGGTCGTCTCTGGCGCAACGCGCGGGTCTGAAATCTCATACCAACATTCACGTCGGCAAACGTTCCCTCTCACGCGGGCGATTGCTCTCGATCGCAGATGCGCTCGGAAGCGTCGAACTGAGTCGGCTGGCAACAAGCGAAGTTTATTGGGACGAGATCGTCAGCATCGAGCCGGCGGGGACAAAGCAGGTTTACGATCTGACGATCCCGGAGACGCACAACTTCGTCGCTAACGACATCTGCGTCCACAACACCAGTTTTTGTCTGACACTCGCGCAGAACGCGGCGCTCCAGTCGGGGGCGGTCGTCGGCGTCTTCTCGCTGGAGATGTCGAAGGAATCGCTGGTGATGAGGATGCTGTGTTCGGAGGGGCACGTGGACGCGCACCGCTTCCGCAACGGCTTCCTCTCGCGCGAGGAGTGGGGGCGCATGGCGGGTGCGCTCGGTCGCCTCGCGGAGACGCGTATCTACATCGACGACACGCCGGGCATCTCGGTCCTGGAGATGCGTGCGAAGGCGCGGCGGCTGGCGGCGGAGCAGAAGCGGCTCGATCTGATCATCGTCGATTACCTGCAACTGATGTCCGGCTCTTCGCGCCGCGTCGAGTCGCGCCAGCAGGAGGTCTCGCAAATCTCGCGCGAGCTGAAGGGCTTGGCGAAGGAATTGAACGTCCCGCTCGTCGCGCTCTCGCAGCTCTCGCGCGCGCCCGAAGCCCGCACCGATCACAGGCCGCAGCTCGCAGACCTGCGCGAATCGGGCGCCATCGAGCAGGACGCGGACGTGGTGGCGTTCATCTATCGTGAGGAGCAGTACAACCGCACGGAGGAGAACGCGGGGCTGGCCGAGATCATCCTCGCCAAGCAGCGCAACGGGCCGACGGGCACGGTCAAGCTGGCGTTCCTCAAAGAGTTCACGCGCTTCGAGAACATGTGGCGTGAGTAGTGGGCATCTCAACGTCAGTACCTTGCGGGCGGCTGTCACACGAGTTTGACTGTCGCCCGTTTTCTGTCGCACGCTTCGGCGCGGACGGACGCGTCAGTGGATTTGAAGATCACATGAACGAGCACGAAGGATCGAACATGAGGCGGGCGGATGCCGGGCGTCGTCCGACGTGTGCGGAGATCGACTTGGACGCACTCGCGTCGAACTTCCGAGAGGTGCGCCGTGTCGCGGGCGAGGCGGCGCGCGTGATGTGCGTCGTGAAGGCTGACGCCTACGGGCACGGGGCGCGGGAGTGCGCGCGCCGTCTCGAACAAGAGGGCGCGGACTGGTTTGCCGTCGCGCTCCCCGAAGAGGGTTTGCAGCTGCGCGAAGCGGGCGTGACGAAGCCGATCCTGTGCCTCGAAGGTTTCTGGGAGGGGCAGGCTGCGCTCTGCGTCCGCCACCGCCTGACGCCGATCATTTTTCGCCTCGATGCCGCCGAAGCTTTTGACCGCGCAGCGCGCGCGGCGGGTGTGGCCGCCGAAATCCACGTCAAGATCGACACGGGCATGAACCGGCTCGGCGTGCGCGCCGACGACGCGGCGGAGTTCGCCGCACGACTCCGCGACTTCACATACCTGCGCGTCGGCGGGATGCTGACGCACTTCGCCTCGGCGGACGAGCCGGGCGCGGCTGAGTTCACGCAAGAGCAGGCGGCGCGCTTCGCCGGGGCGGTCGAGACGTTTCGCGCGGCGGGTCACGCGCCGTCGGTCGAACATCTGTCGAACTCTGCGGCGACGTTCGCGCGGGTCGCGCCGTCCGGCTCGATGGTCAGACCCGGCGGCGTGCTCTACGGTCTCTGGCGCGACGTACTGCGACCGTCGGACGAACCGCCGCCGCTCAAACCCGTGCTGGCCTGGCGCACGCGCGCCGCGCTCGTGAAGTGCGTGCGTGCGGGCGAGACGCTCGGCTACGGGCGCACGCACGTGCTCAAGCGCGACAGCCTGATCGCGACGCTCCCGGTCGGCTACGCGGACGGCTACCCGCGCGCTCTCTCGAACCGCGGTCGCGTCCTTCTGCGCGGCCACTTCGCGCCGGTCGTAGGTCGCGTCTCGATGGATTTGACGATCATTGATGTGACGGACGTCCTCGGCGTTTCTCAGGACGACGCGGTGACGCTCATCGGCGCGGACGGCGGCCTGTCAATCAGCGCCGAAGACGTCGCACGCGACGCCGGCACTATCTCATACGAGATCACGTGCGGCGTCGGCGCGCGTGTGCCGAGGGTATTTAAGTCTGGAGGCGAGAGTCTGGTGTCCTAAGTCGAAGAAGATAAATTCTTCAGACGAGTTGACTTCAGACTCTCGCCTCCAGATTTTTAGTGAAGCGTGAAGTTGTAGCTGATCACGCCGGAGATTTTGACGGGCTGACCGTTGAGCTGCGTCGGCGTGAAGCGCGCCTGAAGGGCGGCGAGCCGCGCCGCCTCGCGCAGCATCGCGGGGCCGTTCGTCGGCGTCGCGGAGATGACGCGCCCCTGCTCGTCCACGAGAATCTCGACCGAGACCGTCCCTTCGATGTGCGCCACCTTCGCGATCTGCGGGTAAGGCGGCACGGGCTTGCTCACGATCTTGCTGACGATGAGCTGGCTCAAAATCAGCGGGCGCGCGGGCGTCGGCGCGGGCGTCGGCTTGACCACTTCCGGCGGACGCACGTCTTCAGTCTTGACGAGGACAGGCGTGCGCGTATTACCGACGACCGGCGCGCCGACCACGCCGCCCGAACTGCCGGGATCCACGCCGCCGACGTTAATGGGGTCTCTGTCAAATGGCCCGATTGCCACCGGTCCCGGAGGCAGAGTCTTGACGGCGCTGTAAGTTGTCGAGATCGGGGGCGGGGTGCGCGGCGGCATGTTGAGATCGAGGACGAGTTCTTTACGTATCGTCACTTCGCCCCCGGACGCGTGGATGGTATGTGCGGGCGGGTGCTCGACCGTCCGGTTAGCCGCGGGGAGAGCCCAGGGCGGAAGCATCGTGACTTCGTAGTTCTGTTCGTCGAGATGTGCGTTGTAAGCGTAAACGCTAGCGACGCCGGCGCCGGCGACGAGCGCGGCGTAGAGCGCGGCGGTGCCGAGGAAAAAGCGCCCGCGGCGGGCGAGGTCTCTGCGGTGCGACGCGGATTCGATCAGGTTCTGAAACATCGTCTCGTGTCCTCTCTTTGTTCCGGTGCCGTTGGGTCTCAAGGAGCGGACGTTGTGTTAGACTCCCGCCGCGCCCGGCTTGTTCCCGAAACCGGCGCACCAAATCTTCCAGACTGTCGTTCTCATTCGCCTTGACGGGTCTCGCTCCCGCACAAGGATTCAGGTGTGATCTCTCGCTCAACGGTTTTCCCACTCGAACGCCACAACGAGGAGACAGGATGATGGCCCAACAGCAAGCCGCCGCGCCGTCGCCGGGCGCGGCTGACGCGCCGGAAGAACTCAACCCCTTCAAGATCGCGCAGCACCAGTTCGAGCGCGCCGCCGACTGCCTCGAACTCGACGACTCGATGCGCGAAATTTTAAAGAACACGAAGCGGCAGCTCGTCGTCTCGATCCCCGTCAAGATGGACGGCGGCAACGTCAAAGTCTTCGAGGGCTACCGCGTGCAGCACAACATCGCGCGCGGCCCCGCCAAGGGCGGCATCCGCTTCCACCCGAACGTCTCGCTCGACGAGGTGAAGGCGCTGGCTTCATGGATGACATGGAAGTGCGCGACCGTCGGCATCCCCTACGGCGGCGGCAAGGGCGGCGTGATCTGCGATCCGAAGTCCATGTCGCAGTCGGAACTCGAGCGTCTGACGCGCCGCTACGCCTTCGAGATCGCGCCCATCATCGGCCCCGACCGCGACATCCCCGCGCCTGACGTGTACACCGACGAGCAGACGATGGCTTGGATCATGGACACGCTCTCGATGGTGCGCGGCCACACGGAACTCGGCGTCGTGACGGGCAAGCCCCTCTCGCTCGGCGGCTCCGCCGGGCGCGGCGAGGCGACGGCGCGCGGCGCGCTCTACGCGCTGCGCGAGGCGTGCCGCGTCAAGGGCATGAGTTTGAAGGCGGCGCGCGTCGCCGTCCACGGCTTCGGCAACGCGGGCGCACACATGGCGCGTCTGGTCGCGGCGGACGGCGCGCGCGTCGTCGCCCTCGCCGACTCGCAAGTCGGCGTCGCCAACCCGCAGGGCATCGACGTCCACGCGGCGCTCAGGCACAAGGCGGAGACGAAGACCTTGCGCGGCCTGGCGAACGCCACCGAGATCGCGGGCGACGACGTGCTGACGGCTGACTGCGACGTGCTGCTGCCTTCGGCCTTGGAGAACAGCATCACGCTCCGAAACGTCGGCGGCGTGAAGGCGCAGATCATCGCCGAGCTGGCGAACGGGCCGACCACGCCCGGCGCGGATCGCGTGCTCGCTGACCGCGGCGTCTTCCTCGTCCCCGACATTCTCGCCAACGCGGGCGGCGTGACGGTGAGTTATTATGAGTGGGTGCAGAACCAGTACAACTACTTCTGGACGGAAGAGCGCGTCAACGAGACGCTGGAGCAGACCATGCGCCGCGCCTTCGCCGACGTGTACGCCAAAGCCCAGCAGTTCGACACGGACATGCGCACGGGCGCCTACGTCCTCGCCGTCGGTCGCGTCGCCGAAGCGACCCGCGTGCGCGGAATTTTCCCGTGAGCGAGCGATTAGCTGTTAGCGATTAGCGATTAGCAATTAGCTTTTCAGAACTTCTGTTCTGGCTAACAGCTAACAGCCGATCGCTCACAGCTCCTAAGGAGTTAAGTGATGGACGACAAGATCACCGTTTACGAGAAGCCGACTTGAACGACGTGCCGTGAGGTGGACCGGCTGCTCCGTGAGAGCGGCGTTGATTACGCGAAGGTCAACTATTTCGTCGAGCCGGTGGGCGAGGCGAAGCTGCGCGAGCTGGTCGCGAAGATGCAGATCAACCCGCGCGAGCTGCTGCGGAAGAACGAAGCCGCGTACCGCGAACTCGATCTCGGCAGCCGCGCGCTCTCCGACGACGAGACGATCAAGCTGCTCGTTTCGCGTCCCGAACTGCTGCAACGCCCCATCGTCGAACGCGGGGAACGGGCGGTCTTAGCGCGTCCCGCCGAACGGCTCAAAGAATTTCTGGACGCGCCATCGGGCTGACGCGCGGCTGAGAAAGTCTCACGAAACTGCTAAAATAGCAGCGGAATTACGGTAGAAAGTCGAGCTTTGAGTTAGTGGCAAAAGCGGCGACGACGGTTTACGTCTGTCAGAAATGCGGGGGTCAGTCGCGCAAGTGGCTGGGCAAGTGTCCGGACTGCGGTGAGTGGAACTCGTTGGTCGAGGAGCGCGCGCGCGCGGCGCAGAAGGGCGATGCGGGGCGGGCGCGCCTCGGCCTGAGCGGGGCGAAGCCGGTCGCTTACGGCGACATCGAGTCGCAGGACGACGCGCGCGTCTCTTCGGGCGTAACGGAATTTGATCGCGTGCTCGGCGGCGGCATCGTGCCGGGCAGTCTGGTTTTGATCGGTGGCGATCCGGGCATCGGCAAGTCAACGCTCTTGCTGCAAGTCGCGGACAAACTGAGCGCGGGAGCGGGGCGCGTGCTCTACGTGTCGGGCGAGGAGTCGGAGCGGCAGATCAAGATGCGCGGCGAGCGTTTAGGTGTCGTGGCACAGAACCTCTACCTGCTGCCGGAGACGAACCTCGAAGCCATTCTCGACGAGATCGAACGCGCAGAGCCCGCAGCGATCATCGTCGATTCGATCCAGACGGTCTTCTCGCCGCGGATCGAGAGCGCGCCCGGCTCGGTCTCGCAGGTGAGGGAAGTCGCGGGACAGTTCCTCATGCTCGCCAAGGGGCGCGGCGTGCCGGTCTTCCTCATCGGGCACGTGACGAAGGATGGATCAATCGCGGGGCCGAAGACGTTGGAGCACATCGTTGACACGGTTCTTTATTTCGAGGGCGAGCGTCATCACAACCACCGCATCGTGCGCGCGGCGAAGAATCGCTTCGGCGCGGCAAACGAGTTAGGCGTCTTCGAGATGACGGGCGCGGGGCTCGTCGCTGTGGCGAACCCGTCGCAGATGTTCCTGCAGGAGCGGCCCGAAAACGTCGCGGGCTCGGTCGTCAATGCCTGCATGGAAGGGACGCGACCCGTGCTCGTCGAGATACAGGCGCTCGTCGCCGGATCGAAGTACGGCACGGGGCGGCGCATGGCGCAAGGGTTGGATGCGAACCGCGTCGCGCTCTTGATCGCGATGCTGGAGAAGCGCGTGGGCTTGACCCTGATGGGCGACGACGTGTTCGTCAACGTCGCGGGCGGGTTGGAGATCGACGAGCCCGCGGCAGACCTCGGTTTGGTCGCGGCGATTGCGTCGAGCTTCAAGAACCGACCCATCGATCCGCAGACCGCCGTCTTCGGCGAAGTCGGTTTGACGGGTGAGGTGCGCGGCGCGATGCAGGCGCAGGCGCGCGCGCGCGAGGCGCAGGCGATGGGCTTCAAGAAGCTCGTCTTGCCCGCGACGAACGCCGAAGGCTTGCAGCGCCTGCTCGGCTTGCGCGTCGTCGGCGTGCGCTCGGTCGAAGAGGCGCTCGACGAGCTGTTCTGATTGCGGATTGTGGATTGCGGATTGCGGATTGAAAGTTCCGCGCCCGATGTCTGCCGCCGACGCCGACACTCCCTTCTCTTAAATCATCAATCTGAAATCCGCATTCCGCAATTCCTCGCGGCATGCTAATATCTGAAGCCGTCATGCACGCCGACCTCTTACTCATCCGCATCGTCTTTACCGCGATCCTCGTGGCGGCTGGCTACGTGCTGCACCCGCTGCCCGGCAACCGCCTCGCTTCCGCCGCCGTCGGCGCTTTCGTCGCCGGGGCAATCATCCTTTTTGAGATGCGCATCCAGCGCGCGTCTTTGAAGACGCTCATCGGCGCGGCGGTCGGATCGATCACGGGCATCGTCGGGGCGTTCCTCATCGGCTCGCTTATCACGCGGCTCGACTCGCGCGCCGTCTCGCCCGAAACGCAGACCTTCCTCTTGCTCTCGCTCACCTTCCTGATGGCTTACATCGGGCTGGTCGTCGGCGCGGCCAAGGGCGACTATCTGGAACTCTCTGCGCTCGGCGGCATCTTCAGCGACAAGGGCACGCGCCGCGACATGAAGATTCTCGACACGTCGGTCATCATCGACGGTCGGATCGCGGACGTGGCGGAAGCGGGCTTCCTCTCCGGCACGATCGTCATCCCGCAGTTCATCCTGCGCGAACTGCAACAGGTCGCCGACTCGCCCGACTCGTCGAAGCGCCAGCGCGGTCGCCGCGGCCTCGACATGCTCAACCGCTTGCAGGGCAACGACGCGCTCGACATCCAGGTCGTCGATAACGACTTCCCCGCCGTGCGCGAAGTC
>JBJMGS010000224.1:0-11731 GCA_045807785.1 Pyrinomonadaceae bacterium
GAGCGCGTGCGCGCCCGTCATCGTCGTCACGCACGGGACGTTGTGTTGCAGCGCAGCGCGGCGGATCGCCTGCTCGTCGAAGTGCGAGGCGCGACCCAGAGGCGTGTTGATGACGAGCGCGATCTCGCCCTGCTTGATGTGATCGACGATGTTCGGGCGACCCTCGTTGACCTTGAAGACCGTCGCCACATCCAGACCCACTTCGCGCAGCCGCGCCGCCGTGCCGAAGGTCGCCATCAGTTTGAAGCCGAGGCGAACGAGTCTGCGCGCGAGCAGGGCGGCCTGTCCCTTGTCGGAATCGTTGACGGAGACGAACGCCGTCCCGCCGCACGGCAAGGTGAGTCCCGCGCCCTGCATCGCCTTGGCGTAAGCCTCGCCGAAAGTCTCGCCGACGCCCATCACCTCGCCCGTGGAGTGCATCTCGGGTCCGAGGATCGGATCGACGCCGGGGAATTTGACGAACGGGAAGACCGGCGACTTGATGAAGAAACGTGTGACCGTCAGCTCGTCCGGCAGGTTGAACTCGGCGAGCGTCTTTGCCCCCGCCATCACGAGCGCCGCGACGCGCGCCAGCGGCACGCCAGTCGCCTTCGAGACAAAAGGAACCGTTCGAGATGCCCGCGGGTTCACTTCGAGCACGTACACCCGATCATCCTTGATGGCGAACTGAATGTTGATCAGACCGCGCACGCTTAGAGCGCGGGCGAGGACGCGCGTGTAGTGGCGCATCGTCTCAAGGTGCTCTTCGGCGATGCGCACGGGCGGCAGCACGCACGAAGAGTCGCCCGAATGAATGCCCGCCTCCTCGATGTGCTCCTGAATCGCGGCGACGACGCACGCCGTCTCGTCTGCCAGCGCGTCCACGTCGAACTCCGCCGCGCGCTCCAAAAACTTGTCGATGAGGACGGGTCTTTCGGGCGAAGCTTCGACCGCAGTGCGCATGTACTCGTCGAGACTCTTCTCGTCGTACACAATCGCCATCGCGCGACCGCCGAGGACAAAGGACGGGCGCACCATGACGGGGTAGCCGATCCGCGCGGCGACTTCCCTCGCCTCCTCGCCCGAGATGGCGGTTCCATGTTCGGGCTGCGGCACGCCAAGCTCGGTCATGAGTGCACCGAAGCGCTTGCGGTCTTCGGCCAAGTCAATCGAGTCGGGAGAGGTGCCGATGACGGGTGCGCCGGCCTGCGACAGACGCATCGCGAGATTCAGAGGCGTCTGACCGCCGAACTGGACGATGATGCCTTCGGGCCGTTCCACGTCCACGATGTTCATCACGTCCTCGAAGGTGAGCGGCTCGAAGTAGAGTCGGTCTGAGGTGTCGTAGTCGGTCGAGACGGTTTCCGGGTTGCAGTTGACCATGATCGTCTCGAAGCCCGCATCGCGCAGCGCGAACGACGCGTGACAGCAGCAGTAGTCAAACTCGATACCCTGCCCGATGCGGTTCGGGCCTGATCCGAGGATCATGATTTTGCGCGCGTCGGTCGGGGCCGCCTCGTCTTCCTCCTCGTAGGTCGAGTAGAGGTACGGCGTGAAGGATTCAAACTCCGCGCCGCAGGTGTCCACACGCTTATAGACGGGCACTAGCCCCAGTCGCTTACGTTGCGCGCGAACTTCGTCTTCCGTGCGGCTCGTGAGATAGGCGACGCGGCGATCAGAGAGTCCGACCTCTTTCGCCTCGCGCAAGTCCTCCAGAGGAATCTCTTCGAGCCGCTTCCCTTCGATGCGATCCTGCGCCCGCATCACGTCCTGAAGTTGTTCCAGAAACCACGGATCGATCCGCGAGAGGCGGTGAATCTCTTCAATCGAGACGCCGTTTTGCAGCGCGTAAGTGATGTAGGAAAAACGCTGCGAGTTCGGACGCGCCAGCTTGCGCTGCAACTCGTCGGCGGGCACGTCTGAGAGACGCAGCGGCGAGACGGCTTCGAGCGACCGGAGACCTTTGAAGAGGGCTTCCTTGAACGTGCGCCCGATCGCCATCACTTCGCCGACGGACTTCATCTGCGTCCCCAGCACGTCTTCCGCCTCGCGAAACTTCTCGAAGTTCCACTTCGGAATCTTCGCCACGACGTAATCAATCGTCGGCTCGAACGACGCCGGAGTCTTCTGCGTGATGTCGTTCGGAATCTCGTCGAGCGTGTAGCCGACCGCCAGCTTCGCCGCGATCTTGGCAATGGGGAAGCCCGTCGCCTTCGATGCCAACGCCGACGAGCGTGAGACGCGCGGGTTCATCTCGATGACGCGCACAGCACCGTCCGCGGGGTTGACGGCGAACTGGATGTTCGAGCCGCCCGTCTCGACGCCGACCTTGCGGATGATCTTGATCGCCATGTCGCGCAAGGCTTGGTATTCGACGTCGGTCAGGGTCTGCGCGGGCGCGACCGTGATCGAGTCGCCGGTGTGGACGCCCATCGGATCGAAGTTCTCAATCGAGCAGATGATGACGACGTTGTCGGCAAGGTCGCGCATCACCTCAAGCTCGAACTCCTTCCAGCCGAGGATCGACTCTTCGATGAGGAGCTGCTGGATGGGCGAGGCGGCTAATCCGGCGCGGACGATCTCCTCGAACTCTTCCGGATTGAAGGCGGTGCCGCCGCCCGTCCCGCCGAGCGTGAACGACGGGCGCACGATGGCCGGGTAGCCTGTCTCTTCGACGATCTTCTCGGCTTCCGCCCAGGAGTGCGCGAAGCCGCCGCGCGGCATCTCCAGACCCTCCTCTTCCATCGCACGCTTGAACAGCTCGCGATCCTCTGCGACCGAGATCGCCTCGCGCTTCGCCCCGATCATCTCGACGCCGAATTTCGCGAGCACGCCCGCGTCGTCGAGCGCGAGGGCGAGGTTCAGGGCGGTCTGACCGCCGACGGTCGGGAGCAGTGCGTCGGGTCTTTCGCGCTCGATGATGGCGGCGACGGAGGCGACTGTCAGCGGCTCGACGTAGGTGCGATCCGCCGTCTCGGGGTCAGTCATGATCGTCGCAGGGTTCGAGTTGACGAGCACGACCTCGTAGCCTTCGGCGCGCAGAGCCTTGCACGCCTGCGTCCCCGAATAGTCGAACTCGCACGCCTGACCGATGACGATCGGGCCTGAGCCGATGATCAGAATCTTGTGTATGTCTGTACGCTTAGGCATGGGCGCGAAGGATTATACACAAGCGCGCGCGAGGCGCACGAACCCTGACAGACCATGCCGCGCGCCCTCTCTTTACGCGTACTGCCCCGCCGCGTAGCCGGACGACCAGGCCCACTGGAAGTTGTAGCCGCCGAGGTGTCCGGTCACGTCCACGACTTCGCCGATGAAGTAGAGGCCGGGCGCGCGGCGCGACTCCAACGTCTTCGACGACAACTCGTCCGTGTCCACCCCGCCCGCCGTGACCTCAGCCTTCGCGTAGCCTTCCGTGCCCGTCGGCTTGAGCGACCAGCGTTCGAGTCTGTCGGCGACGGCGGCCAGTTCCGCCGCGCTGAACTGTTTCAGCGGGCGCGCCGCCGAGTTCAATTCGCACCACGCGTGCGCGAAGCGGCGCGGCAAGTGACGCGCGAGCAGGGTTGCGAGTTCGGCGTCGGTGTGCCGTGATTGCGTCAGCAGGTCGAGCGCGTCGAGACCGGGCAGCAGGTTCAAAGTCACTTCATCCCCGGCGTGCCAGTAGGAAGATATTTGCAGGACGGCGGGGCCGCTCAAGCCCCTGTGCGTGAGCAGCACGTCTTCGCGAAACTCCGCGCCGCCGCAACTCGCCGCCGCTGCAAACGAGACGCCGCTCAGCGCGGCCAGATGCCTGAGCGTCTGGGGCGAGAGTAAGAGCGGGACGAGCGCGGGGCGCGGCGGGATGATCTTCAGCCCGAACTGCCGCGCGACGCGGTAGCCGAAATCCGCGCTGCCGAGCGTGGGGATCGAAAGCCCGCCCGTCGCGATGACGACGGATTCGCCGTCGAAGGTGTCGCGGCTCGTCTCGACCGTGAACCGTGTGTCGCGCGCGACGCTGCGCACGCGGCATCCCGTGATGATGCGGACGCCTGCGCGCTCACACTCCGCGACGAGCAGGTCGATGATCTGCTGCGCGCTGCCGCGGCAGAACAGTTGACCAAGCTTCTTCTCGTAGTAGTCGATGCCGTGACGCTCGACGAGCGCGACGAAATCGGCGGGGGTGTAGCGTGCGAGCGCGGACTTGGAGAAGTGCGGGTTGGCGGAGATGAAATCGGCGGGCGAGGTGCCTGTGTTCGTGAAGTTGCAGCGCCCGCCCCCGGAGATTCTGATCTTTTTGCCGACGCTCTGGTTGTGCTCCAGCACGACGACGCTGCGCCCGCGTGCGCCCGCCGTCGCGGCGCAGAAGAGCCCCGCCGCCCCACCCCCGATCACGACCACGTCAACCCGCACACGCCCCCTCGCGGCTCAAGAGCCTTCTTCGGCACCCGCGCCTTCCGCGGCGTCGAGCGTCCGCGACAGCCACGCCGCGACGTCGCCCAGGCTCTCCTGCGAGACCTCGTGCGCCATCGGGTATTCGTGGTAGGTGAGCGAGACGCCGAGGGCTATGAGCGCGTCGCGGATGGCGCGCCCGTTCTCGACGGGTAACACTTGATCGAACGTGCCATGCGTCACGAGCACGGGCAGACCGGCGAGCGCGTCCGCGTCGCGCACGTCCGCCAGCGCCTCCGCAGGGAGTCGCCCGCTCATGGCGACGATGCCCGCCACCGACGCGGGCTGCGACAGCATCAGACTCAAACTCATCATCGCGCCCTGACTGAAGCCCAGCAAATAGACGCGGCGCGGATCGACCGAGTAGGCATCAATCAACTCGCCGATGAACTGCGCCAGTTGCTGCAAGCTCGCACGCGCCTGCGCCACGTCAGCCGAGAGCCCCGCCGGCGTGATTTCGATCTTGAACCATCCGTAAGCGTCGTACCCCAACACCACGGGCGCGCGCGCACTGGCGACGAAGAATCGCTCGTCGAGATACGGCGCGAGGCTGAACAAGTCCACCTCGTTGCTGCCAATGCCATGCAACAGCACGAGCAGCGGCGGCGTCTCTCCCGCTCCCCGCGCCGCAGGTTGACGCGCGAGATGCTTTAACGAAAAGTCTCTAGTCATCCGAACCCAGCCCTCCGCGGTCGTCATCAACGAGACGCCACGTTCGTCAAAATGTGTGGGCTAGTTTAACAGAGACTTGAAGGGAGATGGGCGGGACGGATTCTATATCAGGGCGCGAGGCGCACGAACTGGGCGCACTGTCTTGAGCTGAGAGGAGGCTGCGTCACCTGCCGTCGGCGAATCCGTATTGCGCTCTGATCACCTGGGCGGGCGCGGACGGCGGGATGGTGACGATCAGCAGGTCGCTGTACTGTACTTCGCCGGGCGCGGATACACGCCCCATGAAGCCTGCGACGATTGCAGCGACCGTGTTCGAGTGGCCGACGACGAGGACGGTCTGACCGCGGTGCTTTTCGATGATGTCTGTGGCGAGACGGCGACCGTAGTCGCCCGGAGTTTGTAAGTTGACCGGCATCTCCGTGACGGCGATGCCCAGACGTTCGGCGAGCGGCTGCGCCGTGTCGTGGCTGCGCTTGAACTGCGTGGTGTAGATGGCGCTGACGCCCGCGTCCGCCGCCACGCGTGCGAGCGCCTGCGCGCGCTGCGCCCCGGCTTCGGTCAGCGGACTGTCGTCTGCTTCCGAAGCCTTCTCGGCGTGGCGCACGACGAGCACGACGGTCGAGCCCTGCGGCGCGCGGTGGCAAGAGACGGCGCAGCACGCGAGCAGCAACAGACACGTAAGGACTCTCTTCACTTGCTTCACCCGTTTTTTAGCCCGGACACGACGACGACGCGCGGGCGTCACTTCTTCACGACCGATATTTTCTTACCCACGAGCCGATACCGCATCAGCTTCTTGACGGTCGGGCAGCAAATGGGATCAGTCTTCGCGTACAGCGTCTGAGCGACCGTGATGACGCCGCCCTTGACCGCAGACAGTTGCGCCTCGCCGTCGAGGTCGAAGGACGCGAGGGGCTTGTAGGCGCCCGCGGTCTGTGCGAAGACGGTCAGCGTGTTGTGCCAGTAGGTCGGACCCATCGTCGTCCAGACGAGCGCCAGCTCCGGCTTCCCGTCGCCGTCGAGATCGCCTGTGGCGCTGCCCGCCGCCTCCGCGCTCTCTTCGGCGGTCTTCTTCGAGGCCAGGAATTTCTTCACCGCCGCGTCGGCTTCCCTGTCCGGCGCCTGCGCGCGCACCGCGACCGCCGGGAGCGAAAGAGTTAATAGCGCGATTAAGAGCGGGGCAAGACTGCGACGGTGCATAAGCACCTCCTCGTTTAGTGGACGACGCGCCTCGGGGCGGTCAGTTAAACTTCCGCGCGCATCATTGATCTTTGTGTTCCGAGAATCAAGGCTTCCGCTTCCGACTCGCACTTCCTACATGCGGCTTGCTCTCGCTCGCGTGCAATCTCCGCGCGCGACTCTTCGACGCGGCGCACGATCTCGCGCTGCACTCCGAGCGGCGGAGCGAGATTTGTTGCCCCTCGTCTGAGAATCGGGTGAGGATGTCGGATAAACCCACCACATCTGTAATGCGTCACTTTCGACGTATAATAGTAGTTAGACATCTGTTGAGGGGTAACGAAAGATGAGAATACTTGGAATAATCTTCATCGCGTTGTTGCTTGCGCCAATTACGCGAGAGCAATCTCCTTCCACGAAGCCAGCTCTTGAATGGGAAAATGTTCGCGCTGAATACACGAGTTTCGATGAAATAAAACCAACCTTGGTTAATCATGAAAGTTATTCAATCTATTTGAGCCGCATCTGGCCTCATGGCTCGGCACAGTTGGAGCGCTTTGATGAATCTTCAGGGAAATGGGAGTTGGGCGGATGGTCGGGCGGTTGCGGTACAGTCGCCAAGCCCGCTATCCCTATCGAGATTAAGTCTGGCGAAAGCAGCCCGATTCATGTTTACTGGCAATTATCTACAGATGATTGGGATCATCCGCAGTTCTTCGTAATGGAAGATCACGAAACGAAGCGCCCGTTGAAAGGTAAGTATAAATTTGTGCTGCGGTATTCGCTTACCCCGTGGACGTTGATCCATCATCCGAAGCAGATTTATAGAATTGAATCTCAGGAATTCCAAGTTGGCTGAGTTGGCTGATACTACGCACGATGTCTAACGCCGGCATGCAGCGGACTCGCGCATCAGCGCCGCTCTCATCAACGTTGAATGGGCGCTCGCCGCTGATGCCGGCGTTAGACACATGAACCGGTCTTTGTTCTCGCTCCGGGCGCAAGCCCGCGAACTGTTATATTGACAGTAGAAAATTTCGTGGCATGATACACGCCGTCCGAGACGTTGACCGAACTTTAGATCGCCTCAGTCCGAAGTGGGTTCGGTGAGACCTCATCATCTACAGCAGACGCTATCAGGTTTTCCCGCGACCGCGAGTGCGGCGCACGATTCACCACCCCTTCGACGGTAAAATGCCGGTTTTGCCCGAAAACCAGCGGGTTTTCCAGCTCAGCCGGGTCTTTTGTCTCACACAACAACGTCATTCGCAGGCATGACAACGCCGTTTGCACGCGCGACAAGTCTCTTCGCACGCCCGACAACGCCTTTCGCACGCGATACAAGGACGTTCGCACGCGATACAAAGGCGTTCGCAGGCGCGACAAGGGCGTTCGCAGGCGCAACAAGAGCGTTCGCAGGCACGACAACTCGCTTGCGTCTCGTGCGAACTCTGTTGTCGCCGGTGCGAAAGGCGTTGTGTCGCCTGCGAAGTGAATTGTCTAAGCCACGTTCAACCTGTCCGCACGCGCGTTCCGGGCGGCGCGCGCTGCTGCTCACCAGCGCCGCCCATAGCCTCGCCGCTTTCAACCGCTCATCTCACCTGAAAAGGAGAAAACAGACATGCCAAACAATCCGACCCGACGCATCACCCCCGCCACCCTCCAGGCCGACAAAGACAGCTTCGACGCGCTGAAAGGCATCAGCGCCTACGCACCCGCCAACCCCGCCTACACCGTCGCGGCAATCGCCACGTTGCGGAACAAGTTAGACACCTCACAGGAGGCGGAGACGCAAGCCCTCGCTGCCGCCGCCGCCGCACGCGACGAGGCGACCGCCGCCGAGTGGGACTACCACAACGCCATCATCGGCGCGAAGGAGCAGGTCATCGCGCAGTTCGGCAAGGACTCGAACGAAGTGCAGTCGGTAGGGCTCAAGAAGAAGTCCGAGTACGCCAAAAACACTCAGCGCAAGGGCAGGCCAGCCCCGAGCAAATAGACGAAGGGCGCAAATAGACGAGCGGCGCGGGGCGGGCGACTAACATCGCCCGCCCCGCGCTGCTTTCCCTGCCTCGGAGCCCTCGCGCGGAGACGCGCTGAGAAGTGAAGTGTGAACTGAGTATGGCGGGTTTGTGGCGAGAGCCGTCGGGGCTGTCGTTTCTGCTCAACGGCTCACGGCGTGACGGACGTGCGCTGGGCGGCGACGTCTAACCAGCGACCGCCCTGCCAAATCCACGTCATCGTGAAGCGCGTGCGCGAGCCATCCGCGTTGGTCGCCATGCCGGTGATGACGCCTGTCGTGCCGTAAGTCCGCACGTTAATCTCGGAAAAGACGGTGTTGCTGTTACCCCCGGCGGCGATAGCTTTCAGACGCTCCGCGCGGTTCAACACCTTACCGTCCAGGTCTGTGAAAGTGTAATCGGGGGCGAAGTAGTCACCGATCTTTTTCACGTCGCCGGCTTTGATGCCGCCGATGTAGTCGTTCGCAACCTCCGTCAGCCCGGCTTTCGTGCCCGCAGGCTTTCCGCCCTGCTTCGTCTTCGTTCCGCCGAGCGCGACCGACGCGGCGACGGCGGCGAAGACGACGAGCGTCAACAATCTTTTCATGGGGGAGTCCTCCTGTAATCTGTCGTGGCTTGTGCGCCCGGCGGGCGAAACCCGCGTGACGCTTGGGTTATAGCGAGGGTGATTCCGGCTTGTGTGGCGCGCACAGTATCACACAGCCTGCGCGCGACCAAGGGCGGTTAGCCGGACAAAAGGCGCGCGCTCAGTTCAACAACTTCGGGCTCACTCGACAGTCATCACGGCGTGCGCCGACACGCGCGGCGCGACTCGCTAATTAAATGTGTTACGGGGATGAGACTTTCGTCACAGGAAAGTCTCATCCTCTTTTTTCACCCGGTCTCCCTGCGCACAGTACGGTATGGGACGCAGCGCGTCACGCGCGGGGCGGGCGGGAGTTGGCACTCAAACCTGATCGCCGTCAAGGACGTGTCAGAGCACTTCGGACGGCGGCGCAATTCTATAAGGGGGTTTAGACAAACTATGGCAACGGGAACGAAGAGACAGAAGAAGCAACAGCCGGCGAACAAGCCGGGCGAACAGCCGGACGGTGGATCGTCGCAGACGGGACAGCAGAACGGCGGCGAGCGCGGGCAAGCGTTGACGCGGAGCACGGCGCGGGAAAGTAACGGCAACGGTGACGGGCGCGAGTACGGGCAGGGCGCGTTGAAGAAGATCAACGAGGTGCAATTGGCGCGTGGCCTGGGCTGGTTCAGCATCGGGCTGGGGCTGGCCGAAGTGCTGACGCCGCGCGGCCTGGCACGGGTCGCGGGGATGCGCGGGGAGAACACGGGTCTCATCCGCCTGTTCGGTCTGCGCGAGATCGCGAGCGGCGTCTGGATACTCGCAGGGGGCGGCAAGTCTGCGGCGGCAGTCTGGTCGCGCGTCGCGGGCGATGCGCTCGATCTCGCCTGCCTCGGCGCGTCGTTCGCTTCGCCCGGCACGAATGCGGGGCGGCTCGCCTTCGCCACGGCGAACGTGCTCGGCGTGACGGCGCTCGACGTGATCGCCGCGCAGCAACTGAGCGCGACGGGCGGCGAGGGGGCGGAGGAGCGCGGCGCAAAGCGCGTCACGCGCAGCCTCGTCATCAACAGCACGCCCGAAGAGTTGTACCAGCGCTGGCGCGACTTCGAGAGCCTGCCGACCTTCATGAAGCACCTCGAATCCGTGAAGGTGACGGGCGAAGGTCGCTCGCACTGGGTGGCGAAAGCCCCCGCGGGCTCGACCGTCGAGTGGGACGCAGAGATCACGGAAGACCGCCCGAACGAGTTGATCGCGTGGCGCTCGGTCGAAGGCTCGGAGGTTTACAACGCGGGCTCTGTGCGCTTCGAGCAGGCGACGGGCAAGCGCGGCGCCATCGTCACCGTCGATCTTGATTACACGCCGCCGGGCGGACTCGTCGGTGCGGCGGTTGCCAAGCTCTTCGGCGAGGAGCCGGGCGGGCAGCTCAACGACGACCTGCGCCGCTTCAAGCAGATCGTCGAAGTGGGCGAGGTCGTCCTCTCGGACGCCACCGTGCCGGGCACCGGCATGAGCGAGCAGCGACCGGCGCAGCCCGCGCAATAACTTTCAAGGATGAAGGAATAGCTATTAGCGGTTAGCTATTAGCCTTGAGCCAGACGGTTTTGCTAACAGCTAATCGCTAACAGCTAACCGCTCTTCATAAGGGGGAAATGATGAAAGCTACTTGTTGGTACGGCAAAAAGGACGTGCGGGTCGAGAACGTGCCCGACCCGAAGATTCTGAACCGGCGCGACGCCATCGTGAAGATCACGTCGACCGCCATCTGCGGCTCCGACCTGCACCTCTACAACGGTTTCATGCCGACGATGGAAAAGGGCGACATCCTCGGTCATGAGTTCATGGGCGAGATCGTCGAGGCGGGTCCCGACCTGAAGGATCGCAAGGTGGGCGACCGCGTCGTCGTCTCGTTCCCGATCTCTTGCGGCAACTGCTTCTTCTGCCAGCAGGAGATGTTCAGCCTGTGCGAGAACACGAACCCGAACGCGTGGATGGCCGAGAAGATGTTCGGGCATAGCCCGTGCGGCATCTTCGGCTACTCGCACCTGACGGGCGGCTACGCGGGCGGCCAGGCCGAGTTTGCGCGCGTGCCCTTCGCCGACGTGGGCACGCTCAAAGTGCCCGAAGGCATGTCGGATGAGCAGGTCCTGTTCCTCTCCGACATCTTCCCGACCGGCTACATGGGTGCGGAGATGTGCGACATCAAGCCGGGCGACACGGTGGCGGTCTGGGGCTGCGGCCCCGTCGGGCAGTTCGCCATGGCGAGCGCGCGCCTGCTCGGCGCCGAGCGCGTCATCGGCATCGACGAGTACCCGGAGCGCCTAAGGATGGCGCGCGAAGGGGCGAAGGCCGACGACACGATCAACTTCTACGAGCAGAACACCTACGAGGCGCTGATGGAGATGACGGGCGGGCGCGGGCCCGACGCCTGCATCGACGCCGTCGGCATGGAGGCGTTCGGCGGGCACGGCATCGTTTACGCCTACGACCGCGCGAAGCAGGCGTTGATGGCGGAGACCGACCGTCCCATCGCGCTGCGCGAGGCGATCATGGCCTGCCGCAACGGCGGCACGGTCTCGGTCATCGGCGTGTATGGCGGCTTCATCGACAAGTTCCCGATGGGCTCGTTCATGAACCGCTCTCTGACGATGCGGACGGGTCAGTGCCACGTCCAGCGCTACTGGAAGAAGCTGCTCGCGCACGTTGAGAGCGGCGACATTGACCCTTCGTTCGTCATCACGCACCGGATGCGCCTCGACGACGCGGCGAACGGCTACAGCACCTTCGCCAACAAGGAAGACGACTGCATCAAGGTTGTGATGAAGGCGTAAGGGCGGCGGGGGTTATCACGCAACTCCTGTTAGAACCGCCCGCGGTCGCGGGTGAGTCTCAA
>JBJMGS010000225.1:0-2994 GCA_045807785.1 Pyrinomonadaceae bacterium
CGTCCGCCGCTTCACCCGCTACAAGATGGGCGAGGGGATCACAAAGCGCGAGGACGATTTCGGCGGCGAGGTCGCCGCGCTCGCGGGCAGCTAAACCATTGCGGATTTCGGATTGCGGATTGCGGATCTATAATCCGCGCCGACGATCCGAAATTTTGGCATGAAGCTGAGGGCTTTCGTTCCCTCTTCAATCCGCAACCCGCAATCCGAAATCCGCAATCGAATGACTGCCGAAGCACAACCGACCAGCGAGCGCGCCCCCGTCTTCCGCCGGATACTCTTGAAGGTCTCCGGCGAGGCGCTGATGGGCGCGCAGAACTACGGCGTGGACGTCGAGGTGGCGCGCGCCGTCGCCGACGAGGTCAAGTCCGTCCTCGCGCTCGGCGTCGAAGTCGCCATCGTGGTGGGAGGCGGCAACATCTTCCGCGGCGTCTCGGAGAGCGCGGGCGACATGGATCGCTCTGCTGCGGACTACATCGGGATGCTTGCCACGATCATGAACGCGGTCGTCTTGCAGGATGCGATGGAGAAGGCCGGGATGCACACGCGCGTGCTCTCGGCACTCGACATCCCGGAGGTCGCCGAGCAGTTCATCCGCCGCCGCGCCGTGCGCCACCTGGAGAAGCAGCGCGTCGTCATCTTCGCCGCGGGCACGGGCAACCCGTATTTCACGACCGACTCGGCGGCGGCACTGCGCGCCCTGGAGATCAAGGCGGACGTGATTTTGAAGGCGACGAAGGTGGACGGCGTGTACGACTCAGACCCGGTGAAGAACCCGGACGCGGAGTTGTTCGGCTGCATCACGTATCAGGAAGTGCTGGAAAAACATTTGCAGGTGATGGACGCCTCAGCGATCTCTTTGTGCATGGACAACGACCTGCCCATCGTCGTCTTCAACATGCGCCGCCCCGGCAACATCATGCGCGTCGTCACGGGCGAGCCCGGCGTCGGCACGCGCGTCTGCTTGGAAAGACCTGAAAAGCCGTAAATCGTCAATCGTTAACCGTCAATCGCAGGAGCTTGGGTTCTACGATTGACGATTCACGATTGACGATTTACAAGCACCGGAGGTGCTCGATGAGTGAGAAGGATGTCATCAAGGACGCGCGACCGCGGATGGAGGGGGCGGTCGAGGACTTGCGCAAGAGGCTCGGGACCGTGCGGACGGGTCGCGCGGCGGTGAGCCTGCTCGACCCCGTCGTCGTTGATTACTACGGCACGCCCACGCCGCTCAACCAGATGGCTTCGATCCACGCGCCCGAGCCGCAGACGATCACCGTGCAGCCCTGGGATCAGACGCAGGTCAAAGCCATCGAGGCCGCCATCCGCTCAGCCGACCTCGGCTTGAACCCCTCGAACGACGGCAAGATCATCCGCGTGCCGATCCCGGCTCTGACCGAGGAGCGCCGCCGCCAGCTCGCCAAGCAGGTGCACGAGTTCGCCGAGGAGCACCGCACCGCCGTGCGCAACGTCCGCCGCGATGCCAACGAGCGCCTGAAGAAGATGCTCAAGGACAAGACGATCTCGGAGGACAACGAGCGCGACGGCCTCGAAGAGGTGCAGAAGCTGACCAACAGCTACATCGGCAAGATCGACGAACTCGCCCGGAGCAAAGAGCAGGAGTTGATGAGCGTCTGAGCCGAACGGCGCGACGCGGGAAAGAAGAAGGCGCGATCACTCGGCTTGAGTGACCGCGCCTTTCTTCTTTCGTCCGTCACTTCACTTGTTCGGGATCGCGAAGGCGTCTTCCGGGAGCGCCTGATTGAGCTTCGCGTCCTTCACCTTGAACTCGGCGAAGAAAGCGCCTTGCCCCGTCGAGAGTCGCATCACGAAGCTCGCGGGCACGACCACACCCTCCATCTCCTTCACGGTCTTGAACTCGAAGCTGTAGGTGTAGGTGCCGAAAGGAACCTCGAAGCGCAGGAGCCTGCCCGTCGCCGCGTCCACGTAGAAGTCGGTCGCGTTACCTTCGGGGTCGGTGACGCGGAACGCACGCTCCTTCTTCTTGTCTGGAAGCGCCGAGACGACGTAGCCCGACTGGTCATACTTCATCAGCGCCGTGAGTCCGAACTTGCTGGGCGGCGGCATCTGGAATTGGCGCATGCTGCTGTAGGTCATCACGCCGTCCGAGACGAGCGAGACACTGAAGAGCGCCGACTGCAACTCCATCCTCATCTTGTCGCCCGCCGTGATCATGCCGAACTTGCCGGGCAAGGTCTGCGTCGAGCCGGGCGCGAACAGCTCCGCCGAGCCCATGAGCACCATATTCTTCAGATCGCGATACTTGTCGCCGCCGAGCGACTGGTAGGTCGCGCGCGCCAGATCCACAGGGGTCTTCGCGGAAGCGGCGGCTGACGACGGCGCGGCGGCGGCAGGAACCACCGTGGTCGCCGCCGGCTGGCTCTGAGTCGCGGGCTTGTCAACGGGTTTCTCCTGCGCGCGCGCGCCGGAGAAGGCGGCAAGCAGCAGGAGCGCAGCGAGGCGTGCGGCTGGGGCAATGGTCTTCATCTGCTTAATTCCTTCTGGTCATTCCTACTGGGCATTTCTTCTGGTCTGGGCAGAAGTCGGTCGAGACGAGAAACTGGCAGGGACGCGATCATCTGCGACCCTGCCAGTTGATTGACGCTTGAGCGCGCCCTTTTGTTTCCGGGAATCTTCCCTAGAAGTTAAAGCGGACTTGCAGCTCGACCCTGCGGTTGCCCGCCGCGCCGCCGCCACCGCCGCCACCGCCGGGGCCGAAGCCGCCGAAGCCGCCCGCCGACGCGCGCGGCAGACCGAACAGCGCCGAGCTTAAGTTGCCGACCGGCGTACCGAAGTTGGTGCGATTGAAGATGTTGGTGATGTTGGCGCTAAAGGTCATCTGGTAGCGCTTGTCGCTCGCGCCGCCGGGGGCACCGCCGCCGCCGAACATCCCGCCGCCGAACATCCCGGCAGCGCCGCCGCCGCCGCCACCGCGCGGGCCACCGCCGCCACCGCCGCGCGCGCCGCCGCCGC
>JBJMGS010000226.1:0-1556 GCA_045807785.1 Pyrinomonadaceae bacterium
CCGTCCGCGGGTAGGTGTTCCAGTGCGGCAGCGGCGAGAGCCTGATGTCGGCGAAGAGTGGGCGCACGCGCGCGAACTGTTCGGCCGTCCCCGGCGGTGCGATGGCGTAGGGCTCGAAACGTTCGCGCGGCAGCCCGCGCAGCATCTCGTATGTGCCGAGCGACGCGCCGCCGCCGAGCGCGTTAAGGACGTAGAGAACTCTCATACTGTTTGCCCCCCGTATGCGATCAACTCCTCATGGCCCGCGAGGAAGGCGCGGAGGTCTTCGGGCGTGCCGAAGACGTGCACCTCTTCGACCGGATCGAGGCGGACGTTTGCGCCGCGACCAATCAGCCGGTTGTAAACGGGCGCGACGTAGAACTCGCCGCCGACTCGCTCATCCCCGGAGATCATCTCCTCGGCGGCGGCGACGAAGTCGCGCCCGCGCGCGAAGTAGTAGAGGCCGGTCGAAGCCCACTCTGAGATGCGCCGCTTCTCGGCGGTCTCGACGACGCGGCCCGACTCGTCGGCGCGCACGAAGCTCCACTTCTCGCCGGGCGCGCAAAAGACGCTGAGCGCGCCGTCAACCGTCGGGTCCCGCGCGAGCAGCGGGAGCGCGCGCGAGCGCTGGTAGGTGTCGGCGTTGAAGATCATCAGCGGTTCGCCGGTGTCGATGAGATCGCGCGCGAGCAGCACGGTGCAGGCCTGCCCCTCGGTGACGCGCGTCGTCGTCACGACGGAGACGGGCAGGTGCCGGTAGCGCCGTCCGAGGTCTGCGCGGAAGCGCGGGTCGTCGCCCAGTTCTGTGGTCGTGATGATGACGACGCGGCTCGCGAGTTCGAGGGGCAGCCCCTTGAGCGCCCACGAGTACATCGGCTCGCCGCGCACGGGGATGAGCGGTTTGGGCGTCTCCCAGCCCGCGTCGCGGAAGCGCGCGCCGCGCCCCGCCATGGCTATGACGACGTTCACGAAAGGGCGGCCTCGGCTGCGGTGACGTGCCCGGCGGAAAGTTCGGGGAGCGCACCAGCGGCTTCGGCTGTAGCCGCGGCGAGCGCGTGCTCGCGCTGGACGGGAAGGTTTGAGCCGTCGGCCTCGATCTCGTCCCAGGAGTTGAAGCGCAGCGCGTTGTCGTCAACGTAAACGTCGGCCCAGGGCTTGCCGAAGTAGATTTCGTCGAAGGGGACGCCGTGGCGGTCGAGCCACTGGAGCGTGACGAGCCCCTGGCGGGCGAGGACGAGGCCGGCGTTGCCGCCGCAGGTCTTCATGTGGCGGCCCGTGTGGATGATGATCGTGTGGCCCGCACGCCGGAGCGCGCACAGCTTCGCGACGGCCCCCGCCACCGGCTCAAGCTCCGCGTAAGACTGCCCTTCGCGGCGCAGCTCGCAGATCACGCCGTCAAGATCAAAGCAGATTCGCATGGCTTTTGCTCAGGTTCGTGGCTCGGGGGCGGCGCTTCGTGCGCGTGCCTGCGGTTGCCGCGCGCGGCGCGTCTGCGCGCGAGCTTCGACATCGAGGCGGCGCGCGCGCCGTTGCCGTTTGCGTGGTGTACTGCGGGTGTCGTCGCGCCGCGACCGCCC
>JBJMGS010000227.1:0-9217 GCA_045807785.1 Pyrinomonadaceae bacterium
GGCCGCGCCGCTCTCGTAGCTATTAGCTATTAGCTAAGACAAGAGGGCAATGTTGAGTGTCGGTTGAAGTAAGACTTTTTGATAACAGGCTTCCGGCTGCTGGCTAAAAGCTAACAGCTAATCGCTAAAAGCAAATCATGCTCGACAAACTCGAACAGATCGAAGCGCGTTACCGGGAGTTGACGGATCAGCTCTCCGCGCCGGAGGTGATGTCGGATCAGGCGGCTTATGTCAAAGCCGCGAAGCAGCATCGCAGCCTCGGCGAGGTGGTCGAGAAGTACCGCGAGCTGAAGACGCTGAAAGAAGAGCTGGCGGGCGCGCGCCAGATGTTCGACGGCGAGACGGACGTGGAGATGCGCGAGATGGCGCGCTCAGAGATCGACTCACTCACGGCGCGGATCGAGCGGTCGGAGGAAGAGCTGCGCGTGCTTCTGCTGCCGCGCGACCCGAACGACGAGAAGAACGTCATCCTCGAAATCCGCGCCGGCACGGGCGGCGATGAGGCAACGCTCTTCGCCGCCGAGATGCTCCGCATGTATGGGCGCTACGCCGAGCGACAACGCTGGCGTATGGAGATTTTGGACATGTCGGAGTCGGGCGTCGGCGGCGTCAAGGAGGCCGTCGCCTTGATCGAGGGCGACAAGGTTTACTCGAAGCTGAAGTACGAGTCGGGCGTCCACCGCGTCCAGCGCGTGCCGCAGACCGAGGCGAGCGGGCGCATCCACACTTCGGCGATCACGGTCGCCGTGCTGCCCGAAGCCGAAGAGGTTGACGTCAAGATCAACCAGAACGATCTGCGCATCGACACCTTCTGCTCGTCGGGTCCGGGCGGCCAGTCGGTGAACACGACCTACTCGGCGGTGCGCATCACGCACCTGCCTTCGGGCGTCGTCGTCTCGATGCAGGACGAGAACTCCCAGATCAAGAACCGCGAGAAGGCGATGAGAGTTTTGCGCGCGCGCCTGCAAGAGATCGAGGAGCAGAAGCAGCACGACGCGCTCGCCTCAGAACGGCGGTCGCAGGTCGGATCGGGCGACCGCTCCGAGAAAATCCGCACCTACAACTTCAAAGAGAACCGCGTCTCCGACCACCGCATCGGCCTGACCATCCACCAGCTCGACCTCGTCATGGAGGGCGCGCTCGACGAGATGATCAACGCCCTCGTTGCACACTACCAGGCCGAGAAGCTGAAAGCCGAGATGGTCACAGCCTGAACGTGTGAATCGTCAATCGTGAATCGTTAATAGATTCAAACCCGCTCTCACGATTCGCGATTCACGATTGACGATTCACGAGCCATGATCAGCACCCGCGTCCTCCTCGTCCGTCACGGTCAGTCCGAGGGCAACGCCGAGGGTCGCTTCGGCGGGCACTCGGCGACGCCGCTCTCCGCGAAGGGGCGCGCGCAAGCCGAGGCGGTAGCGCGGGCGCTCGCGTCCGAACAGGTCTCGGCGATCTACGCGAGCGATCTGGCGCGCACCGTCGCGACCGCCGAGCCGCTGGCGCGCGTCCTCGGACTTGAGATCAACCGCTCGGAAGCGTTCCGCGAGCGCAGCGTCGGGCGGATGGAGGGCTTGACGTTCGAGGAGGCGGCTGAAGCCTACCCGGAAGACTACGCCGCACTTTTGCGCCGCGACTTCGACATGGTGCTCACGGGCGGCGAGAGCTACCGCCAGATGCTCGACCGCTCGGCGCGCTCGCTCGACGCGGCGATAGACAAAAATCGCGGCGGCACCATCGCCGTCTTCTCGCACACCGGCACGATCTGCATCCTCGCCCTGCACCTCATGGGCGCGCTCGACGCGCCTGAGCTGCGCCCCGTCTGGCTCACCACCGCCAACTGTGGTATTACTCGCTTCGAGCTTCGCGACGACGGCTTCGTCCGTGTGTTAGCACTCAACGACACGCGCCACCTCGCCAATCTCTGAGACTGATTGCACGCTGTGCGGCGTCGCCCTGTCCTTCAATCAACTCAGTGCGCCGCGCGGATCGGCTCCGCAGACACTTGCTCGCTCCCGCCGCTCACGTCTAAGCACAGTAGTAGTTCGAGCACGCGTCGTTCGTTCTCCGCGCCCAGGCCGCAACGACCCTCCCACGCGACCGGGTTTTGGAACGTGCCGAAGAGCATGTCCCACAACGGCAGGTCGGAATAGTTGAAGTGGTGCACGCCCTCCTCGTGGTGCAGGCAGTGCGACTCGGGTCGCTGGAAGAAGTAGCCGAGCCAACGCGGCGTCTGATGGTTCCAGTGGTAGAACAGTTCGCCGAGCCCGCTCAGAAGTACCGCGAGCGCCGCGCCCTGCGCGCCGAGACCGAGCAGCGCAAAAAGGATCGTGCTCGTCAGCAGGCAGTCTGTGAGAATTTCCAGCGGGTGCTTGTAGAAGCTGGTTATGACTTCGATGCGCTGCGCGCTGTGGTGCATCTGGTGGAGCCGCCACAGCCAGCCGATCTCGTGGCGCCAGCGGTGCCACCAGTAATAAACGAACGTCAGACAGAGGTAGCCGAACGCGCCCCCGACCGCCGCGCCCCAGGAGTCGATTGATAACAGACGGCGCTCGCCCAGCCGCGCGTCCCAGAGCAAGCCCGTCCCCAGCACGAGTGCCAGTTGAACCGCGTTGGCGATCCCGGCTCGCAGCCACCAGCCGCGCACACACCGCCAGCGCCTCCCCGGTTGCACACGCTCAAATAGCATCATCAACACCCCGACGATGATGACGATTGTACAGACGATCATTCTCTCACCTCCTCCGCGACCGGCGACGTGCCGGATGATCTGCGCGCAGGGTAGCGCGCCCCCCGCCGCACGCGTGGCTGTGTGTGGCACTAGCTTGATCGCCACAGCTTCGGGTCAGAATCTGCTTGACAGTCTCCGCAAAGCGGACTTAGAGTGCGCCTGTCCTCGCCGCCAGCGTCTGTCCGCAGCACCTCGAATCGCTGCCGTCGCGTTCCTTACAAGCTCTTAAAGCCGACCGGGCACCTCGCAGCTCACTTCCCCCTCGGTGGTCGGGCGTTGACGCTAACGCCCCGCCGCAACACAGACCGCGCCGACATATCGTCTGCCGCGCGCCGCGCTCTTTTCCACTCACGACACGACAACCACTCAAGCACGCCGAGAGGAGTAAACCTCATGCCATTCAACTTCGACGCCGTCATCATCGGCACGGGCTTCGGCGGCACGGTCGCCGCCACGCGCCTCGCCGCCAAGGGTAAGAAAGTTCTGATGCTCGAGCGCGGCACGTTCTGGGTCACGCCCGAAAAGCTCGGCCAGCCGCCCGCGGGAGGTAAGGAGCCGATCCCCGTCTGGGCGAAGAAGCAGACGCCGCCCATGCCCGTCCAGTACTGGCCCCGCCCGAACAACAAGACGGGGCTGCTCGACTTCTTCGCTTCCGTGCGAACGGGCGCGAACCGCGAAGGGCTTTACCAGTATTCGATGTTCAAGCAGGCGGACATCCTTACGGCGAGCGGCGTTGGCGGCGGCTCTTTGATCTACTCGAACGTGACGGTGCGTCCCGACCCGGAAGTCCTGCAAGGCATCGGTCTCAACCTCGGCGATCCTGAATACCAGACTGCCATCAAGTGGATGGAAGACTTCCGCGGCAAGCTCAACCGTGTGGTCACTAAAATTCCGCTGCCCAACCGCGACGTGTCGAACCTGACCGACGACGACTATCTGTATCTGGATCGCGCCCGTGCGCTCCGCGACGCCGCGAAAATCTCCGCGCAGAAGCTCGGCATACAACTCCCGTGGGCGCCGCTCGATCTCTCCGTCGTCGAGTACGATCCGGATCAGGGCGCGGCGAGTCAGGCGGCAAAGAATCACACTTTCTGCGAGCGACAGGGTCGCTGCATTCTCGGTTGCCTTCCCGCCGCCCGCCACACGCTCAACAAGACGCTCTACTCCAAGTTCTTCTCCGACCCGACCAAAGGCGTAAGCTTGTCGCCGCTCGCCGAGGTGCGCGATATCAAACAGATCGCGGGCGGCTACGAGGTTAACTACCGCGACAACCGCGACGGCAACAAGAAGACGGTGAGCGCTCCGATGGTCTTCCTCGCGGGCGGTACGCTCGGCACGACCGAGATACTGCTGCGCTCGCGCGACCGCGGCGGCTTGAAGCTGAGCGACACACTCGGCACGCACTTCTCCACCAACGGCGACTTCGGCGCGTTCTGCGTCGGCACGGCGAAGCCCGTCTTCAGCCACCGGGGTCCCATCAACACTTCGGGCGTCCACGCCAAGTTCGACGGGCTGCACCTGCACGTCGAAGACGCCGGGATACCGGAGATGTTCGCCGCCATCGCCAGCACCACGCTCGGCGTGCTCGACAACTTTGCCCAGCGCGAGATGCTCAAGGCGAAGATGAAGTTCGGCTTCCTGAACATGTCGCTCCCCGATCTGCGCGACTTCTTCCCCGCGCTCCCGAACACGCACGATCCCACCAGCAACGAGACGGAAGCCGAGATGGTCGCCAACATCTTCTTCTTCAACGTCATGGGACAGGACGACGCGAGCGGCAAGTTCACGCTGGTGAATGACAGCATCAAGCTCGACTGGGATAAGAAGATCGGCGAGACACCCATCTTCCAGAAGATCGAGACGCTCCTCCAGTCGCTCTCCGAGTCGATGGGCGGGCGCTACGTGCCCTTCCCGTTCTGGAAAGGCTTGGGTAACAAGAAGCTCGTCGTCACGCACCCCTTGGGCGGCTGCCCCATCGCCCCCACGAGCTTCGACGGCGTCGCCGACGAGTTCGGTCGCGTCTTCGACGGCAACAAGCCGAAGGGCTCGACCGACGTCTATCCGGGGCTCTTCATCGTGGACGGCTCCTCGATCCCCGGCGCGGTCGCCACCAACCCGACGCTGACCATCGCCGCCCAGGCGATCAAGAGCGTCAACGCGGCGCTGCCTTAAACCGAGTGGCACGCAGGAGGATTATTCCATCCTGCGTGCCGTCCTTTCATGCTGCGTCTGCGGCGCGGCAGATCGTGGGTGCGTTACCCACGAGCCGCCGTCGTCAAAGCCCCACGGATTTCCTCAGCCAGGAGAATGCACCAATGTCACAGGACGCGACTTTGAAACTGAGTCTGGTTGACGTTTACGGCAAGCGGTTGCAAGAACGGGTAGACATCTTCATGCGCAACATGACGCTCGCCTCCGACCAGAAGACCTTCCGCGGCGTTGACGCCTCGAAACTCATCAACGTCAAGGGACTCTCCGCGCCGACGAACAACATCTATCAGATCATGATCGACCCGCCCTCCTACCATCCCACCAACCGCTTCGTCTCGATCAGGAGCGCGGGGTCGCAGGAGGAGTACGTCTTCGCGATAGACATTACCAAGGTCGTGAGGGTCGCCTTCCCCGCCTTCGCTTCCAACCCGAGGGAGCTGCGCGAACTCCTCACCAATAGCACTGTCACCGTCGGCACGCAGGTGCTCAGCGGCGAGGCGCTCTACGACGGGCTCGACGACATACGCAAAGCCGGACTGATGAACATCGCCTGCAAGGCGCTGGCAACGGCTCTGCCGGGCGGCAGGCGCGTGCTCGAACTCGTCAGCCGCCTCGTCGAGTTGCGTGGCGACCGCTTCTTCGCCTTCGTCGAGCGCGAGCTGCGCGAGGAAGCGATTCAAGGATCGCACACCGGTCTGTTCCACACCGTGCCCGAAATCCTCCACCAACTGCCCCCGCAGTTCCCGGACTTCGTGCATGCGGGCAGTTTCAAGACCGACGATCACTTCGGCAACCTCCAGCTCACCTTCTTCCGCCGGGGCGAGGAGACAGTTGCCGACATAGACATTGACGACGCTGGCGGGCTCGGTCACATCTTCCAAGTTTTGCGGAACCACTTCACGGGTCAGCCGACGCACCCCTACAACATCCACCAGATACTGATCCAACACCAGCACCTCAACCCGCGCTACACACTCCTCGTTCACTAAGCGGGCGCGGCGCGCGCGCGGCGAAATGAAGAAGGGGGGCGCTTAATCGAGCGCCCCCCTTCTTCATACCCGGTCTCTGTGTAAATGACTGTCGGCGACCGTCAGGCTTGCGCGCCGACCTCTTCTTCCAGTGGCTTGCCCGCGTCGCGCATCTCGGCGTCGCCTTCGAGGTGGCGCTGGCGCTGGACGGTGCCGTCGGACTCGAAGATGTAGGCGGAAGGGTGCTCGCGCATGATGATGTCTTGCAGGCGCATCAGCCCGTAGAGCAGGGCTTCGGGGCGCGGCGGGCAGCCCGGAATGTACACGTCCACGGGGATGGTGCGATCCACGCCCTGCATCGTCGAGTAAGAATCGAAGGGCCCGCCCGTCGAGGCGCACGCGCCCATCGCGATGACCCACTTCGGCTCCGGCATCTGATCGTAGACGCGGCGCACGACCGGCCCCATCTTGAGCGTCACCGTCCCGGCGACGATGATCAGATCGCTCTGCCGGGGCGAAGGGCGAAAGACGCCCGCGCCGAAGCGGTCGATGTCGAAGCGGCTCGACCCGGCGGCGATCATCTCGATGGCGCAGCAGGCGAGCCCGAACGTCATCGGCCACAGGGCGGACTTGCGCCCCCAGTTCACCGCGTCGCGCACCGGCTTGACGTCCAGCACGGGCGCGACCACCTTGCGGCGCACCGAGTTTATCAGCGCGTCCACGCTCGTCAGGACAATTCCTTCGGGATGCTCAGCCATGATAGAGCGATTAGCTGTTAGCCGTTAGCTTTGAGCTTTCGGATGAAAGCTGTGAGCATACGCTTTAGCTCGTTCACCTCTCCGTTGAATTGCTCATAATCAGCATGAGTCAGATAGTTCAGATCGCGTGCCAGCAGTAGATGATACTCCACTTCACTCGCCGAACCGGCGGCTATGGCCAGGAAGCGGGCTAGTTCAATATCGCCGCTGCGTCCGCAGCCTTCGGCGATGTTCGCCGGGATTGAGGCGCAGGCGCGTCGCAACTGGCTCGTCAGACCATAAATCTCATCGCGCGGGAAACGCTTCGTCGCGCCATAAACCTTCAGCGTCAACTCGTGCGCTCTGCTCCAAGCTGTGAGGTTCTTGAAGTCCTTCATGGCAACGCCCGACTTTGGTTTTACTAACAGCTAACAGCTAATAGCTAAAAGCTCCATCACGCCCACTCCAGCGCGCCCTTGCGCCAGGCGTAGTAGTAGCCGACGACGAGGATGCCGATGAAGATGAGCATCTCGACGAGGGCGAACTTGGTGAAGGAGAAGTCTTCGCCCATGTAAATGATCGCCCACGGGAGCAGAAAGATCGTCTCGACGTCGAAGACGAGGAAGAGCATGGCGACGATGTAGTAGCGCACGGTGAAGCGGTCGTGCGCCTCGGTCGTCGGGTCGATGCCGCACTCGTAGGGTCGCATCTTGTCCCGGCCCCAGATGCTCGGTCTGAGGAAGCGACCCAGCACGACCGGCAGCACGGGGAAGACGACGGCGAAGGCGAAGAAGATCAGCACGGGCCAGTAAGCCGTGACGGGGCTGCCCAACTGTGTGGCGGGCGCCGCGGCGTCAGTTGCTGCTTGCAGGAGGAACATACGCTTCTAATTCTTGAACGCGAGCCGTGCGGGAGTGGATCAGGGCGAACACGGGCAATATATGCGCGAGCGCGAGCGCGTGTCAACGACGCAATTCGGGCGCGGCGCGCGGGCGAAGATTACCCCGCCTCGTCGTGCGTGCGACCCGCGAGCAGCGCGACGGCGTGCGCGAGCACGGGGCGGATCACCTCGAAGCACTCGCGCACGGCTTTAGGCGAGCCCGGCAGGTTGACGATGAGCGCGCCCGCGCGTATGCCGCAGACGCCGCGTGAGATCATCGCGAGCGGCATGCTCCGCAACGTCTCGGCGCGCATCGCCTCACTGATCCCCGGCGCTTCCCGCTCGATGACTGCGCGCGTCGCTTCGGGCGTGTTGTCGCGGGGCGAAAAGCCGGTCCCGCCGGTCGTCAAGACGAGGTTCACGTCCGCGCGCTCGGCTGAGGCGCGGATCAATTCGCGCAGCGGCTCGAGATCGTCGGACAAAAGTTCACGCGCGACGACTTCCGCGCCCATCGCATCCAACAACTCGACGAGTGCCGCTCCCGACTCGTCCGCGCGCTCGCCGCGCGAGCAGGCGTCGCTCGCCGTGATGACGACGGCTCTAATCTTCACCGCCACTAACGCTTCAGCCTCAGGTGCTCTTTGAGGATGCACCTGTCCATCACGACGAGCAGCCCGGCGGCGGCGGCGCGCTCGGCGGCGGCGCGGTCGATGACACCCTCCTGCAACCAGACCGCCTTCGCGCCGACGCGGATCGCCTCGTCCACCGCCTCGCCTGCCTCTTCGGAGCGGCGGAAGATGTCCACGAGATCGACCGGGTCGGGCACGTCCGCGAGCGTCGCGTAAGCTTTCTCGCCGAGCACTTCCTGTTCGTTCGGGTTGACGGGGATGATGCGGTAGCCCTGTCGCTGCATGTAGTCCGAGACGTTATTGGAAGGGCGCATCAGGTTGGAAGAGAGACCGACGACCGCAATCGTCTTGCACTCGTCGAGAATTTGTTTGATCGCCTGCGAGGAATTGATCTCCAAGCGCGAAACCTCCTTCGTTAGTTTAGCTCGCGGTCGAAGCCGCGACCGCGTGAAGCTCTTGCAGAGAGACAGGCTTCAAGTTCGCGCCGCCGCCGTCGCCGCACGCCGCGATGGATTCGACGAGCGCGTGCGCGCCCGTCATCGTCGTCACGCACGGGACGTTGTGTTGCAGCGCAGCGCGGCGGATCGCCTGCTCGTCGAAGTGCGAGGCGCGCCCCAAAGGCGTGTTGATAACGAGCGCGATCTCGCCCTGCTTGATGTGATCGACGATGTTCGGTCTGCCTTCGTTGACCTTGAAGACCGTCGCCACGTCCAAGCCCACCTCGCGCAGGCGCGCCGCCGTGCCGAAGGTCGCCATCAATTTGAAGCCGAGGCGTGCGAGACGACGCGCGAGCAAGGCCGACTGCCCCTTGTCGGAGTCGTTCACCGAGACGAACGCCGTGCCGCCGCACGGCAGCGTGAGCCCCGCGCCCTGCATCGCCTTGGCGTAAGCCTCGCCGAAAGTCTCGCCGACGCCCATCACCTCGCCCGTGGAGTGCATCTCGGGTCCGAGGATCGGATCGACGCCGGGGAACTTGACGAACGGGAAGACGGGCGACTTGATGAAGAAGCGGTTGACCGTCAGCGCGTCCGGCAGATCGAACTCGGCGAGCGTCTTCGCCC
>JBJMGS010000228.1:0-8350 GCA_045807785.1 Pyrinomonadaceae bacterium
AATCGTGATGCCGCTGTTGGTGCGAGCGAAGCGCAAGGTGGCGCGCAGTATCAACAGCGGAGCGCTGCTGGCCGACGCCCAACAGACCGCGGTGTGTACCTATCTTTCGGCAATCCTGCTCGGCGGACTTTTACTCAACGCGGTATTCGGCTGGTGGTGGGCTGATCCGGTTGCGGCACTCATCATGATTCCAATCATTGTCAAAGAAGGGATAGAAGCGTTGCGTGGTGAGACATGCTGCGATGAAGGGAACTGTCACTAAGAGCGCCTCACAAAACTCCCGCTGCCGAATGGAGTTCCGCCAGAGTAGGGCGCGGCACATTGAAAATTTAGAACCTATGGAGCTTAGCGGGCATGAGTTTCTTAGAGAGCGAGTGTTTCAAATGGCATACGGAAGGGGAAATCTCGACGCGGTCGGGCGGCATGAATTAATCAAAGCCCTGCCGGAGTACGTCAGCGCTTCACCTCTGTCGGCGCGCCCACGACCGTGAAGCGCCCCTCGACGAACGAGGTCGTCGCCGCGTCGGCCGTGCCCGCAAACCCGGGCTGCTTGCCGCCGACGCTCAACAGAAACTCGCCCGGTTCGACGAAGGCGCGGCCGTCGTCCCTGACGACGGCGAGCTGGCGCGGCTCGACCGTGAAGCTCACCGTGCGCCTCTCACCCGGCTTGAGGCGCACGCGCTCCACCCCCGCGAGCGAACGCACGGGCACGCGCACCGAAGCCTCCACGTCGGTCACGTAGAGCTGAACGACCTCGTCGCCCTCGACGCGCCCGGCGTTCTCGACCGTGGCACTCACCGTCAACTTTTCGTTCGACGACACGTGCGGCGATGAGACCTTGAGCCCCGAGTACCTGAACCGCGTGTAACTGAGGCCGTGACCGAACGGGTAGAGCGGCTGCCCCTTGAAGAAGCGGTAGGTGCGCCCCTCCATCGCGTAAGATTCGAACGGCGGCAGTTGCTCCACGGACTTGTAAAAGGTGACGGGCAGGCGGCCCGCGGGGTTGTAGTCGCCGAAGAGCACGTCGGCCAGCGCGGTGCCGCCCTCCTCGCCCGGGTACCACGCCTGCACGATGGCCGGCACGTTTGCGTCGGCCCAGTTGACGGCGAGCGCGCTCCCCGAAAGCAGCACCAACACGACCGGCTTGCCCGTCGCGGCGACAGCCTTGAGCAGTCCCTCCTGGCGCGCGGGGAGGTTGATGTTCGTGCGGTCGCCGCCCGCGAAGCCGGGTTCGGTCACGTTCATCTCCTCGCCTTCGAGCTGCGCCGAGATGCCGAGGACGAGCACAACCACGTCCGCCTGCTTCGCCGCGTCCAGAGCCTCCGCGTAGGGAGAGCCGGTCATCTGTAGCGCGGGCGGCTGCCACACGAGTTTCGCCACGGCCCCGATGCGCCCCTCGAAATACTCAAACTTGAGGTCGTAGCTCCGGCCCGCTTCGAGCGTGACCTCGCCCGTCCGTGTCGTCGGCGCGTGTTCGGTCCAGTCCTCCGCGATCAACTTCCCGTCGAGGTAGACGCGCAGGCCGTCGTCGGCGGTCGCGCCGAGGCGATACTTGCCCGAGACAGCCGGCACGAGCTTTCCCGTCCAGCGCGCCGAGAAGTCGTCGGCCGGGACGCCCGGCGCGGGCGTGTTCATCCCCCAGTCGAAGTCAACGGCCTTTTCGTCGCGCGTCAACACGGGCGCGCCTTCGAGCCTCCGGTTCGCGAAGAACTCTGCCTTCAGGTCGTGGAGCGCGGAGGCGGGGATGGTGACGCCCGAAGTCTCCATCAGTGGCGTCCCCTGCGCGTAGAGCACCTTCGTCTGCGGCGAGACGTGGCGGCGGATGCCTTCGAGCGGCGTGGTGGCGCGCGACGGCTGGCCGTTGTAGTTGCCGAGCAGCACCTGTACGTCGTCCGCGTTCGGGCCGATGACGGCGATGGTCTGCAAGTCCTTGCGCAGCGGCAGCAGGTTCTTCTCGTTCTTCAGCAGCACGACTGACTCGCGCGCCGCTTCGAGCGCGAGCCCGCGGTGCGCGGGCGAGTCGTTCTCGGAGAAAGGAATCTGCGCGTACTTCACCATCTCCGGCGGGTCAAACATGCCGAGCCGGAAGCGCGCCTCGAAGAGGCGTTTGACCGCCGTGTCGATCTCGCCTTCGGAAATCCGCCCCTGCCGCACGGCGCCCACGAGCGCGCGGTAGGTGTCGCCGCATTCGAGGTCGGTGCCGCGCTTCACCGCGACGGCCGAAGCCTCCTCGGGCGTCTTCGTGAAGTTGTGGCGCCGGAAGATGTCGTCGATGGCGCCGCAGTCGGAGACGACGTAGCCGGTGAACCCCCACTCGCCGCGGAGGAGGTCTCCGAGCAGGTGCGTGTTGGCGCAGGCCGGCTCGCCGTTGATGCGGTTGTAGGCGCACATGACGGAGACGGCCTTCGCCTCCGTGACCGTGGCGCGGAAGGCGGGCGTGTAGGTCTCGCGCAGGTCGCGCTCGGTCGGGGCGGCGTCGAAGCGGTGGCGCTCGGGCTCGGGGCCGGAATGCACGGCGTAATGCTTCGGCGTTGAGACGACCTTCAGATACTTCGGGTCGTCGCCCTGCAAGCCCTTGACGAACTCGACGCCGAGCCGCCCCGTCAGGTAGGGGTCTTCGCCGTAGGTCTCCTGGCCGCGCCCCCAGCGCGGGTCGCGGAAGATGTTGATGTTCGGCGACCAGAAGGTCAGCCCGCGGAAGCGCGCGCGGTCGCCGCGCCGCTGCGCCTCGTGGTACTTGGCGCGCGCCTCTGTGGAGATGACTTCGGCGACGCGGCCGACGAGTCGCGGGTTGAAGGTCGCGCCCAAGCCTATCGCCTGCGGGAAGACGGTCGCCGTGCCGTTGAAGGCGACGCCGTGCAGCGCCTCGTTCCACCAGTCGTACTCGGGGACGCCGAGGCGCGGGATGGCGGGCGCGGCGTTCATCATCTGCGAGACCTTCTCTTCGAGCGTCATCCGCGAGACGAGGTCTTCGACCCTCTGTCGGATGGGGATGCTCGGGTCGAGGTACGGCGCGCGGGCGTTGGCTGGCGGCGCCTGCGCGGAGACCGGCGAACTGACGACGACGAGGCAGAGTGCGAGCGCGGCGGCGCGGGAGTCCCTGCGGAGACGTTTGATAGACATGTCTTTGATCGTTAGCGGCAGCCCGTCTGAAAACAGAGGCTTCGGCTGAAGAACGGCATCACGTGATTCTGGAAGCGGTCGGCCACCTTGCTCGTATGTGTGCCCTGATACAACTCGAAGCCGTTAGCGATCCCATACCTGTCGAGGACTTCGTGCAGCTTGCCGGCGTCGGCCCGTAAGCCGTCCTGGTCGCCCACGTCAATCGCGATGGCGCGATACCGGTGGAGGCTCCCGACGTACTGATCCACAAAGGCCAGCGGCGCGTTGGCCGCCCAGCGCGCGAGCACGTCCGGCTGGGGCACGCCGTCCTTCGTCGGCAGGTCGAGGTAGAGCGGCGGGTTCTTCGGGTTGGGCGACCACGCCGCGGCGGCGGCGAGCTGGGCGCGCGCGAAGAAGGATAGCTTGGCGGAATCGTCGGGAGACTTCACCCCCGCCAGTGCCTTCTCGATTTCCAGATTCGCGGGGGCGGCTGGCCGCGGGGACAGACAGCACGGGCTCATGATGTAGAGACTCCCGAACACGTCCGCGCGCTTCATGCCGATGCGCGTCGCGCCGTAGCCGCCCATGGAGTGGCCCACGAGTCCGCAGCTCACGCGATCAGGCATCGTCCGGTAGTGTGCGTCGATGTATGCGACCAGGTCGCGCGCGATGAACTGCTCGAAATCCCCGGTCGTGGCCGAGCTCGAATACATCGAGCCGTTGTGCAGCGTCTTCGAGTCGGGCAGGACGACGATCATCTCCTTCGCGCCCCGGGCGAAGGCGCCTTCGATGGTCTGCGGCACGTGTATTTCTCCGGCCCACTGCTCCGCGCCGATGGAATAGCCGTGCAAGGCGTACACTACGGGATAGCGCCGCGACTTTTGCCTGGCGTAACTCGGCGGCAGGAACACGAGCACGTCGCGGTCGACGGCGTCCCCCTCCAGGTTGCCTTCCAGAGAAGTCCCGTGAACTTTGACGTGCTCCACCGTCACGGGCTTCGCGCCGGGAACGGCGGGAGGCACTTCCGTCTGCACCTGTGCCGAAGTCCGGGCAGCAAGAGCAACGGCCATCGCGAGGGCCATTCCACAGAAGAATCGCGCGAGCATCATTGATGGCCTCCCTGGTAGGTCTTCACTTGCGGCCCCGCGTCATTGCTCGACCGAGATCACGGTCACAGACTTGGGATCAAGTCTCAGAGACAGCTTGCCGCCCTGAGCCTTCGCCGAGAAGGGCTTCGGCACGACGGTGTGCGGCGCGTCGAAGGTGTTCACGCTGTCGACTCTGGGCGCCGTCAGCGTCTCCCCGGCCGCCGACTTGGCGGCGATGCCGGCGATGTTTACTTCGACCTCGGCCGTCTGGTTGGGGTCAACATTCGTGACCTCCAGCCACAGCTTGCCGGCCTTGTCCTTTGCGGCGATGGCGTCCACGCGCGGCAGAGTGATGTCGCCGTGTGTATACGTGCCGGCGTTGAAAGTGATGGGCACGAACGCGGCGTCCTGGAACGGCACGTACATTTTATAGACGTAATAGGTCGGCGTCAGGACCATCTTCTCCTTGTCCGTCAGGATCATCGCCTGGAGGACGTTGATCATCTGCGCGATATTGGTCATGCGCACGCGGTCGGCGTGGCGGGCGAAGATGTTGAGGTTGAGCGCGGCCAGGACGGCGTCGCGCAAGGAGTTCTGCTGGGCCAGGAAGCCTGGGTTGCTGCCGGGCAGCGGCGCGTACCATGCGCCCCATTCGTCGACGACGAGGGCGACCCTCTTCTGTGGGTCGTACTTGTCCATGATGGCCGTATGCTTACTGATGAGGCCCTCCATCTCTAAAGTGTTCTTTAGGATCTGTGCGTACTCGGCCTCGCCGAACCCGACGGACGCGAACTTCTTGTCCCAGTTCACGACCGTGTAGTTGTGCAGCGAGAGCCCGTCCATGTCCCAGCTCCACTGGCGGTTCTGGTAAGCCTTCATGACGGCCTCGGTCCACTCGGTGAAGCGCGGCTCGCCGCCGCCCGGGCCGACGGCGATCTTGAGCATCCGCTGCTGCCCGTCCTGCTGCGCCGGGTTGTAGTTCCTGACGAAGCGGCTGTAGACCTTGAGCTGGCTCACGTAGTAGTCGGGCGTCATGTTGCCGCCGCAGTCCCAACTCTCATTGCCGATGCCGAGATAAGCGATCTTGTAGGGCGCAGGGCGGCCGTTAGCGGCGCGCTCCTTCTGAAGCGCCGTCGGCTGCGCGGCCGTCAGGTACTCCAGCCACTCGGCGGCCTCCTGCGGGGTGCCGGAGCCGACGTTGACCGAGAGGTAAGCCTCGGCGCCGACCTGGTCGAGGAAGTCCATGAACTCGTGCGTGCCGAAGGTGTTCGGCTCGATCACGCCGCCCCAGTTGGGGTTGAGCGTCTCGGGCCGCCGGGGCCCGACCCCTTTGCGCCAGTGGTATTCGTCCGCGAAGCAGCCGCCCGGCCAGCGGACGTTCGGCACCTTAATCGCCTTGAGCGCGGCGACGACGTCGCGGCGGATGCCGCGCGTGTTCGGGATGGGCGAGCCCGGCCCTACCCACACGCCCTCGTAAACGCCTTTGCCGAGGTGCTCGGCGAACTGGCCGAAGATGTTGCGGTCGATCTTCGCGCCGGCCCTGGACGCGTCGACAGACACTTCAACCTTCTGCGCGGCCGCGGAGTGTGCGGCTAGTCCCGTACCCATCAGGGCGAGACAGAAAAACAGTGCGCGCATAACAGGCGAACCCCTCCGGCCCGAACCATGAGTGGAAGGGCGAAGCGAGTGGAGAAAAACGTGCGCCGCACTGATGAGACTCCGCCCTCCAGAAGGCCGGCGTGTCAGGCGGTGAGGGTCAGCTATGATTTCGGAAGTCGGCATCCAGACCATCTGTTCTGCTCCGGAGACATGGGACACTTTTAGACCCTGCCCCGTTCGGCAAAGCCCGGGCCCAAATCATGAAATTGAGGGGGACGGTTTGCCGGCGAATTGTCCCTTACGAGCAACCGGCAAACGCGAGCATTGTAGACGAACTTCAGGTGCCGTTGTAGGAAATATCTCTCGGGTTATATGACAGGTAAGATGGGTCCGCAAAGGAGACAGGCGTGTACCCTTGACTCCTCCAACATGCGCGACAATCCATAGATACGCACGGACTGATAATGGTTAGAGCAACATCACTGTCACCGCCATGCCAACTCTTGAGGAGAGCGGCGCAGACGTTATAGCTCATCACCCATACGAAAGTTTAAGAAGCACGCGCTTTCGCATTCGGAGGTGTACGAAATCATGTGGTGCAGCAGGAGGCTGATGCTGCGCGCCGTAATTATCCGTCCAGATTCAAGGTGCGCCGTGTCCGACAAGTCTATCAGCTTGAGATGAATATGCCGAAGGGACATGATGAAAAGGTTAGTCTGGTGAGACCCAGATTATGATGCGCAGACGCTTCCGGTTTTGGTTGGTCTATAGCATTACCTGGCTGCCATACGCGGGCAAGCTACGCCACGCTGAGTGAGAGCGCGCCGGATAAGCCGACAGCGGCTACTGCTGATACCGTAAGAAAGATTAGAGACCAAATATTTCGTCTCACGATTTTAACCATCGGAGCTCTCCCTACTGGCGCAGGTGCCGAAGCGTTAAGGCGCTGCGCAAAGGAACGTCATGGAAGGTCAAACAACTATCGCGCACAACAGGAATTGCGGGGATTTAACCTGAAATTTTCGGTTTTGCTACGGCGCGGTCGGGCACGCCGCCAAGCATTCGTTGCGAACCGCCTTACAAGAGCGTATCCCGCGCTTGGCACCCGGGCTCGCACACGCATCATAGTCGGAGAGACATATCTGTCTGCACGAGATGTGAACCTGTTTTCTAGGATGAGCGGGCGTCCGGGTTCTGGCTTGGTTGTCGTTTTGCACAGCCGCTCCGGCGACCGGCGACAGGATACTGAATAAGCCTGCGGCGACGATCAAGATCAAGAGAAGCAAAGTTGGCAAGCGAAGCTTTATGCGTTTCACGATCTGCTGCATCGAAAGTTCTCCTGTGGGAAATGAAGATGAACAGGCGATGCGCGCCTGTTCATCTTCAGCCACTCCGCGTGAATCTAGCGAACGACGAAGCTGCGCCCGTACTCGCCGAAGTTGTTCGACTTGATCCCGTGGCGCAACGTGCTGCCGTAAGTCGAGCGGCCGGGACGTATCTCAATTGTGACTACGCCGCCCTGCGCGCGCGTAATGGCTCCGGCGTGGACGGCGGCAGTGCAGATCGAAGAGTCGTCCGTGTACACGTCGCTGCCCCAGATAGCCTGCGTCGTACCTGCTGCCGGGCAACTGAATCTGTAGGTCTGTCCAGTTTCACCCTTGAAGCCTCCGGCTGACGTGTCCCAACCTATCGGGGTCACCTCTCCGCTCTCATCATTGTCCGCGTCCGGTCGCGCATTGCGTCCACTCGTGCTGTGGCCGGCTTGGCTCGCGCCCGATGAATTAAACACGAAGCTGCGATGATACTCGCCGAAGTTGTTCGACTTGATCCCGTGGCGGGTCGTGCTGCCGTAAGTCGAGCGGCCGGGGCGTATTTCGATGCTCACCACGCCGCCGCGCTCGATGCTGATGAGCCCGGCATGAACGGCGGCAGTGCAGATGGACGAGTCGTCCGTGTAAATGTCGCTGCCATAGATAGGCTGCGCAGTACCGTCCGACGGGCAACTAAATCTGTAGGTTCGTCCCGTCGCACCCTGAAAGCCCCCGGCTGATGTGTCCCAACCTATCGGAGTGGTATCTCCCATGATGGACATCGTCGGCATGCCCGCGGCTGAGCCCGCGATGCCGGCCATGAGTAGGAAAGCTGTCAACAGCGATTTCAGTCTATTCATTTGTATCTCCTTACGGTGGAAGGCACTGAGACAGAGAGACCCAGCGCGCTGGATTTCGGAGAAGGCTTAACGGGCGAGATGCAGAGGAGTGCAGTCGTAGGCCAACCTTGCGGCTTTTCGGAAGCGTGCTGATAGTATGCCTAATCCACTGGTAGGTAAATATTTGTACCTGACGAGAGTGGCTATCTAACGTCTGACAATTCAGCTTCGATGACACGGCGCCCCACGGCTTTTTCTGCACGGTCCCGGCGGATGCAGATGGCTTTTACCGGGAGGTATGGGTTGGGGGTTCAACTCTCCATTCGCCGTTCTCGCTCTTCGGTCTCGCAACGAATCGTCACGTCCAAGTCCGGGGATCACCTCTCCATTCACTGTTCTCGCTCGCTTCGGG
>JBJMGS010000229.1:0-3148 GCA_045807785.1 Pyrinomonadaceae bacterium
ATCACCTTGAGGATGTTGGCGGCCTTGGGACGGCCCAGCGTAACACCGCAGCTGGTGTCATCGTCGCGATCCAAAACTTTAAGGACCCAAACGTCTTCGTCATGCTAACGCTCGCCAACATACTGGGAATAGTGGTGCTCTTATTTGTCGCCAAAGCGCTCAGCCGCGACAACAAGGTGAAAGTGGAAACAGTCTGAAGCGGCACGGAGACTGGCTTGCCCAACCTCTAATCAGGAAAGCGTTTCCTAAGTTTCTATTTGGCTGGCTTGCCAATCTAAGTTCAGATTGAGCCTGCGTGTCGCCTGCGCCGCGACGCGGCCGAGTACCCCGGCGTAGGTTGGAAAGGAGAGTGGCACTTGAGCCAGATCGTCCACACGCATCCGTGCGGCCATGCAGACGGCGGCGACCTGTGTGATTTCTACCGCGCGCTCTCCGACGACGTGGCAACCTAAGATTTGGCGCGTCTTACCGTCAACGAGGAGCTTACAAAAGCCGTTCGTTCTGCCATCTATGATCGTGCGCGTGGTCGAGTCGAAACAGATCTTCGCCACCACGACTTCGCCGGTGGCGCGTGCCTGCTGCTCGGTCAATCCCACCTGCGCGTACTCAGGGTCGGTGAAACTGCCGATCGGCGCGGGAGCGTCAAGTTCCTTCATCGTCGCGCCGCGCACGGCGTTGGTCGCCGCCACGAATCCTCCCTGAATTGCCTGTGGGACGAGCATCATCCTGCCGATCACGTCGCCGGCGGCGAACACGTGCGGCGCGGACGTCTGAAGGAACTCGTCAACGCGAACGAAATCTCGCTGATCAGTTTCGACGCCCGGGCGCGCCAGGTCCAAACCTGTGGTGTTGGCGGCCCACCCGATGGCCGCTACGGCGAGCGACGCTTCCGCGTTTTCCCGCCGCCCGTCTTTGGAAAAGTGCATGCGAATTCCGTCGGATGTTTTCTCGAATGATTCGATGACGCCGAAGGCTTCTCTGACTTCGATGCCGGACGCGCGGAAGGCGGCGGCAACCTCAGCCGACACTTCCTCGTCCTCAGTCGGCAGAATACGCGGCCCGGCCTGAAAGAGTTGAATCCGTGAACCGAAGGCGTTGAAGACGGAAGCGACTTGAGCGCCGGTTGCGCCGCCGCCAATCACTATCATCGAAGGCGGCACTGAAGTCAGTGCCCATGCGTCGCTGTGTGTGGCCGTGAGTTCCGCGCCGGGGACTGAGAGTTGGCGGCTGGTGCCTCCCGTGCAGATGATGAACTTGTCGGCGCGCAGCCGCAGCCCGCTCTCGGTCTCGACGGTGTGCGGATCGGTGAAATGGACGACGCCGCACTGTTCTTTGATCGTTACGCCGAGGGCGTCCAACTGCGCGCGGAAGGTCGAGTGCCCTCGGACGTCTTCGACGATTTCCCGAACACGAGCGAGCAGCCTTGGATAGTCGAGAATGGGCTCGCCGACAACAATGCCGTACCGAGCGAATTGGCGTGCGTCACGCATCAAACGCGCGGCGTGGGCCAGCGTTCTCACGGGAACGGGCCCATCATTCGCCGCCATGCCGCCAAACTCATCGCGCGTGGCGAGCACGGTCTTCGCACCCAAGTCGCCGGCGCGAAGTGCTGCAGTCATGCCAGCGGGTCCGCCACCAATCACTACGACGTCAATCATTGCTTCTTTACTTTTAGCCACCAGCCGCTCGGCTAGAACTTGATTGCACCCGAAATCTGTACCGAGTGTCCCTGGAACGTAGACCTGTTCGAGAATTCCTGAACGTACTTGAACCCGATGTTGACTCTGCCCGGCAAGTTCACGCTCGAGCCGAATCCGAGCCCGTTGACCTGATAACGTGCCGCCTCCTGTTTCGTCGTCACGCCGGGACCGCGCTTGGCCGTGGTCTGCCGCTGGTTGTACCCGACCAGTCCCACCTGCAGCCGCGGCTTGTTGCCGAACCGGAGCGTCCGCATCAGTGAATAGTCGAGGCTGAGTGTCTGCCCCGGGTGGATGCCGGTGCCTTCCTGCCTGGTATGAACCTCGTACATCTGGAATGCGGAGACAGATGTTGCCTTGTCCTTCGTCAAGTAGAACGTCTGGCCCGAAGAGAAGGCGTGCGTCCAGTACCCGGAGCCGACGTTGTCGTTCGCGCCGGTTTTGAAGCTTCCCGTCGGCGCCAGAAAGCCATAGACCGCTCGAATGGCCGCGCGCTTTTTTTCCCAGCCCAGGATGAACGGCTGGTAGTACGAATCGGCTAAACCAGCGCCGCCACTAATCGGGCCTGTGGAATCCGAAGTGAGCGAGTTTCTGGCAACGGGCAGAGTGGCCGACATCGAGAACTTCGCGACACCCAGAATCTTTTTCTTACTGACCCACGCCAGCGTGTTCATATCCATCACGACGGAGTTGCTTCCCGTCGCCAACACCTCGCCGTCAGGCCCCTTCGATTTATCGCGCGAGTAAAACAGGAGATGGTTGGAGAAGGTGAAGCCCGGCTCGGGCGTGACCCCGGAGTTTGTGGCGCTCATGCCGAGTGGGTAAACGCCCCTGTTTTGCGCTCGCGCCTGTTTGCTCAGAGCGAAGCCGCAAACGGCCACCGCGAGTGTGGCGGAAATGAGCCATCCGGGAGTCCCGCTTCTCCTCAATGAGCGCGCCTCTACGTTTGCAGATTGGCGAGCCACTGGAGCGCGCTCAAACTTGGCATGAAGCCGTATTCGCCGCCCCGCGTGACGACGACGTTGGGGATTCCCTTGAACCGCTTGCGAAACGGTTTGCGGGGCATGCTGAAAGCGCCCCCATCACCGTTCGAGCCGGTGATCGGGTCTTTATCGTCTCCGCCGCCAAAGAAGATACCGTCGTTAATCCACTCGGACTGGACAAACTCGAATTGCCTGCCCAAGTGTGCGCCAACGAACGCGAAGAGCAGCCCTCGGTCGGCACCATCATCTTCGAGGACGCCTTCGGGAAGCGGCGGGCCATAGGCGGTTCCGCGCCGGATCATTCTATGTATCCTTGCCATGCCCGCGATCTGTGCATCGCGCGGATTCGAGCGACGGATGTGCGAGCCGCAAGGTGTCTTGAACCCGGCGGGGTCGTCCTCACGAAACATAAAGTCGTTGTTGCGTTGAGGGTCTGCGCCCAGTGCCGGGTCGTCGTGCAGGGGGCAC
>JBJMGS010000230.1:0-3754 GCA_045807785.1 Pyrinomonadaceae bacterium
CGCGCGACGGGTCTGCCCGAAGCGATCATCAACGCGCGGGGGCTCATGGGCGGGCATCGCGTGTACGCCGGGGCGATGGACTTCAGCTTCCTCGGCGGCTCGATGGGCACGGCGGTCGGCGAGAAGGTGACGCGCATCGTCGAGCGCGCCATCGAGGATCGCTCCGCCGTCATCACCGTCACCTCTTCGGGCGGCGCGCGGATGCAGGAAGGCACGCTCTCTCTGATGCAGATGGCGAAGATCGCCGCCGCGCTCGGACGTCTCGACGACGTGCGGCTGCCCTTCATCTCGGTGCTGACCGACCCGACGACGGGCGGCGTCACCGCCAGCTTCGCCATGCTCGGCGATGTGATCATGGCGGAGCCGAGGGCGCTCATCGGCTTCGCCGGGCCGCGCGTCATCGAGCAGACGATTCGGCAGAAACTGCCGAAAGATTTTCAACGCTCTGAGTTCCTGCTCGAACACGGGATGCTCGACATGATCGTTGACCGACGCCAGATGCGCGAGACGATCATCCACCTGCTCGGCTTCCTCCTCAACCCAGCGATCAAAGCGGATCGCCGCCGCGCCCACGGCCCCCGCGACAACGGCAGCGATCCCTACTCGCGCCTCTTCGCCCCCGCCGAGGCCCAGCCGGAAAAGTCTAAGACCGAGAAATAGATCGTCGCACTTGACGAGAGGCTCGCGCGAATGACTTTCGACGAGGCGCTGCGCTACCTGCTCGGTCTCGGCCACGAGACGCTCGCCATCAAGCTCGGGCTCGCGAACGTCCGCCGCCTGCTCGCCGCGCTCTCACACCCCGAACGAGACTTCCCCGCCGTCCAGATCGCCGGCACGAACGGCAAGGGCTCGACCGCCGCGATGCTCGACGCTATTTTGCGCGCCGCCGACATTAAGGCGGGTCTCTACACCTCGCCGCACCTCATCTCGATCACCGAACGCATTAAGATCAACGGACGCGAGATCAGTCGCGCAGACTTCGCGCGCCACACGGAGCGCGTGCACGCAGCGTCGCTCGCTCTGCGCGATGAGGCGGGCGCGCTCCCCAGCTTCTTCGAGCAGGTGACGGCGATTGCGCTCAGCGTATTCAGCGACGCGCGCGTCGAGTTGGCGATCCTTGAGACGGGCCTCGGCGGTCGTCTCGACGCGACGACCGCCGCCGGCGCATCCGTCGTCGCCATCACGCCCGTCGCGCTCGATCATCAGGAGTATTTAGGCTCAACCATCGCGGAGATCGCCAACGAGAAAGCCGCCATCATCCACGCGGGTGCGGAGGCGGTCGTCGCACCTCAATTGCCCGAAGCGCTTGCAGTTATTCTCGCGCGCTGCCGCGAGACGGGCGTCGCGCCGCGCTTCTCGACGGATGACATCGAAGTGTTAGGCGCGACTGACGACGGGCGGCTGCGCGCGACCTTTCGCACCGGCGCAGACTTGTACGAGAACGTCGCGCTCGCGCTGCGCGGTCGCCACCAACTGACGAACGCCGCGACGGCAATCGCCCTCGCAGAGCTGTTGCGCGCGCGCGGCTTCACACAGATCACGCGCGCCTGCATAGGCGCCGGTCTCGAATCAGCCGAGCACGCGGGACGGCTCGAACTCATCAAGGGCGAGCCCGCGATCCTCCTCGACGGCGCGCACAACCCGGCGGGCGCGCTTGCGCTTCGCGACTACCTCGACGAGTTCGCGGGCGGGCGCTATATCACTCTCCTTTTCGGCGCGATGCGCGACAAAGACCTCGTGGCGATTTCGTCCGTTCTCTTCCCCGTCGCCTCGCGCCTCGTCCTGACCGCCGCCGACAACCCGCGCTCCGCCGTGCCCGGCTCGCTCGCCGAGATCGCCCTGCGCGTGTTCCCGACTTCGAAGACGGAGCTTGCCGCGTCAGTCCCGCAGGCGCTCGGCATCGCGCGCGCTCTGACGCTGCACGGCGGGATCATCTGTGCCACCGGCTCGCTCTACCTCGTCGGAGAAGTTAAGTCGCTGCTTGCGCGAGACGATGAACTTGAATCACGAAGTGGAAAGACTTAGATTGTCGGACGCGAGGTCTGCGGTGGGAGAGATTAAGAAAAACATCGGGTGGCTGATCGCGCTGGTCGTTTCCTGCGTCGCGGTCATCGCGGTCGGATTGTTAGTCGGCGTCGGCGTCCCCGCATGGCGCGCGAGCACGCGCTCGGCAAACGAGGCGGTCGCCCTCCGCACTTTTAATACTATCTACACGGAAGAGCGTACGTACCTACACGCGCACGGCTCTTACGCAACATTCGATCAGCTCATCGCTGAGGGCGCACTCGACAAGCGTTTCGTGGGCGAGTCTCCGGTCGTCGATCATTACGTCTTTAATCTGAGTGTGACACCAAGGGCGGGAACTGCCCCGCCTTCTTTTGCCATTAACGCAAACCCGCAGCAGACCGAAGGGTTTAACGCTTCCGGCAGGCGTCACTTTTACACCGATTCGGCGAAGCCGATCATTCATTACAATGAAGAGCGTCCAGCGACTGCGGATGACCCCGTGCTCGGAGAGAGTTGAAACAGCAAACATCATTTCAAGTTAATCTGATCAATTGCTTCTGGGAGTTTCATGGACACATCACACAAGGAAGCGCCGGAGGTTCTCTCGAGTGAGGACGTGTTTACGGGTCGCATCTTCACTGTCTCGGTTGATCGCGTGCGTGAGGGCGGACGCGAGAACGTGCGCGAGGTCGTGCGTCATCCGGGGAGCGCGGCAATCGTCGCGGTCTTCGACGACGGCACGGTCGGGCTCGTCAGGCAGTACCGTCACCCGGCGGTCAAGTACCTGTTGGAGATTCCCGCCGGGAGCCGCGACGAGTTCGAGGAGCCGGAGGTGTGCGCCGCGCGCGAGTTGGAAGAGGAGCTGGGCGTCGTCGCCGGGAGCTTGGAGAAGCTGACGGAGTTCTTCGTCTCGCCCGGCTTCTGCGCCGAGAAGATGTGGGTCTATCTCGCGACCGACCTCACCGAGACCGCGCGCCACCCGGAAGACGACGAAGATTTGGAACTCGTGCGCGTCTCGTTCGAGCGCGCCTTCGAGCTGATCGAGGCGAACGAGATCGAGGACGCCAAGACGATCATCGGCCTGCAACTCGCGGCGCAGGCGATGGGACGCAGGTAGCGCAGGCGTGGGCGAAGACGGGCGCGTTCGCCGCCGCCGCGAGTCTTCCCTCTGTCAAAGCCTTTCGCGCTTTCACTTTTGCCTTTTCTCCCGCCCGTCTCTTAAACTCGCAACACCGTGGACACACCGAGCGACACACGCGCAGCCTTCATCGAGCCGAGCATCGTCGAAGTCGAACACGACCCGGCGCAAGCCGCGCACGCGCCCACGTCGCAGGAGGGCGAGCCCGCGATAGACCCCGACCGACCGCATTGGGGGGTATTCGCCGCCCTCGCTGTTACCATCTCGCTCTTCTTATTCCAAGGCATCGTTCAGTTGATCTTTGTCGTCCCCTATATACTCACACAGCACGCGACCGATTCAGAGACGATCATAAAGCTCGCGACGAGCCCTACAGCGATCCTGCTCTCGATCATCGCTATCATCCCGGCGCACCTCGCGACGCTCGCGCTCGCGTGGGCGATTGTGACGGGCTTCCGCAAGCGACCCTTCTGGGGCTCGCTCGGCTGGCGTTGGTCACCGCGCTTCGGCGTGCTCGAAGTCTTCATCTGTCTGGGCGCGACGCTGTTGCTCATCGGCGCGGGTCAACTGCTGAGCCTCGTCTTCGGCGATCCCGAAACAGAGCTTGAG
>JBJMGS010000231.1:0-20538 GCA_045807785.1 Pyrinomonadaceae bacterium
GCGCGTCGGCGCGTTCTTCCTCCTGTGCGTGATGCTGACCGCCATGATCGGCGTCCACTTGAAGAGCGGCTTCTTCCTGCCCGCCGGCATGGAGTTCACGATCGCGCTCTCCGGCATGTGTCTCGCTCTCCTCATCACGGGCGGCGGTCGCGCCTCCATCGACTACTCGCTGCAAGACCCGCGCGCGCGCAGGCGGTAAAACACGGGTGACAGGTGTCGGGTGTCAGTTATGACCCGCCTTATCTGCCGACCCGACACCCGACACCCGGCACCCGGCATCTTATGAGGCGTTCCCCGCTCGTCGTCATCTTCGTCACGGTCTTCATCGACCTCGTGGGCTTCGGGATCGTCATCCCCGTCTTGCCGTACTACGTCGAGGGAACACGGTTCAACGCGAGCCCGCGCATGGTGGGTCTGCTCTTCATGTCCTACTCGGTGATGCAGCTCGTCTTCACGCCCATCCTCGGCAGACTCTCGGACAAGTACGGGCGGCGGCCCGTCCTCTTCCTGAGCTTGCTCGGCACGAGCGCGGGCTTTCTGATCATGGGTTTCGCGCGCACGCTCTGGATGCTTTTTGCGGGGCGCATCATCGACGGCATCACGGGCGGCAACATCTCGACCGCGCAAGCCTACATCGCCGACGTGACGACGAAAGAGGATCGCGCGAAGGGGATGGGCTTGATCGGCGCGGCGTTCGGTCTCGGCTTCACGTTCGGGCCGGCCATCGGCGGCGTGCTCGCGAAGTGGGGCATCAGCGTTCCCTTCATCTTCGCCGGATGCATGGCGCTCGCCAACGCCGCGCTGCTCTACTTCACTCTGCCCGAAACCGTGACGCCAGATCACCCGGCGCGCGCCTCCGCCGCCACGGGGCGGTGGTCGCAGCTCTTCCGCTCGCTCAGGAATTCGCGGCTCGCCTACGTCCTGACGATCTACTTCCTCTTCGTCGTCGCCTTCTCGATCATGACGACCTCTTTCGCGCTGTTTACAATGTACCGCTTCGGCTTCGACGCCTTGCACAACGGCTACATGTTCATGTTCGTCGGCATCGTCGGCGCGATCATTCAGGGCGGACTGATCGGTCGGCTCGCGCGGAAGTTCGGCGAGCTGCCGCTGACGGTCGTCGGCGCGTTCCTCTTCGCCGGGAGCCTGCTCGCCATCCCGTTCACGAGCCCGCACACGGGGCTCTTGGTGCTGCTCGGCGTCGGCGCGCTCTTCGCCGTCGGCAACTCGCTCGCTACGCCGTCTTTGACCTCGCTCGCGTCGAAGAGCGCAGGCGTGGGCGAGCAGGGCGGCGTGCTTGGCGTCACGCAGTCGGTGGCGAGCCTTGCCCGCGCGGTCGGTCCGGCGCTCTCGGCGTGGCTCATCTACAGCGCGGTCGTGACGCAGGGCGCGGACGGCAAGCCGCACAACCTGAGCGACGGCTCGATGTTCCATACCTTCGGCGCGGCGGCTGGGATCATGTTCGTCGCCTTCCTGCTCGCCGCCTACTTCGCGCGCACGCACTCCGGCGACTACGCGCGCACGGAAGTCGCACCCGCCGGTGCGGACTGACGATAGGCTGATCAAACGACGACGCGCGACCCTTCAAGGTTGAAGGGTCGCGCGTCGTGTTGTGTAGAAGCCGGATCGGTGTGTCGCGCGTTGATAACGGGGCGCTCAAGCCTTCGGTGCGTCCGTCTTTGCCGCGCCGCCGCGGATGGCCTCGTCGTGCGCGCGGCTGAGCCAGTTGATGAGGGGCTGGAGCGGCGGCGGGACGTTTCCGTCCTGCGTCTGGATGACGTGTTTCGCCCCACCGTCCTCGATCTCGACCGTGTAGTTATAAGCGTCTCGACTCTGGCCACCGTCGCCGGGCGTAGGGTGGTCGGCGGCGCGCGCCGCCGCGACCAGCCCCTTCACTTCCTGCGCCTTGTCGTGCGGCAGTTCGTCCGTGTCGATCACGACGGGGCGCGAGAGCGCGGGCAGCGCCGCGAACCCGCCGGAACGTTTGAAGTTGATGCGCATCGCTTCTTCTCCCCGCCACGCCGCTCGTCCAACGAACCGCACGCGGCGCCTACTTGTAACCCTTCTTCTTCGCGCCTTTCGCGGCGGCGGTCAAGGGCGGCTTCTTCTGGGCAGCTTTGTTCGCCGTCGCCGCGCCCGCGATCTTGATCCCGACGGCGCTCCACGCCGCGCGCAGCTTGTCGGCCACCGCGTCGCCGTACATCGCCTTCGCCACCTTGTGCGACTTCGTCGCGCACTCCTGGAATGTGGCGTTAGAACCCAGCTCGTTGCAGAGCGTAGTGTACCAGACCATGCCGGCCTTCTCCCACGCGCGTCCGCCGAGGCTCGTGGCGAAGTTGTAGAACGCCTTGTTCGGGATGCCGGAGTTGATGTGGACGCCGCCGTTGTCGTCCGAAGTGGTGACGTACTTGCTCATGTGATCGGGCTGCGGGTCGGGTCCGAGCATACCGGGATCGTTGTAGGCCGTCCCCGGAGCCTTCATCGAGCGCAGCGCCGTGCGGTGGACGCCCGGCTTGTGCGAGGCGGGCGGGACGAAGAGCCCTTTGCCGATGAGCCACTCGGCGGCGTGCGCCGTCTGGTTCTTCGCGTACTGGAGCGTGAGGATGCCGAAGACGTCGGAGAAGTGTTCGTTGAGCGCGCCGGGCTCGTCCTGATAGATGAGGTCTGCTTCGTACTGCGTGATGCCGTGCGTCAGCTCGTGCGCGATGACGTCGAGCGAGAGGGTGAAGCGGTTGAAGATGAAGCCGTCGCCGTCGCCGTAAATCATCTGCTGCCCGTTCCAGAAGGCGTTGTTGAACTGGAAGCCGTAGTGGACGGAGGAGTCGAGGCGCAGTCCCCGGTCGTCAATCGAGTTGCGATTGAGGACTTGCTTGTAGAACTGGTAGGTCTTGCCCGCCGAGTCGTAAGCCTCGTCCGCCGCCTTGTCGTTCGTCTTCGCGTCGCCTTCGCCGCGGACGAGTTTGCCGGGCAGCGTCATCTGCCCGCCCGCGTTATAGACCGTGCGCCGGAGCCCGCCGGCGGGCACCGCGCCGACGAGGGCGACGTTATTGATCACCTCGCGCCGACCGCGCAACTGCGCCGAGAGGCTGATGGTGGAGAAGGCCGCGTCCTGCTGCGCGCCCGTGCCGTTCTTGGCGAGGTTCTTCAACATCTCGGGCGGGATGATGCTACAGAAAACGTGGTGAGAAGACTGATCGCACATCGGTTGTGTCCTCCTGGGCTGGTGAGAGAGGCTCGACTAGAGGGGCGTGAGATCGCGCGGAGTCGAGACGGGCGAGGCGGCGCGCGATGCGTGTCGGGGGGCGAGCCCGTGCCCCTTTGCGTTCACGCAGGAAAGAGTTTGAGGCGGCAGAGGCGCGGGAGTCTACCGTTCAGGCGGCGGGCTCCGAACGGCGGCACTTTAGTCGCAGGCTGTCGGGTTCGTCAAGACTGTCTCGCTCACCAGATGGAGGGCAGGAGCGATTCGTCGGTCTCTAGAGTCGAGCCGTCGGGCAGGATGTGGACGACGCGCGCGCCGCGCTCGCGCAAGGGCACGGAGAGCAGCCCGACGCGGTGACAGTTGGCGCGCGGCTGCTTGTGTTTGGTGAGCGGCTGCGACTCGGAGCACATGATGGCGGTACGCGCGTCCGCGGCGAGTTCGATGATGCGGTCGAGCCCGCGCGCCAACTCCGCGGGCGGCGCGATCTTCTTGCCGCCGCATTCGGGCAGCCACTCGTAGCCGATGCGCGCGCGCAGAAGCGCCGCCTCCAACACCTGCCCGTTGAACTGCGGCCAGCGCGAGCGCGCGGCGCTGCGCACGTCGCAGACCAACTCGATCTCGTGTTGTTGTAAGAGCGCGAGGAAGTCCGCCCACGCGTGGCGACCGTGCCCGATGGTGAAGACCGTGACTGGCGAGGCTGGCGGCATGTTAACGATTTAGAAGAAGCAGCGCAGCTTAGTTAAGGGATGAGGGATGAAGGATGAAGGATGAAAGCGTGATGGCTCAAGTTGAATAGTCTTTCTTTCATCCTTCATCCTTCATCCTTCCCTTCTCCCCTTTCGCGCAGCTCGTCGATGGTCGTGTAGGCGAGGCGACCGCCGGTGTAGGGCGCTTCGCCGGTCACGTCGCGCTCGGCGAACGAGGGCGCGGGGAAGGCTTCCATCTCCGCGTCGGTCACAAAATCCGTCTCGGCGAGGATGAGCCCGTAGAGCGAGCCGAGGAAGACGTCCACCGAGAACATACGTCCCTCGTGCTCGAAGGGGTAACGGTTCTTGCGCAGCTCGTTGCCCTCGAAGACGGACAGAGTTTCGTACTCATACTCGTTGAGGTAAAAACTCGTGATCAGCGTGCGCGAGAAATCGGGCGGCTGGGGCGCGTGCTTCTGCGTCAGCTTGAGCGTCCACTCGTTCGTCGGCACCCAGCGGCTCTTGCGCAGGCGCAGGCGCGTCCCCGTAATGTAGTTGTCTGTGATCTGCGCGTGCGGGTCTTGCAGGCTGAGCGCTTCGGGCAGCCGCGTCAAAAGGTAGCGCCGCTCGCGCTCGACGCGCTCATACTTCGGCGCGTGATCCAGGGAGAGTCGTCCCGTGCCGATGCCCTTCATGCGCCGACCAACTCCTCCTCGCGCTCTCTTAAAAACTCTTCCGGCTCGACGATGTGACCCGCGATGGCCGACGCCGCGACGACATACGGCGACGCGAGATAGACCTGGCCCGGCCCGCTCCTGCCGGGGAAGTTGCGGTTCTGCGCCGAGACCGTCACCGTCTCCGCAGATTTCGACGCGCCCGGCCCGGCGTTGATGCACGCGCCGCACGAAGGGTCGATCAACTCCGCGCCCGCGCGCTCGAACAACTCGATGTAACCCTTTTGCCGCGCGTACTCCTTGATCTTCTGCGAGCCGAATTGCAGGTAGAGATGCACGCCCGGCGCGACGCGTCGGCCTTCCTCGACGGCGCGGCTGAGAACCGCCGCGTACATGTCCATGTCGGCCATCTTGCCGCCGGTACACGACCCGCCGTAGGCCGCGTCGATCTTCACTTCGGCGGCGAGGTCTTTGATGTTGACGCCGTTGCGCGGATCGCCGGGTGTCGCGACCATCGGGCGAATCTCGCTCAGGTCGATCTCGAAACTCGCGGCGTACTCCGCGTCCTCGTCACTCCGCAGGAACCCTTTGCGCACCTCTTCGGCGTCGAGCCCGCGCGTGCGCGTCAAATATTCCAAAGTCACTTCGTCGGGCTCGATGATGCCGGTGAAGCCGCCGGCCTCGACGGCCATGTTGGTCAGCGTCGCGCGCTCGTCAATCGGCCAGTCGGCGATGCCTTCGCCCGCGAACTCCAGGACCTGACCGATGCCCTTGCCCTCTTTCATGTAGTCGGTCGAGAGAATCTTGAGCATCACGTCTTTGGCTGAAACGTCGGCGCGCTTCTCGCCCGTGAGGGTGAAGCGGACGACTTCCGGCACACGCACGCGGATATCTTTCGTGTACCAGGCGTTCGCCATGTCGGTCGAGCCGACGCCGAAGGCGAAGCAGCCGAGCACGCCCGCCATGCAGGTGTGCGAGTCCGTCCCGATGACGAGCTGACCCGGAAGCGCGATGTCTTCGACGACCGCGTTGTGGCAGATCGCTTCCGACCCGCGCTCCTCCGTCCCGCCATAGAGGCGTATGCCCTGCTCGGTCGTGAAACTCTCCTGCGTCGTGGCGAGACCGTTCGCACGGTCGAGCAGCCCCATCCGGCGTTTCTCTTCCGGCATGACGCGCCCCAGAAACGTCAGGTGATCGCGGAAGGCATAGACCGACTCCGGCTCGGTGACGCGCGCGTCCGCGCCGAGCGCGTGCTTGAACAGCGACTCCGCCATCGGCGTGACGTACTCGTGCGAGAAGCGCACGTCCGCGACGGCGAACAGCGCGTCGCCGGGCTGGACGGCCTCGACGCCGACGCGCCCCGCGCTGACGAAGGCGTGGCGCGCGACGATCTTCTCGACGATGTTCATCGGTCGCCGCTTAGTCTCGACGGGCGGCGGCGAGACGTGGCCTGCGAGCCGCGCCCGGTTGTAGTTGAAGAGGCCACCGTACTCGACGATGTCGCGGGAGATGGGGTCGAGCCCGCGCGTGAACTCTGCGAGCGGAATCTCCTCGCCGCGTTCGATTCTCTCGATGAGGCCGAAGTCGGTCGAGGTCAGGAGGCCGATGTTCTGCGAGTTCTGGCCGTAAATCTTCTCGATGGTTTTGGCGATGACGAGTTCGATCCCGGCGGCCTTCTCGGCGAACGGCGCGGTCTCTCTGGACGAGCCGCAGCCTTTCGAGAGCCCGGAGACGACGACCGCGAAGCCGCCCTGCTTCACCTCGTCCTTCTTGACCGCGCCCTCGCGCATCCCGACATAGACGTACTCGCCCAGGGTCTCGTCGTAATAGAAGCAGACCCAGCCGGGCGTGATCTCGTCGGTCGAGATGTTGTTCATCAGCGGGCGCGCTTCGTCGTGCGCGAGATTTTCGCCCGCTTCGAGTTGGCGGCGGATGAGTGCGGTCTCTTCGGTTAAGTAGAGCGTGCGGCCCGCGAACCGGATGCGGTCGGGGCGTTTGGCGATCTTCTCCACGGTGTTCTTATTCCACTCCTTCGGCGTGATCAGGTTCGTCTCGTTTGAAAAGACAATTATAACGGGCGGAATGAGAAATGTCGTGCGGCGGCGAAGAGAGTCACGCGGAGAGAGCGAGCGCGTCAGGAGGATGCCCCCAACGACTGAGGTTGACCGCACAGGACACGCTTACACAGCCAACGGGAGTCATCTGGAAGAGGTACGGATAACACGCCGATTGGGAGTATTATCTGGAACGGTTCGGGTGAATCGGTAGTTATGCCTCCGCCAACTTATGAGTGACTGGGGCAAAGTTCGGCTGCAAGCGTTTTATATCTGACTCGTTCTTCAGGCAGAAGGGGGGGACGATATGAAACACTGGTTGTTACTCTTGGCATTTGCGATTTTGTGCGGCTTGACCGGTGCGAGCGGCCAAGGCAGGTCAACCGCCATTAACCCGGCGATTGATATGGAGGGCTACCTCCGTGTCTCCGCAGAGGCCGCGCGGCATCGGGAGACGCGTCGGCTCTCCGAAGAGGAGTTCATCCGGATGAGTCGGGAGCCGGGGGTGATCATCCTGGACGCGCGGAGCAGCGAGAAATATGACGAGCTGCACATCAAAGGGGCGATCAACTTGAGCTTCCCCGACATAGCGGTCGAGAGCCTCAGGCAGACGATCCCGGACAGGGACGCGCGCATCCTGATCTACTGCAACAACAACTTTCTGGGCGCGGAGAAGCCGTTCCCGACGAAGCTCCCGACCGCCTCGTTGAACCTTTCTACCTACATCGCCCTCTACAGCTATGGCTACAGGAATGTTTATGAGTTAGGTCCGCTTATCGACGTGAAGACTTCCAAACTGGAGTTGGTATCTTCCTCGCCCGGCGGGCAGTAGCCAAGGCGGCCTGACATCAAGTTTGAAGTGCAACACTGACTAAGACTCGTTGTAGCATTCCAGCGGCGGGTGATGCCGGGCGTTAGCTGACGCCGATAGGTTGCACAGCACTGATCCTAAACTTATGCGAATTAGTCTTTGTACCATCCTTTTGATTCTATCGACCCTTCCAGTGACAGAGTCTGCGCCGGCGACGCAGATTCAGCAGGCGCCGGCCATCGACTACCACCAGCACTTGTTCAGTCCGGCCGCCGCAGCCCTCGTCACTGGTAATCCAAAGTCGCCGGGCATCGACGCGCGCAACCTTGTCGCACTCCTCGATTCAGCAGGCATTCGGCGCGCGCTCGTGCTGTCAGTGGCGTACACATGGGGCAAGGCAAGCCGCGCACCCGTCGAAAATGAATACGAGCATGTGAAGGCCGAGAACGACTGGACTGCGCAGCAGGTCGCGCAATACCCAGACCGATTGCGCGCATTCTGCAGCTTCAACCCGCTGAAACCGTACGCGCTTGAGGAGCTGGCGCGCTGCAGCAAAGATCGGCAGCTGCACTTTGGGCTGAAGCTTCACTTCGGCAATTCCGATGTTGATCTCGATAATCCGAATGACGTGGCGCAAGTCAAGAAGGTCTTCAGGGCTGCGAACGGTTATCACATGCCGATTGTGGTGCACCTGCGCACGTCAATCGATAACCAGCGGAAGTATGGGGCCGATGAGGCACATGTGTTTCTGAACGAGCTGCTCGCGGCGGCGCCAAATGTGCCGGTGCAGATTGCGCACCTGGCCGGGGCGGGCGGTTTCGACGCGGCGACGGATGCGGCGCTCAGCGTGTTCACGGACGCGATCGCGAAGCATGATTCGCGTATGAAGAACGTGTGGTTCGACGTGAGCGTAGTGGTGCGACCAAACATGCTGCCGGATGAGTTGCAGCATATCGCTACGCGCATCCGCCAAATCGGCGTCAAGCGGGTACTCTACGGCTCGGATGCGGCCGCGAGCCCGCTCGCGTACCCCAAGGCAGGGTGGGCTGCGTTCCAACGAGTCCCGTTGACCAACGCCGAGCTCCGCGTCATCGCGAACAATATCGCCCCGTACATGCGTGACTTCGCAGTGCGATAATCCGAAAATCAGCTGGGTGTCAGCTAACAAATCGTTGGACGCAAGCCGCGGTAGCGTATCTCTCAAGAAGCTTTTGTAAACGAAAGTTGGCGCTACCGCGCGGCCGCGTCCACTCAAGCATTTTGCCGCCGGAATTGGAGCGTACCGCACCCATTTGATTTGAATCTGATGAACCTCCTGGCCAACCTTGAACATCTCTACGATGAATGTAAGAGGAACCAATGGTTGCGCTACTTCGCCGTCTTTTGTCGCGTCGCCTTGGCCCTGGGGTTTATCCCTTCTGGCATAGTAAAAGTTATGGGAGAGCGGTTCACCGGGTTGCCCTCGAATCATCCACTGGGCCACTATTTCGACGCGTTATACCTGACCGGCTTTTACTACAGGTTTATCGGCGTAGGCCAGTTGACGGTGGCGCTGCTGTTGCTCATCCCGAGGACGGCGTTGCTGGGAGCGATTCTTTATTTCCCGATCATCTTCAACATTTGTGTGTTGGCCTATGCGACCCGCTTTGAAGGCACTCGCATCACGACGCTCATGGTGTTGGCCAACTTGTATCTGCTGTGTTGGGACTACGCGCGGCTGAAATACGTTCTGCCCTTTGCGTCATCGAGCGACGTCGGGACCACATCAAAGCAGAAGATGTCCCGCAAGTTTCCCTGGGTATTTTTTGGAGGCGTCGCCGCAGTCGTCGCCGCAGTGATCATCGTCAACGCTTTTGTGTACGACATCCGGCCTGGAAATTCTGAACTCGAGTGCACGAACGGATGCCGCAATAATGCTCGCCCCGAAGACTGCTTGCGCTTCTGCAATTGCATTTACAAAGAGGGCGACCCCTTGCATCAGTGCCTGGAGCAATACGGAAAAAAGAAGGAATGACCCGCACGTCTGGGGCATACCTCATTCAGGGCAACATAACAACTCGTCGGGCGCGAGCCGCGAGAGCGTGTTTCGTCACTTGATTCGTCCGGCGCTGCGTTCGTGAATTCGCACCGCCGCGTCAACTCGACCGTTGAGCGCTAACCATACGAGGTGAAGCGAGAACATGTCGAACAGCTTCCGCCACACAGTGCTGAGCCTGCTGGCCGGTGTGACCCTCTTCGCCGGCCAAGCATCTGCCCAGACGTTCGAGTTCCTGACCTATACGCCACCGAGCGGTTGGGTCAATCAGGCGTTACCGGATGGGATCGCATACCGGCGCCCGAGCGGGATCGGGCTGATCACTTTCTACGCGAGCTACGCGGCGACCGGCCCCGCCGCCGACGAGTTCGTCCGGATGTGGCGTGCGCGCGTCGAGCCGACTCTGCCCGGGCCGGCACCGCAACCGCAGCTTCAGCGCGAGGGCGATTATGTGGTGGCTGCGGGTAGCCGGCGGGTGGACGCTCAGGGCACGTTGACGACGATCACGCTCGCCGCCATCGTGGGGCGGGGTCGTGCCATCGGTGTGCTGACCCTGGTCGCCGGAGACGATGCCCTGCGCGAGGTCAACGCGTTCTTAGGTAGCCTGAACATCACGCCGGGTCAGCCCGGTGCCGCGGCGCCAGTGCCCGGCTCGGCTCCGGCCGGCGACATCGAGGTCGAGTTCGACGTGCCGCCCGGTTACGCCGCGCGACGGGAGGGGCGCATGGTCGTGCTGACCCCGACGACGATTGACGAGAAGACGCCGTGCGCCTATGGCGTCAGCCCGGCTCGCCCTTCGAGCGGCACACTCGACGCAGACGCCCGGGCCGCCCTCCTCGAAGCGCTACCAGGTTGGCAACTCAAGAGCGATGACTACAACGCGCTGCGAGGCACCGCGGGCGCCGGGTGGCCCTTCTTCTGGTTCCGCACCGATGTGCAAAGACTCGTCGGGGGAAGCTACGAGTACGCCGCAGCGATGACCATGGCGTTCCCGGCCGGGGCGGGGCGGGTGAACATCGTCTGGGGGGTCGGGAACCCGGCGCACTGCACGCTGGACGATCTCGCCTTCGCACGTCTCTTCTACAGCCTCCGCCCGCGCGGCTGGAGCTCGGACGGCGGCAAGGCGCTATCCCGAGACCTTCAGGGGACGTGGCGTAACAGCCAGCGCCTCGGCATCGCCCAGTACAAGTTCATGGCCGACGGCCGGTACGAGTTTGGTCTCGGGAGCGTCACGAGCATGGGGCTTTTCGAGAGGACGTCCTCCAGCGTTGCGGATGGGCGCTACGCGCTCCGCGGCGCCGAGCTGAGCGTCACCCCCGACCGTCGCGACCGTGGTGTCTCCAGATACCGCGTCCGCATCTACGACGAATTCGTCCGGGGGCGTTGGACGCGCGCGATGTCGCTGCTCGATGAGAGTGCGAACCCGGCGTTAGAAGTGCAGTACATGCGAGTCGAGGATTCCCGCTGACCTGCCTGAAGTTCTGATCCAAGCGGCCTAACGTTCGGCATGCCGCGGACTCGCGCCACAGCGTCGCTCTCATGGACATTGCATGGACGCCCGCCGCTGATTTCTTTCAACTAGAAACTTTCGAGGTAACGCGATGAGCAAAAAGGCAGACAAAGAGATCGTCGTCCCAATGAGCGTGGACGTTGACGGGGCTCCGACGTCCTACGGCCCGGATGATAAGAAGGCTCTGGACTTTGAACTCAATGCCCACGTGGGTGCAAAAAGGTCAGGGGCAATCGTCGGATATCTCATCGACAAGAATGGGAAACCCATCATTCAAGGGGCAAACGATCCCGCCCCCGGCTTCTACATTTCGACGACCGCTTACCACGACATCAACAATCCCAACAAGTCCGATCCGCGGCGGTACGTGAATGCATCGGAGATCAACTACACAGTGCTCGCCACTAGCGCCAAAACCAAGGGCGTTGAGACCGGCGACTTCTGCGTCGTTCACGCTGTTAAGAAGAAGACGACGGTCTTCGCAATTGTCGGCGATACCGGGCATAGCAGCGGGGCCGAGGGTTCTCTGGCACTCCTTCAGCGGCTGGGATTCAAAGTGAAGAGCGGAAAGAGTGTGGACGAAAAGATCACGGACATCGTCGTGCGTTACTTTGCCAAATCGAACCCATCGAAGCGGTTCTTCTTCAAACAAGCCGACCTGGATACTGCCGCGACGGCGCTAGACCTCGACACCGATTTCTCCGACTTTCACTAGTGTGACAAGCGATTGACTGGCTCAAGACGGCGGCATGGGTTGCACCCAACAACTCATTGAACCGGAGCACAGGATAGCGCGACTTTCATCATTCTTCCTCGCGCTCAAGGGGAATGCTGCTCGCCCGCGCCCGGTTGATTCGGGCGGCGACCTCTCCTTCAGTTAAGGACCTAACCATGCGAGTTTTGATTGCGACCCTGATGCTCGTGGTAACGGCCACAGCCTTGTCGGCGCAGGCGCTTGAGCCCGACTTCGTTTACGGACGTGATTACACGTTCGAGCGGATGGCGGCCACGCGGGCTGTTCACGACGCCGAGGACAAAGGCACGATCCGCCTGGTGGCTTACGTCTATCGTCCCATCAAGAATGATCGGCACGAGGTTGTGCTGTTCAGCCACGGCTCGACCGGCGGCATGATTCGTTCGCCGCAGGAACCGGGCGGCACGCCGCCGCCCTCCGTCATTCGGTTTTTTATCTCACGCGGGTACACGCTCGTGGCCCCGACGCGTCGTGGGCGCGGCGAGTCGAGCGGCACCTACGTCGAGGAATGTGCGTATTACTTAGGTCAATGTACTCTGGCAGAGCAGGCGGCGCTCACCGACCGAGGGCTCCGCGAAGCCATCCTGGACAGCAACGCGGTCATCGATCAGTTGATCCTGGGACGACTCGTTTCCCGGCAAGCGAAAATCCTGCTCGGCGGCATCTCGCGCGGTGGTTTTCTGTCCTTAATGATCGCGGGTGAGCGGCCCGCGCTCGTGAAAGGTGTGATCAACTTCGTGGGCGGGTGGCTTTCGGTCAGCGACAAATATCCGCCTGCCGACAACAAGCTGCGGCTGGACGCCCAGACGGTGCTGCTCAAGCGCGCCGGTAAACGAGCGACGTCGCCCACGGTCTGGATTTATGCCGCCCGCGATCCCTACTACGCTGAAGCCACTTCGCGGGGCGAGTTTTTCCGGACGTGGCGTGAGGCCGGCGGGCAGGGCGAGTACTTTTATGTCACCGAGCACTCGCTGCCGATCGGTCATGATGTGGCAACCAATGCGGCATTATGGGAGAGCACGGTAGATGACTTCCTGAAGAGAATCGATCCGGTGAGACATTAACGCCCGGCTTAAATATATCCGTGACAAAGTGGGCGACAGTCGCCGCCTGACAAATCGTCGGGCGCGAGCGTCGGGAGGGTGTTTCGTCACTTAATTCGTCCGGCGATGTTTGATTGAATTCGCACCGCCGCACCAACTCTACCGTTAGATGGCTACCAGAGACGATTGGTTAAGATTAAAGCGAGAGGGTTAAGTGAGATGAAATCACAACGCCTGCTGCTTGTAGCTGGGGTGTTGGCGGCAATGGTGCTTCCTAATATTGCCGGGTGCGCGGGTACAGCGCCGTCCGATGGTACTCAATCAGGGCCGGCTCAGCCGACGCCCAAACTTATCTCTACGTCTGACCTGAAGTGCCTTCGTTGGATTGAGGGGACGTGGCGCGGGACAGGCGACGTCGAGAAACCCTTTTTCGAGCGTTATCATTTTGAGAACGACTCAACGCTTGTCGTCGAAAGCTTCTCTGAGGCAAGCTTAAGTAAAGTAGATGAAGTTACGCGATTTGAACTGAGGGATGGACAGTTAAGTAATTCGGGCGAAGGGGCGCGTTGGGTCGCCACTCAGCTTGATGAGAACTCGATCACATTCGAGCCGGTAACTCGCGCACGTAATACATTCCGTTGGGAGAGGCAATCGGAGAACCTTTGGAAAGCGGTGTTACAGTGGCCTACCACCGGAGATACTCCGGCCAAGCAGAAGGTTTATCAAATGGAACGATTGCCTTCACCAACACAGTAGTCAGTCCAGGCCGCCATCTAACCACTCATTCAACCCGAGACCGCGACAGCACTCTTTTAATCATCTCTCCTTTCGCTGTGGATTGAAGTCTGCATGAGCGGGCCGGGTTAATTATCGTTATAAGGGAAGAGGCGCTTACGGCACACCGCCGGAAGCGCCTCTTCCCTTTGCCGTAACGACTCGTCGCGCCGGTGTTAGCGGCGGGCGGCGCGTGCCTTCGCGGCGCGGCTCGGCTGCTGCGAGTGGGCGCCCTGTTCGAGCGCGGCGAGGCGCTGCTCCACGTTGTCGAGTTGCGCGCGCAGGTGCGCCACCTCGCCCGTGCGCTGCTGCAAGGTCGCCGAGAGTTGCGTGTTGCTCTGTTGTAGGTTGGCCGTGCGCGCTTCCAGCGCCTTGACGGCGGCGATGGAGACGCCCGCCAAATCCTGCACGCCGATGGAGATGTTGTTCGTGCCGAGCCCGAACGTCTGGTAGAAATCCTCGGCCATCGGGCCGATGTGGCGCACCTGCCGGCCCTCGTCGATGTAGTTCCACGTCGAGACCGGCAGACCGCGCAGCCGCGCGAGTACGTCTTCGCCTTTCACGCCCGTGAAGTTCTCCTTCGTCGTGCGGCTCGAAGTGCAGTTGAAGACGCCCGAACCGGCGGGCAGGTTACACCCGGTCGTTCCCGTCAAATTCGTGCGGAAGCGGAAGCCGCCCGTCGCGCGTGCGGCGAACTCGTTGTTCGCCGTGTTCTTGAATGTGTCCGCGCTCGCGGTGGCCGAACCGTCCGACCAGACGAACGTGCCGGAGAAGCCGTTGTTCGAAGCGAACTTGCCGAACGCCATCGTGTGATCCTGATCCGCCGTCACGTTGTAGCCCATCGCGATGGCCGCGAGGCCGCGGAGGTTGAACGAGTCGGGGTCGCACTTGCCGTTGATGAGCGGGCCGCCCGACTGCGCCTTGTTGCCGAAGGCGACGCCGTAGGTGTCGCACACGCGGTTGCCCGCGCCCGCCGAGAACCCGGCGGCGCCCTTCACCTGGTTGCCGCTGCCGAAGACGATGCTGGAAGTGCTCTCGGCGGAGTTCGTGTCGCCGAAGGCGAGCGAGTAGAGGCCGATGGCGGTCGAGTTCGAGCCGCCCGCCCACGAGAAGAAGCCGACGTTGGCGTCATCCCACTCCGCGTCCGCGTAGCCCGAGCGGAAGGCACCCTTGTACGAATCCCAGGAGGTGCGGTAGCCCTTGCCCTGCATGGGCGAGACGCCGATGCCGAGGTTACCGGTGGCGACGAAGCTGCCGTTCTGGAAGACCTTGAACCAAGCGGGTGTGTGGCCGCCGGGGCCGGAGCAGCAGGTCGAGCCGCCGCGTAGGTTGATCATCGGAGCCGTGCCGTTGGCATCACCGACCGAGAGCTGCTCGGCGCCGGGGACGAACTTGACGAAGTTCGCGTCCACATAAGCCTTGTTCGTCGCGTCGGTCGCGCTGACGGGGTTGCCGACGTTCGTGATCGCGACGCCGTTGGATGAGAGGCCGTTGACAAAGGTGTTCTGTCCCGTCCAGGCGTTCTGCGTGTTGAGCTTCGCGACGTTCGGCGAGAGGCGGTTGTCGGCGATGGCGCCGACGGTCGCGGCGTCGTTGATGGCGCTGACGATGCTTGTGCCCGTCATCGAGCCGCCGCCCGCCGCCGCGGTCGTCTGCTTCGTGCCGTCGGGGAAGATGAGCCCGTTACCCACGCCCGTGATCTTGACGTTGCCCGCCACGTCGAGCTTCTGCGTCGGCGTGTCGAGTCCGATGGCGACGTTGCCCGCGAAGTAAGCCTGCCCGTTGGTGACGCCGAAGACCGGCGCCTCGTCAACGTGCGGGTTTGGCCCCTGCGGAATCCTGTAGAGCCACAGCCCGTTCTCGCGGTTCGCGGCGTTGCCGCCCCGCGTGTCGAGCTTGAAGAACCAGCCGTTGGTAGTCGTCTCGTCGAGCTGCCAGCCGGAGTTGTAGGTCGAGTTGAGGGTGAAGGCGCCCCAGTTGTTAACGCCCGCCACCGTCTGGAAGCGGAACTTCTCGTTGCCCGGCGTGTTCAGAGTGATCGCGTTGACGCCCGCGGGGCCGGCGAGGTGGAGCATCGAGGCGGGGCTCGTCGTGCCGATGCCGACGAAGCCGTTCGCCTCCGTGATGGTCGAGCTGCCGAGCGTGCCCGCGTTGTCAGTCCACTTCGCGAGCTGGTTCGCCGTGCCCGTCCCCGCCACGTTGGGGGTCGGGATGTCGCCGCCGACGACGGACGCCGCCAGGCGCGACGCGCCCTGCGCCGACTTCAAGACCGTGCCGTCGTCAAAGACGATGCCGCCGCGCGCGCGCACCGTGCCCGCCACGTCGAGCGTCGCCTGCGGGTCGGTCGTGCCGATGCCGACGCGCCCGTCCGGCGTGATGCGCACCCGCTCGGCCTCGGCCCCGGCGAAGAAGTCGCCCGTGCGGAACGAGAGCCCGCCCATCGTGCTCGTCACCGCGCCGACGCTGCCGTCGTGGCTCGCGACCGTGACGGCGCGCTCCTTGCCCCCGCGCATGACGGTCATCGCGCCCGCCACTTCAGTCGGCTCGACCTTCAACGCCTCACGCGCGGAGGCGACCGACTTGGCCTGCGCCGCCGTCAGCTCATTCTCTTTCGCGCCCGCCAGAGCAACCTTGCCCGCCTCGACCGAGAGCGCCGCCAGCTTCTGCGTCTGCTGGTTGTGCAAATCCTTAACCGTCAGGACGCACAGGTACGCGCCGTCGGCCAGTCCCGCCTGCACGTCGGTCGCCTTCCAGTCGATGACGCCGCCCGAGTGCGCGCCGGAGTCGAAGACCAGCTCGCCCGCCGCGGCGTAGATTTGCAGGCGCACTTGCAAGACCTCGCCCGGCGCGGCGAAACGCACGCCCGCCTCCGAGACGGACGCCGTCACGGCGGGCGTTGCCGCCGACTTCGCGGACGAAGACTTCTCGTCCGCCGTGGACTGTGTAGCATTGGCCGCCGTCTGAGCCGCCGCCGAGCCGCACAGGATGGCGATTGACAGAGATGTCGAGAGCACTTGACGTAAGCTGATCATGGCTGTAACCCCTTCTCTACCGGGGCGCGGCGGGGTTTAGATGAAACCGCCGCGCCTGAATTATCAATTTATGAATCGGGCGACCTTCGCCGTGTCGGGTCATCCCTTCACACAGCTAACGCGCATTCGCGCGGCGAGAAGGATCATTCGAGAAAATGGATCGCGAGCTTTATTTTTCGTGACGGGAGTTGGCGGGCGCTTGAAGAGGCGGGCGATAACCTGCGGCGCGCGCTGTGGGGCGCGGGACTTGTCAACCGGGCGCGGCGAGATTATCTTGCGCGAGCCGCGCCGGAGAGGGCGAGGCGCATCCGCCGCCTCGCCGCGCCGCGGTCTTCGCTAAACTTGAGAGGAGTCGAACATGCTTCCTGTCGCCAGAGACGCGCGCGTCTGCATGCGCTGTGGCCGAGAGACGATGGATGAGGCGAAGCGCTGCGCGAGTTGCGGCGGCGCGGTCGTCGCCGCCCGAACCATGCGCCGGCTCGGCTGGGTGATGGTCCTGCTCGGCGCCTTCCTCTTCCTCTTCATGGGCGCTATCACGATCTACGTCGCGCAGCTCGTCTTTCAGACGAGGGCGCCGGGCGGGCGCGCCGCCTTCGAGGGCAGCCCCGAAATGGAGTTCTTCATGTTCGGGCTCTTCGGTTTCGTCCTGTTCTTCGGCGTGACCGCGATGGTCAGCGGGGCGCTTCAGGTGCGCAACGGCAGGTCGAACCGCAAGCTGATGTTATTCATGATCGGCCTGGGGCTCTTGTTCATCATCATCGGCAGGATCGTCAGGGTCATGCGCTCATGACGGCGGCGCGCGCGCGCTGTCAGAGACGCTGAATCTCGCACGAGCGCGCGACGATCAAGTCCTGGCGGAACCGCTCTTCGAGTTGCGCCCGGTAACGCGTCCACCACGCGCGTTCGAGCTGCTCGCACATCACCTCGAAGACGACCACGTCGTCGCGGCTGACGCCGCCCGTACCCTCGCGCCAGACGCCCTCCGCCGGGGCGCTCATGAAGGCGGTCACGCCGCCGAACTCGTGCGCCAGCTCCTCGCGCACCAGGTCAAACGCCTCGCGCCCGAAAGGGTTTTTCTCGTTGTCGTAAACCGGCAGCAACAGTTGGATCAAATACACGCGGCACCCGTTTCCGAGATCGACGTCGTCTGACTCATAATGGTTTGAATGGATCGGCAACAGTATTAAAGGAACGGCGGCGGTTGGCAAGCCGCGCCCGGCGAAAGCTAAGCATCATGTTCAACCCGCAGAGAGAAAGCGCGCGCGATGTCGCCGCGACCGTCGCGCCGGTCGAAGAGATCAGGGCGCAGTTCTCGGCGCTCGCACGCACGCACGCCGGTCTGCCGGTCGCTTACTTCGACGGCCCCGGCGGCACGCAGGTGCCGCGCGCCGTGGGCGAGGCGGTCCTGGACTACCTCTACCACCACAACGCCAACACGCACTGGGAGTATCCGACGAGCCATGAGACCGACCGCGCGCTCGAAGAGGCGCGGCGCGTGTTCGCCGAGTTCTTCAACGCATCCGCGGACGAGATCGTCTTCGGCGCGAACATGACGACGCTCACGCTCCACCTCTCGCGCGCGCTCGGGCGCAGCTTCAGCGCGGGCGACGAGATCGTCGTCACCGAACTCGACCACCATGCGAACGTCGATCCGTGGCGGGAACTCGCGCGCGATCTCTCGCTCACCGTCCGCACCGTGCGTCTGATCCCAGAGACGGGGCAGCTCGACTGGGGCGACTTCGCGCGACTCGTCAACGAACGGACGCGGCTTGTCGCCGTCGGCGCGGCGTCGAATGCGCTCGGCACGATCAACGACGTGCCCGCGGTCGTCGAGTCGGCACGCCGCGTCGGCGCTCTGACTTTCATCGACGCTGTCCACTACGCGCCGCACGCGCTCACAGACGTGCGCGCATGGGATTGCGACTTCCTCGCCTGCTCCGCCTACAAGTTCAACGGCCCGCACGTCGGCGTCCTCTATGCCAAACGTGACCTGCTCGCCGCGCTCGACTTCCACAAGCTGAAACCCGCGCCCGGCTACGTGCCGGAGAACGCCGAGAGCGGCACGCTCAATCACGAAGGGATCGTCGGCGCGGCAGCCGCCGTTGACTTCCTCGCCTCGCTCTGCCGCGCCGCAGACGCCACACCGGGCGCGGACAACACAGCGCGGCGCGAGCGTCTGGCCTGCGCCTTCGCGGAGCTGCACGCGCGCTCCTCGCGGCAGTTTGCCATGTTGTGGGAAGGTCTCGCGCGCGTCGAGGGCGTCAGGCTCTACGGCGTGCCGCCGGGCGCGCGGCGCACGCCGACCGCCGCCTTCACCCTCGCGGGCATGGCTTCGGACGAGGTCGCGCGCCGGCTCGCCGCCCGCGGCGTCTTCGTCTCGCACGGCGACTTCTACGCACAAACGGTCGTCGAGCGATTGGGTCTCGGCGAAGACGGACTCGTGCGCGCGGGCTGCGCCGTCTATACGACGGATGAAGAGATCGCGCGGCTCGTCGAAGGCGTGCGCGAGATCGCCGCGGGCCGGGACTGACAAACTCGCCGAGAGCGAAGCAGCGCCGTGTGGGAATTCCCTTGCCTCGCCGCACGTAAGGCGTAAAATAGCGCCGCAAAGTTACTGACTGCGGGCGCGTACCCCGCGCCACCCTCAAGCTTCTCGCGCTGATCCGACTTCGCGCGCCGCCGGACAAAGTCCCACAGATCAGCTCGCTCTGAAGTTACACCGTCAGACTCAACTGCGCGCCCGCGCCGTCGCCCAGACGTTGACACACAGAGGCACCAGACATGCTCAGACGTCTCCGCTTCCTCTCACTCACGCTCCTCGTCCTCTCGCTCGCGCTCTGCGCCGACTTCTTCCAGACGACCGCGCGCCGCGCCCCCACCGCGCGAGGGCAGCAGGCGACCCAGCCAGCCGCCGCGACTTCGCAGGCCGCGCCGGAGGGCGCGCGCGAGGGATCAACGCCGGCCACGGCCGCGCCGCCGACGCCCGTGCCGACACCGATGCCCGCGCCGACGCCCACGCCCAAGTCCTCTGAGCCGCTCGTCATACGCATCGGCGTCGTCAACTATAACGGCTCGGAGAAGACGCACTTTGATTACGAGCAAATCCTCGCCCGTCTCGCCCAGCAGCACCCCGAGATGAAGGTCAGCTTCCGCCTCGTCGATGGCGCTTACGACGACGTGCTGGACTGGTACAAGAGCGGACTCTTAAACGTCGCCATCCTGAGCCCCGGCGTGGTCGCCGAACTGCTCACGTCGCCCGACTGGTTCAAGGACATAGACGACCTGTACATCGCGACCGAGTCGGCAAGTCCGGCTTATGCTTATCGTACCGACGACGCCCCACCGGACAAGCCTCCCGTCGCCGCCGCGCCCGCGCGCCAGCCGAAGACGGGCGCGCGCTTCACCTACAACTCCGTCTGCCTCGTGCGCGCCGACTCCCACATCCGCTCGGCGGGAGACATCCAGCAACTGACGCTCCCGGAGCCGGGGCGGACGACAGCGGACGCGCCGGTGAGGCACAAGATCAAATTCTTTTTCGTCCACTCGCTCTCCGTCTCCGGCTACATCCTTCCTTCATACGTGCTGCGCGAGAAGTATGGGATCGATCTGAGCAAGGAGCAGAGCGAGTGGACTTATGATCATACGCAGTCATTGCGCGAGCTGGCTGAGGACGACCCTGACGGCGACGAGCGCGTGGCGTTCGTAAAGGACGACACGACGATTTCCGGCGGCGACGTAACGCAGGATCAGTTCATGAAGAAGTTCCGCCGGATCAAACTCGACGGTCTCGACGCGGAGAGCGGCATCATCCCGCAGGATGTGGTGCTCATCAATCCGAACTTCAAGAAACACAAGGCAGAGGTGCAGCGGCTGTTTGCGGGCGCAGGCGGGCAGGCGAAACCGGGCGACGAGAGCGCGAGCAAAACTTACGAAGTGCGCCCGGACTGGCGGCAGCAGTACGGTCAA